>JANXAQ010000121.1 GCA_025062105.1 Thermoguttaceae bacterium
ATGAGTCTCTGGAAGGAGTTTAGGTGTGTATATCTGGAAGTGGGTAGGTTCTGTGCAAAGTTGGCTTTCTGGGGGGTTAGGCTTATTTTGCCTATATTGTCTATCTTGCCCAATTCCCCCACAGAATTTCAGCCGCACCCCGGCTTTAGGTAGGCTAATTTTTGGCAGTCAGTGTAGGGTAATTGAGGAAGTTAGTAGATTCTAGCACCAGCTAACTGCCCTTATCGGGGCAGCTCCCCTACAAGAGAAAAAACCCCCTGCTTTCGGGGGGTAAAATCCCCTCGAAAGAATCAAGGAATTAAGTCTGTGTTCGGCTCTGTTGAAAGGTTGTCCGCATAGTCTGGGGGGGTTTTCCCCATACTGGTCGGTTTTGTTTCAGTTTTGGTAGGTTTAGGGCTCCGACCGGAAAGGGTTTCAACAGAGCCAGCTTCTAATCAAAATAAGGTTTTTCCCCTTTTATGGGCGCTTAAAGGGCCCCCTTCCGTTCGGGAGTTTTTTGGTCAAGGCTCTAACTGACTCGACTTTTGCCAATTTTGGCCCTACGGCGAAATGGGAAAGTTCTAACTCCTTGAAACTATTGGAGTTAGGGAATTATGTGGACAATGGGTGGTTCGTCGTAACTCTTGGGAACAAAACACGTTCAGAAAAATGGCAAAAGTCGAGCTAACTGAAGGTACACTTTCAATCCTTTTGCAAGGGGGATTTAGGCTGGAAAGTAATAAAACCCATTGAAAAAGTGGTATCCCTGTTAGCATGTGGGATGTGGTAAATGATGAGCCGGGGCCAAATGGGCTGAGGGGTAAATGAGCCGCTCAACCGGGCTTTTTGCTACGGCGGCCGGCTTGCACTTCGGAACAACCGGGCTGGACACCGGGGGGCAACCCCGGGCTTCTTCCGTCGGCTGAAATCGTAACTTTTACCTGTGATTAAAGTAAAAGTTCCGGAGATCTCGGATAGCCTTGCTCAGCTCGGTTTGGATTATCAGCAAGAACTTTTTAGCTCGACTTTTGCCATTTTCCCTAACTCCTTTTGTTCCCCGTGGTTACAAAGAGACTTCCTTTTGTTGACCCAATTTCCTAAGTCCAATAGTTACAAGGACTTAGAGTTTTCCCCTTCCGGGAGAAGGCCTAAAATGGCAAAAGTCGAGTTTAGGCCACCGTTGTCTATTTCTCTTAGGAATCTCTGCAAAATCCTGAACATATAGTGAACTTTATGAACTTTTAATCATTCAGTTGTCCTATACGGGCAGCTACTATCTATTGGGGGCTATCAATCCTGGCCCCCCCATATGTTGTGTCATAGGGAGCACAAGACAAAATGCTATAAAAACATCCCCTTTGAATTATGCAGAGATTCCCTTACTCTCTCTGTCTCCCTGCCACCCAGGCAAACTGTCCAGGGTTTTTATTCCCCCAGTAGGGCCAAGAAGATTTTGAAGCTTCAAGAAGATTCTAACCTAAAGGCAATTAACTAGTTATGTCATTTTAAATGCACTTGTGTTTTTGGAAAAAGTTCGGTAGAGTCGGCGGGAGGCGGGGGAGGATCTAACTCCCCTTAAAGATGTATTGAAATAAATCTTTAGGGGGGTTATATGGGAAATCCCCTTCTGGTGGGGGACTCAGAAGCCCGACTCCCGGAAATCGGAAACGACCTGCAAAAACAGAGCCGGCAGGAAGGCACGGTAAAGTAGCACAGTCTCTAACCTCTAACAGCGGCACCACCTTGCTTGGAATCGGCTGCCTGGTTGGGGGAAGGTGCTCAGGGAGCCACAAAAAAGGGACTTTGAGGAAGGTTTTCTCTTGCAAGGGCAATTGGGGCTTTTAAAATGGAAAGTAGAGGCCCGGTAGGTAAGGAGGCCGGTATGAAAAAAGTTATGTTGGGCCTAGTAGGAATAGGGTGTGTGGTGTGGATGGGGGCTGGGTTGGGCGCTACTCCCAAAGAAGCCAACCCACCGAGGGTAGCCCTTGGCACGGAGGCTATGGGGGCGGGTGGCCAGTCGCCCCTGCTGGCCTTTGCCACGACTGTGGCCGACAAGTACCAGCAGGTAACCCTCATCGACCCAAAACAGCGGGCCATGAGCGTCTATCACATTGATTTGGCCGATGGGAAGATCCACCTGCGAAGTGTACGTAATTTCCACTGGGATTTGCAACTGATTCATTTGAACGGCCAGCCGCCTCTTCCTAGAGAAATTCAGGCCATTTTAGAACAACCATCGCCTTAACCGTTCGGAGACAGGTCCCATGACCCAATTCTACACGACGCAAGAGGCAGCCCGGATCTTGGGGTTGACGCCTGCCGAAGTCAATAAACTGCGGGAAGAAAACAAACTGCATGGCTACCGCGACGGCATGGACTGGAAATTTAAAGCTGAAGATGTCCATCGCCTCAAGGCGGAAGGATTGTCAAGAGAGCCATCTGAAGAAGGTGCGGAACCGGATGTACTACTGAGCGAACTGGAATTGGGTGGCGCAGGTTCGAGCAAGTCGGGTACGGTCATCAGTGGGGAGGCTGCCGGTCTGTCCCCGGCCGAAAGCGATCTTCGCTTAGCGGAACCCAAACAACCTCCTGCTACGAAATTCGAAGCCAAAGAAGAACTGGATTTGGCTTTGGAAGAAGATCTTCCGTTGGCCGAAAGTGATATTGCTCCGAAAAAATCCGCTGCTCCTACTTCGGCTCAGAAAAGCCCTCCGGAGAGTTCCGATATCGGCTTGGCACCCGTAACCGAAGAAGAGGAGGTGGTCATTGGCGGCAGCAGTGGTTCGGGCAGCGATGTGACGATGGGCGCTGACAGCGGGATTTCCCTGGTGGATCCCAGCGACAGCGGTTTGTCGTTGGAGGAGCCGCTGGATTTGGCCCCCCCAGGAGAAGAAACCCTTGAACTGGGGGAAGATGATATGATCACCCTAGCGGAGGAAGAAGCGGATCTGGAGTCGCCCACCCAGCTGCGGAGCGAGGAGTTTGATTTGACCGGTCTGGAGGAGCCGGGCGAAGAAGAAGCAGAAAGTGGTTCCCAAGTCATTGCGTTGGAGGAGGTAGAAGAGGCCGCACCGGTGGCGGGCGTAGCAGCAGGCCGGGCGCCGATGTTAGAAGAAGAATTGGTCGGTCCGCCAGCCATTAGCCCGATCGTCACTCCACTTGGCGCTCCGCCGGTGGCAGCGCCGGCCGAAATGGCTGCAGCAGGCGCATTAGCTGCCCCCGCTTTGCCCGAAGCTCCTTACACCATCTGGAATGTACTGAGTCTGGCCCTGTGCGTGCTGATCTTAGCAGTTACCGGCATGATGATGTTCGATATGATCCGAAATATCTGGAGTTGGGACTCCCAGACTGTGCTGAGCAGCCCCATCATGGACGGCATCCTGAGCCTGTTTGAAAAATGAAAATGCAAAGGAGGCTAATAAAGAGTTCTTCTTTTGACTCCTCTCACCAGCAAGGTGGAAAGCTTTTCTGAAGTCGATTGGGCAGGTACCGGTGCGCAGAGGCTCGCAGAGCAGAAGGATCGCAAAGACAAGGAAGTCTTCACCTTCCATAAAAAACCTCCTTGAGGCGGATTCGAAAGGACTCGAATCATGTTTTCCAAAAGCCGCCCGAGTAGGATGCTTGGGGTGTGTATGGTTCTGGGTGTTTGCGGCTGCATGGTTCCGAAGGGGCAGTTGAATACCTGTCAGACGCAGAACCGAGCCCTGACGGAAAAAAATGCAGCACTGCAATCTGAGGTTGAAAATCTCCGGGCCCATCGAGACCAACTGGTTCGCAAGCTTCAACAGGTTGAGGAAGAAGCGGCATTAGTGCGGCAGGAAAACGAACTGATCCGTCGCCGCCTTGAACTGAAAGAGCAAGCCTCTGCGAGGAGCGATTCGGCCTATGGGGCTAGCCAGACGGGGGTCTCAGCGGAGAGCCGGCTTCGCTTAGAACAATTGTCCAAGCGTTTTCCTTCTTTGGGGTTAAATCCTGTCAGCAGCCAGTGTCTGCTCCTTTCCGAGCGAATTTTTCAGCCTGGGCAGAGCCAACTGAAACCAGAAGCGGA
The DNA here is from genome assembly GCA_025062105.1 of Thermoguttaceae bacterium. Lineage (GTDB taxonomy): Bacteria > Planctomycetota > Planctomycetia > Pirellulales > Thermoguttaceae > JANXAQ01. The sequence goes on from JANXAQ010000121.1 coordinate 4,028, forward strand.
AAGTACCTTAGCCAACCTGATTCAACTGCTGCAATCTACGGAAGGAAAAGACCTTCGAGTATGGATCGTGGTGGAGTCGGCGGAACAGAGGACGGAGCAAAGTGGGCGGGCTGGGGTGAACAGCCTCGGCCCGCTGGCTTCCCAGCAAGCCTTAGCACTGAAAGAAAAACTTTGCCAAATGGGCCTGCCAACCGATCGGATTGGGTTAGCTGCAGTGCCTAGGTCAAACCTTCCGGAAAACGCTTCCACTCAGCCTCCTACCGGCTCCTCCCAACTGAAGGTTTTTCTTCTCCCACCGGAAATCCCGATTATCGGCTGGCTCGGCCAGCAGATCCAAAGATTGTAAAAACAGACCGAAGGAAACATCGTGGAGGCAGCGTAGTGCTTTGGCAGAGAAGGCTGGTAGGCTGAGGCAGGTCGAACCATGCGGGTAGTGTTATTAGGATTTGGCGGTAAAGCAGGCGTCTTGGAGGGAGCCAATCGGCTCCGTCCGATCATCCGGCAGTATGCCGACATTGTTGCCGAGGATTTCACCGGTACCCGCAGCTTAGCTGACCTCCAAGCCGACTTGGCCATTGTGCTAGGCGGGGATGGCTCGATTCTTCGAGCAGCTCGGCAAATGGGATATCAGCAATTGCCCGTTATAGCCGTCAATCTAGGGCGATTAGGATTTCTAGCGGACTTAACGCCGGAAGAACTCCCGAAACTGCTCCAACAGGCAGTTAGTGGCCAAGTGCAGATCCTAGAACATCTTATGTTTGAATGCCGAGTCTTTCGAGGCAGCCAGCAGGTAAGCTGTGTGTTAGGGCTCAATGAAACAGCGGTCCTGGCAGGGCCGCCGTTTGCTATGTTGGAAATCGAACTGTACATCGACGGCGAACTGGTAACTACGTATAGTTGTGATGGGCTGATCGTAAGTACTCCGGTCGGCAGCACAGCTCATAGTTTATCGGCCGGCGGCCCCATTCTACGCAAAGAATTACAGGCGTTTGTCATTTCGCCTATTAGCCCTCATACGTTGACGAATCGGCCGGTAGTGGATTCCGCAGATCGCATCTATGAGATGGTGGTTCCCCATCCGCAGGCCGGTACTGCCGTGGTGGTCGATGGCCAAGTGGTCGATTCTCTCCAGGCAGGGGATCGGATCCGAGTAGAGCGGGCGCCTGTGCATTTCCGCCTTGTCCAGGCTCCGGGACATAGTTATTATCGAACCTTGCGAGAAAAACTGGGTTGGGGAGGCCGATGGCGCTTGTGAAAAAACACGGGTTCCGGCAGCATAAAATCTTTATGCCTGTTTCTAAACAATTCTCCTTCTTCGGAAAGAGTTTTTCAGACCCTAGCAAGAAAGGATCGAACGATGCAGTCGGTTGCGCCAAGGAGGGCAATGCAAATAGGGTTGGTCGGACTATGTGCGATTGCTGTTTGTCTGGGGAGGCCGTTTGCTGGGTGGCCCCAGCAACAGTCCAACCAATCACCAAGCTCTGTGCAACCAGAGGCCGCCAGCCAAAACCCCCGCCCCGGCCAAATGGAGGCCAACCAGGAATCCGATTCTAGCCAGACGCCGGAAGCCCCATCCGTAGAAGCCCCATCGGTTAGCCCGGCGGCGAAGGTTTCGCAGACGCCGGCCAGCCCCTCTGAGAGTCCGAAGGCGGATTCTTCAGAGCGCTCGAACCGTCCAAGCAGGGAACAAATGCACTCTTCACCCCAGTCTCCCAGCGCACGGTATTTACTCCGGTACAAGTTCCAACCGGGAGAAATAATCCGGTGGGAGGTTACTCATCAGGCCCTGATCCGGACCACCGTTTCCGGCGTCAGCCAAACGGCCGAGTCGGTCAGTCGATCGGTGAAACGTTGGAAAGTGCTTCAGGTGCAGCCGGACGGCACGGCGGTGTTCGAGCATATGGTAGAGAATGTGCAGATGTGGCAGAAGTTGACCGGCCGGCAAGAGGTGCGCTACGACAGTCAAACCGACAAGGAGCCGCCGCCCGGGTTTCAGACGATTGCCAAGTCGATCGGAGTACCGCTGGCCAAGATCACCCTTAGTCCGGAGGGTAAAGTAGTTCATCGGCAACGGTACATCAGCCAGCCCCAGGACCAACCCGATTCCCCTATTACCATGCCGTTACCTGCGGAGCCGATGGCAGTAGGGCAAAGCTGGTCAGAAGTTTTTGAACTAGAGGTTCCCTTAGAGACCGGAGCGGTCAGGAAGGTGAGGACGAAACAGATATTTATACTTAAAGATGTTCAGAATAACGTGGCTACGATCGAAGCCGCTACCCAAATTCTCACTCCTAATCTGCCCCCAGAGGTGGAAGCCAAGATCATCCAGCAGGCCTCAGCAGGTTTCATTCGCTTCGATCTTGAGCAGGGCCGGGTGGTCGAGCAACAGATCGAAGTCGATAAACGCGTCATTGGCTTCCGTGGGGAAGCCAGCAGCCTGCACTGCTTGAGCCGATTTCAGGAAAAATTACTCTCCTCCGAACAAACTGCCCGCCGCCCTTAAACATGCTCCTAAAAACTCCTTCTGAGCTAGGCAGCCCGACTCAGCACTGACGCCTTTGCTTAGGCTGAATTCCTCAGCCACTAAAGGAACCTCTACATAATTCCTTGCTGTTATACACAAGTTAGAGTTCAGATGCTCGGACATCACTTTAGGGAAAGCAGGAAAGTTCGTTGAACAACACAGAATGGATCAAATAGAACAAATAGGCAAAATATTTTCAAAAACCAAACACTTCCTGATCTTCTAAATGATTTTTCCTAAATTGTGCAATTTATCCAAAGTAACTATTGGCTTTTTTTCGGAAGGTTTGTTATCCCCCTAGTTGGGGAAGTCATTTGCTGCTGCTGTGAGGGTAAATCCATCCCAAAGATGTGTATAACAGCGAGACATAATTCAGGAGGGATATTTCAGTACCCATTTAGCTCCCCCTGCCTCTCCCCTAAAAACCTGGACCAATGAAAACAAGACCATGCTTTGGTAACAGAGAGCCGATAAGCTCAGGGCGCTCCTGAGAGCAGTCTGTTTGTTTATATAGGGCGAAAGGGGTATCGGCTTATTGCAACGAGCGGTGATAATTAAAGTAGAAAAGCTTCCGGGAGGTCCGGGGGTTTGAATGGAGCCATTCGGCCACTGGATCCGGCGAAGCCACCAGATCCACGACCAGGTTCTTGACCCGGATCCGTTGATTTCGGAGGCCACGCCACTCGAACGGCGTTTCTGGTCGGAAGACCCACAGGTCCCTTTCTCTGCGGGCGATCATGCGCAAGCAGCGGCGGTCTTCAAACAGCTGGTTTTGATATTCCGAAGGGAGTTCTACCCGGCTAATAGCTAGCGGCGGCCGACCGAAGACATAAAGCGAAAGCCCCACCGGCGCAGCGGCGCAGAGGTCTTCCAATTGCCGACGATCCGCTTCCAAAGATGCAGTAACAGTCCGGGCACCCAGTTTGCGGAGCATGGCGGCGGCCAGAGGATTGAGCACCCCGAGTCCGGGCCCCGCTTCAAAGGCGATCCCAGCATGACGGGCAATCCACCAGGTGCCCCAGCTATTGACCTCCACCGCCAATCGTGCCTTTTTGCACCGGGAAACCAGTTCCCGAATCCACGGCAGATCCCCTTCAAAACAGACAGCTGGGAGTGCTACCACCGGGCGATTGGATCGGCACGCCTGGGCAATCCAATTGACATCCTCCGGTTCGACTCCTTCTACAATGAGATGGACTGGCGTTCGTAACCGGAGGAAGCTTTCCAGGTGGTTTTTGTGGAGCCGGACGCAGTTGGGCGGGTCGCCCAGGGGCCTTATATTGACACTGGCCGGTTCAAGCTCCGCTTCGCTAATCAGGGACTGAGGCGGGAGGCTGAGTGGTACCGGTCGGACAGCCGCCCGACGCCATCGGCTCAATTCGGTACTGATCCGATCAACAATCGCATTGGCTGTGCGACGAACTAGCAAAAAGTCCGGATCATCGGTTGTTGCCGATTCCACCAATACCCCCTGAATCCAACTGCCCTCTAACTCGGCACACAAACTGCCAGCCGAAACCGCCTTGTGCGCCCGATGAATCACACTTTTCGGATATTGCCAACAAAGCTCTTGTTGGTCGATCCACAGGTGGCAGGAAATGGCCGGACCAGCCGAAGAAAGCAGAAACCGAAATCTCCCCGAACCAGCAGTGCCGGGGCTTTGGCCTTCGGGGGCTACTTCCAAGGTTGGCTGGTTAGTGGGAAGTTCTAGTTCACCAGTCTGGTCGGAGTCCTCAGGCGGTGGGGAAAAGCTTTGGGGTTGTCGACCGCGGTTGGAGCCAGTAAGATTTGTACGTTGGCCGGCCAGATATCCATCGGTTAACTGTCGACCTGTGTAGTCGGTCAGACGTTGGGCTTCCGATTTAAGCGGTTCTATAGCTTGGCCTTGTAGGGCTTGCCGATAGATACGAACCGCTTGTTCGACCCAACCCGGAGATTTTAAGCGACCTTCGATCTTTAGGCCGGAGACACCTGCTTGTTGGAGCCGATCCAACCAGTCCAACGTGCATAAGTCGTGCATTGAGAAGGGGTTGCCGGCGGGTTGCTGTTCAACAGTCCATGGAGCCCGACAAGGACTGGCACATAGCCCCCGGTTGCCACTGCGTCCACCCACCCAACTGGACATAAGACACCGCCCCGATACCGAAAAACATAGGGCCCCTTGTGCGAAGACCTCGGTTTGGATGCCAGGCACTCGGCTAGCGGCGGCAATTTCCTCCAGAGTCATTTCCCGGGCCAATACCACCCGCTGGGCTCCTAGGTACTGGGCAGCGGCCACATCCGCACTGTTGGCCATGCAGGTTTGAGTGCTGAAATGGAACTCTAGGGTTGGGAAGGCGGGCCGAACGGCCAACAAAGCAGGGTCCCGAACCAACACCGCATCAAAGCCTGCCTGGGCAGCTGTTCGGAGCATGTGCAAGGCCAGTCCTAATTCTCGTGTGGCTAGATCAATATTCAGCGTCAGATAGGCTCGCCGGCCGTGCTGATGGAGGAGTTGGACTGCCTGGGAGGCCTCTGGTTCGGTGAAATTTTTTGCCCGACGGCGGGCGTTCAGATGACCGAAACCAAAATACACAGCATCCGCCCCCGCCCGCACCGCCGCCTCCAAACAGGCCCAATCCCCTGCAGGTGCAAGCAGTTCCATCGCCATCAGAAGATTCCTAGCCAAGAAAGGGTTTATTAAACCAATAGGCTTTGTTGAAATCGTTTCCGCTCAGAGAGTGCCCCAAACCCACCAAAACGTCAAGCAACAGGGGCCACCATGGCCAATATCTCCCCAAGCAGCGCACAATGTTCCAACAGCGCCAACCAATAGAAAAGGGGATTTTACCTCCCCCCACGAGGGAGCCAACCCCCAAAGTACCCTACAGAATTTTTCAGAGGAGAGAAGACTTTTTCAATGGCCTGGAATGAGTCGGGCGCGGCTGAAATTCTGTGGGTTAATTAGGCAAGATAGACAATATAGGCAAACAGGCCTCCCCCCCAGAAAGCCAACTTTGCACAGAACCTACCCATTTTACTTCCAAATAGAGAGACTTAAACTCCTTCCAGAGACTCATACCCCATGGAATCTGGAATCCGGAGCTTGTTGCTTCTGGAGATGCCTGTGGGAGGGCCGGTTCGACGGGCCTGGGGATTATCTATGTTCCCCCAATTCCCTAAACTGACCACAAAAATCAGGGGCACCCAATGAGTCAGTTCCACCACCAAGCGGCTGCCTTTTTGGTGGCAGCTTGAGTCCGAACGGCGCCAAGGGAATCGCTTTTTTCGGTCTTCTGCACAATCTGCCAAGAGGGAATCTGGACTCCGCCGGAAGCGGTGATGACCCAGTTAGTGCCCTTTTTCATGGCCTTGGCAATCGTTGGGGTCTGCTTGGGCGGGGCAAACTTCAGCAAAGGCACCTGGTTGCCCTCCAGCAACACCGGGAAGCTGTAGCCAGCCTTTTCCGGCAACCGATATTGGACCATCATGGCTCCTAAGATGGCCAGGTCCATGCAGTTGCGTAGTTGGCCGAAGATCGGCTCAGCCACTGCCAGCCGGTCGTACTGGGCGGTCATCAGCTCGGCCCATTTTTGGGCCATGGGGTTGGCTCGGCCCGTATGTTGGCGTTGGCCGGTGGCGGTCAGAAAATCTTCCTCCGCCATGGCTTTGACGCTGCCCCCGCGGAACTCCCAGCTCAAGCCCTCCTCGTCTCGGAGCAAAGGCTGATAGTTCGGCGCCAGCCACCACCGAGGCATCATGTTGTTGATCCCTTTGGGCCCGGCACTGATCATGGCCAAATAACTGGGTAATTTCACCCCTTTGGGCACTGGGTCAAATCCCATGGCCAATCGTTTCATGCGATAGTCGGCAGCCACTAACACCCGGGCAAAATGAGAATCGGCCGGCACACCCTGAACAGTAATCTGCTGGAGCCCGAGGGCTTTTTCAATATTCCGCAGAGTAACATCCGGCTGACCGATCGTGCTCAAAGTGCTCACATACGCCTGAAGCTGCTGAAGTCCCTGCGGGGTAGGATCAATCGAACAACTGATGCCGCCTTGAGCGGCTTGTTGAGCCGTGCGCAACGCTACCAGAAGGTCATCTAGAAGCATCACCGGTCGACCGGTGGTAACGCCGACCAGAAAGCCTCGGTCATCCACTTTCCAGCCTTCGGCTGGACCAGCGATGATAATATCCTGCCGCTCCGGATCCACGAACACATAGCGGATTTGCTGCAAGCCGGCCAGATATTTGACTTCGTCGGGTAGGGGTTTACCGGCCTCCAGAGCCTGTTGGATGGCCGATTCTAAACCCCGGAGAGAGATTTTACGTAACTCCGTGGGCTGTGCCAAATCCTGGGGCACCGGAGCTAGTTGTTTTAAAAGGATTTGCCGGAGTTGTCCGGTGGCATCCACCTGGGCGTTCTGCAGGATGCCTTCCGGATCGATCGACACCCCGCCGACTGCCCGACGGTAATAATCATCTATTTGACCCCATAGACTGGAAGGCTTCCATAGCACAATTGCCCCAACAGCAGAAAAAATTAATACAGCCCGCAGCCACTGCAAATAGACTACTTTCTGGCGTTCCATAGGATTTCTCCTCTAATAAGAAAGATAGAAGACCCGACCGTGCCCTAACATTTTAACATAACTTTCCTTCGAAAGTTTTGCAATAAAGAGTCTTAGAAAATCATAGGAGGAACAACGGGCGGGATCCCCCCTCTAGGGTGGTTGAATGACACCCATCATTCTAGCAGCCCATTTCCCTGTTTTTCGTAACATTTCGGCCGAGGGAAGAAACCCGCCTCTGCCCTCCAAGGGAAAGGCCGGCTGAGCCGAAGCCCAAGCCGGCTGCAGGGGCCTTTGCCACCGAAGGCAGAAGGCCGAAGGCGGAGGGCAGAACACGGTAGAATCGGAAAACTCTCCGTTTGCCCTCTGGCCTCTGCTTTCAGTGATTTCCAACTCACCCTACCCCCTTGGTGCCAGGGGAGAGGGAAATTTAGGGCCACTTCATTCGGCTGAAGTACTCCTGTTTTTTCTTTCGGAGCGGTAATCCGCTAAGGGGGATTTTAGTCTTGTGAGGACCTTCGGTGGCCGAAGAGCTTGCTCTCAGAGGAGGGATTAGAGGCTGTCTTGAAATTGGGATTTGGACGGTTTCCCATGGGTTTTGGCCGACCGGCTCCTACCCTCGACACTCCTTAAAAACAGGAATTTTGGGGATTCTGGGGGATTTAGGCGGCAAAAGGCCTTTCATCATAGAACATGCTTTTTAGGACAGCCTCTTAGCTTGACTTTTGCCATTTTTGGCTCCGGCCCGGAAGGAGAAAGTTCTAACTTCTTGTAACTATTGGAATTAGGAAATTGGGTGAACAAAAGGAGGTTTCGTCGTAACTCCTGGAGACAAAAGAAGTTAGCAAAAATGGCAAAAGTTGAGCTAAACAAACCACAAAAAATTAGCCCCATCTATCTCAGGGTACCACCTTGCCAAAAGGCCTACTTTCCGGCTAAGTTGAAAAAGAGGTCTTCTGGAGTTTTCGGGTGGTAGTTCGGGAGATGTGGAGGGAACAGCTCCTAGGAATTCGAGGGGCTGAAGGTCTGATTTGTGCGGTTACCGATAAGGGGGTGGCCGTGCCGCAGTTAGCCTATCTGGTGATTCGGGAAGGGGCGCATTGGACGGATGTGTTCCGGCTGGTGCCCGGCCAGACGGTAACCATCGGCCGTGCGCCGACGAATCAGATTGTCTTGAAAGACGAGCGGTGCAGCCGATCTCATGCCGAAATCTTTATGTCGGAAGGCCAATGGGTGCTTCGAGACCTGGAAAGCCGAAATGGCACCATGGTCGGCAACCAACGGGTGCAATACGAATGGATTCTTCGGCCGGGGGATGTGATTCACATTGGGCGGTCGCAGTTGGTCTTTGTGCATAGTCTGACAGAGGCATTTCCGGAAAGCCGAGCTGGCAGAGGATCGGGGGCTTCGGCTGAGATAGCCAGTCCTGGGTCCGAGGTGGCCGAGGATGAAGACTCCAGTGTGCTGGCGGCTTACGAGCCCACGACCATCACCCATCGTCGGGGCCAAACCCGATTTTTAGAGCCCGGGGAGGTGGATGAGGCCCAAGTAAGTCCGTTGGGTCGGGCTGCTGCCCGGTTGTGCCGACTGGCTTTTGAGCTGACGACTGCCTCTAGCGCCGCAAAAATGGCCGAATTGGCCCTGAATGCTCTGTTCGAAGCTACCAAGACCGATGCTGGGGCAATTCTGCTGGTTCCTCGGGGAGTGTCTGGGCCAGTGCGGCCTTCGGAGTTGGAAATTGCTGCTTCTAGGACCCTGACGGGCCGGGCCTATCATCGGGTCTCCAACTTTTTGGCTTCTACGGTCATGCGGGAGGGAGAGGCAGTCTTGGCTCGCAATGTGCTTGGCGATAGTACCTTGGGCACCCGGGATAGCCAAGGCGAAATCTATTCGACCAGCGTGCTGTGTGCGCCGATCCGCCGAGGCCGAACCGTCCTGGGCCTCATCCATCTGTATTCCACCGACCCACAGCGGGTGCCTGATCCGGATGATCTGGAGTTTACCCTGGCAGTAGCCGACACGATGGCAGTGGCTCTGACCAACCTGGCCCGGCAGGAAGAGCTCAACGAAAGTCTTACCCAAATCCGCACGGAAAATGTTCAGTTGCGAGAACGCCTGGGTGTACAGAGCGAGATCATCGGCCATAGCCCAGGCATCCGACAGGTGATGGAGCAGATTGCCCGGGCTGCGGCCACCAAAGCCACTGTGCTTATCCGGGGCGAAAGCGGCGTGGGAAAAGAGTTGGTTGCCAGGGCCGTCCATTTTTCCAGCGATCGACGAAATAATCCATTTATCTGCCTCAACTGTGCGGCGTTGTCGGAGAGTCTGTTAGCTAGTGAACTGTTCGGCCACGAGAAAGGAGCGTTCACCGGAGCAACGGAACGAAAAATCGGCAAATTCGAGGCCGCCCACCGAGGTACCCTCATGCTCGATGAAATCGGGGAAATGAGCCCCAGCTTGCAGGCTAAGTTCTTGCGAGTTCTGGAGGGGCATCCATTCGAACGGGTTGGCGGCAGTAAGCCGATTACTGTCGATGTGCGCGTCATTGCCGCTACCAACCGAGACTTAGAAAAAGATGTGGCCGAGGGACGCTTCCGCCGGGATTTGTACTTCCGCCTGCGTGTGATCGAAATCGTTGTCCCCCCACTTCGCAAACGGCCGGAAGACATCCCCGAACTGGCCCACCATTTCCTCCAGCGATTCATCAGCGAAACGGGCCGAAAAATCCGGGGGTTTACGCCAAAGGCGATGGATCTGCTCCAGCGCTACCATTGGCCGGGCAATGTCCGAGAACTAAAAAATGTCATCGAACGGGCTGTGGTCCTCTGCCGTGGCGAATACATCGACGAGGAAGACTTAGTCCTATCGAATCTAGCCAGTGCTGGCGAAACTAGCGAATCTCGCCCACTGGGCAGAGCACGGTTTACCCCCTGCACGCTGGAGGAAATGGAACGTCGGCATATTCTGGCCACCTTGGAATACACTGGCTGGAATAAAAGCCGTACCGCTCACCTGCTCGGCATCGAGCGTTCCACTCTGGATCGGAAGATCCGCCGCTATGGTATCCCGGAGCCAAAACTCTTTGGACCTTCGGGAAATCCTTTGCCAGGCGAACCTGCCCCATCCTGAGGAACCTCTGCAAATGCTGAACATATAGTGAACTATATGGACTTTTGATTCTGTAGCTATACGGCTCTCCTACCCGCTTATATATCTGTAGGGGGTGAGAGCCCAAATGGGATCAAAAATATCTTCTTTGAATTATGCAGAGGTTCCGGAAAACTTTCGGAATTGACTATGTTTTCTAGATTGCTCAGCTTTTCTTTTTAAAATGGCCCAGTTTGCCGTTGTAACAATATACCGAACCGACACAATACTTGCTATTGCGCAGTTGCTCTTTAAATTGCCCAGTTTCGGGGAATAGGGGGACTGATGCTGTTACTCCGTTCTGCGGAAGTGGTACTGGGAGTAAGTTACTGGGACTGAAGAGCACGGGTAGGTGGCTGGGGGGGAGGTTCTGGGACCGCACTTGCTAAAGACCCATTCCTTTTCGGCCCGGTGCCAACGACCAGAGAAGTTTCACGGATTTTGGTGGGTTGGCCGGCGGCACCCAGCTGAGCTAGCAGTTCCGGGGAGGCATCTTGAAGCACAAAAATCTCACTCTTGGCATGGGGATCGTCGGTCGGACGAACAATGAAAATGACTTCGGCGCCTTGCCGGCGCCGTCGGGCAAGCTCGGCCAGCAAAGCGGATTCTTCCGGCCGAAGCCCACCGCCCAAAGCCAACCGGTCCGGCTCCATTTCCCTAGAGCTCACGGAACCGGCTTCCGTGGAAGACGTCGGTTGATGCGGTTCCCCGGGCGGAGTTGCAGGCGAAGTCCTCGGCTGAGCGTCGGAAGGAACTTGCTGGTGGGCTAACTCAGAAGGATTTGTGCCACCCGGGGAGCCTCCTGCCGAATTGGCAGGGATACTTCCTTTCTGAATCCAGGAGGCCAATTCCAGCCAAGGGTTAACCCTCTCAGCGGGGGGAGGACCAAGCTGGGCGGAAGACCCGACAGCGGTCGGTCGGATTGGCCTACCACCATCGGAAATCGGTTCATTAGCTTCCGAACCGATTGGTCCGGATCGATTCCCTGGCACCGGATTTGCAGAAGGCCCCAATTGATTTGTCGGTCTGCCAGAAGGTTCCTTCAGACCGGCTAGGGCGGGGCCAGAGGGTTGGTCTCCATCAAAAGCCGGATTGCCGGCCCTGGGCCAACCAGAGGGGAAACTCGGCAATGGGCAGGGGGAACTATTATCGGCTAGGGCAGAGGGGCTCGGTCTGGGCATCTGAGGTGTCACATCGGGAGGCTGTTGATATACAAATTGCAAGCCTACTTCGTCCAATTGGGCATGAATGGCCGGCAATGAACTAAAAAGCCCCTCTCGGTCTGTTGGATCCGCTGCATTACAGACGCCGATCAGATATCCTTCCTGGGTGAAAAGCCCGCCGCCGCTTCGGCCGCTGACAGGCTGATCGGCCACCTGAAGATTCGGCCAACCTAAATACCGATTCACCGAGACGATCCAGGTTTTGCGTACAGTAGGCGGTTGGCCATGGTCGCAGCCGACGCTGAAGACAAGCAGCCCTTTTTTGACTGGATAACCGACCGGGGCCACCCGGGCCGCCCGAACCGGCCCTGGTATTTTAATGCTCAGTAGCCCTAAATCTCGCTGATCATTCCAGGCGATCAAACGGCCGGAGATTTTCTCTGCTGGGGTAGGGCCAAATAGATCCACTTCAATCTGACCTCGGCCTTGGCTTTCTCGAAATAAATGTCCACATGTTAAAATCAATGCCTCCCCTTGCCGAGTATCAATTATCGTCCCGGTACCATGGGACAAACTATTGCCATGATAAACGCGCAAACGTACTGTGGCCGCCACCAACTCCTGTTCAATTCCTGCCACTGGGGGCGATGAAGGACTTGTCGCTGGTGGACTGCTTTGCTCAGTGGACGCATTCGGCTGGCCCCTGGAACTGGCTCCGGCCAGAGCACCCGCTCCTGCCGATCCATTGGCTGAGCCGTCTTGGTTCGGGGGATCAAAAGAGGCGTCTTGGGCCCATGGCTCTCTTGGAACCCCCAATTCTACTACAGGGATGGGCAGGCCAGCTTTAGTGGTAGGGGTAGGTGCAGCTATAGCCTGAGTATTCCCCCTAGGCAAGACTGCTAGATTTTCTGCAGTGGTTGTACCAGGAAAGCCCTGATTGGCAGCCGGGTTTTTAGTTCCCCCACCCGTTACCGAATTCTGTCGGCCCAGCTGGCAGAGTCGGAGCAAGCGGGCCAGGCTTACTTGGCCGATCTCCCGACCCACCTCCCGGCCGTTGACTACCATCACGAAACAGGGCACTGAGCGGACCCCAAAGCGAGCGGCCAACTCGGGATGGTGGTCAATATTGATTTTGCGGATCGGATACCCTTGACGGGCCAGTTGTTCGACCAACGGTGCCATCGCTCGGCATGGACCACACCAATCCGCATAAAAATCCAAAAGAACCGTGTCATTGCCGACCGTGCCCAGCAGACACCAAATAGCCGTCTGCCAAATCGCAGCCACTATATCCCTCCTTGGATGAACTTGCTCATCCTTGCTAGGAAGTAGGTTTTAGTTCGGTGGGAAGCTTTCCCGAGACCTCCCCAGCAACACCAGACTACTTTCACTCCCTTACAAATTAAGGATTGTCTCTTGAAAAGAGCCAGAGCACAACATCAATTTGCAGATTTTTTTGGTGCCTTACCCCTTTAGAGGCACCTCAAATACATACAAAGAGGGATACCTTTCGCAAAGGTTGGAAAAATGCGCCACTTTAGGGGGATCCCCTTCTTTTGAACTCGACTTTTGGTATTTTGACCTCAGCCCGAACGCCCAATGGTTTAACGACTTGGGACAATTTGAGTCGAGAAATTGTATAAACAAAGGGGGCTTCGTAACTACTAGAAGAAACAACGCAGATTAGAGATAATTCCCAAAAGTCGAGGTAAACGGCCCCCACAAAAAGCCCACCCCAAGCAACAACCCCTTTGACGAAGCAGGAGTTTTCGCTTAAAACTAATAGAGGCTCTGTTTCCAAAGGGCTCAGGCCTTGGCCTAAGGCTCGGCCTCCAATGGGGGGCCCCTACAATGGGGACTTGTGAACCTGGTCAGGGACGAAAGTCAGCAGCCATAAGCAAGGTAACCATGTGTAGTGGGCCTCCCGTTGGAGGCCGAGCGTGTTCGGGCTTCCGGAACACCTGAGCCAACGGCCGGGAGAGTTTATTTTTTGCTCCAGAAGCTCTCCTCCATTGGTTGGTTCCTGCCCACAAGCAACAATGAAAGCGCCAATGTAAGGGTAGTGGGCTGTCAAACGGTAGTCCCGAGGGCACAAAGAAAAAAACTGGCATTCCTCTCTGAGGCAGGAATGCCGTGATGGACCACGGGGCTGAAAATACTGGACTGAAACTGGACTGAAGATGTTACTTTCCTTGTTAGAACAGTTCAGCCGAACGGAATACTCTTATATATTTTTTCTCTCCCCTGCTGAGAGAAGGTTAGGCTCAGGGGGAAAGGATACGCTCAACGGGCCTTTTTGATCCTCTGACCCGGCTAGCTGGAGGCTGGCCTGGGTGTCTCAGTTCCGAGCTCGCTGTTATACACATTTTTGGGATGGATTTACTCTCTCACAGCAGCAGCAAATGATTGCCCCAATTAGAGGGATAACGAACCCTCCAAAACAAGCCAACGGTTACTTTGGATAAATTGCACAATATAGGAAAAATCATTTAGAAGGTCAGGAGGTCTTTAGTTTCAGAAAATGGTTTGTCTATATTTTCTATTTGATCCATTCTGTGTTGTTCAACGAGTTTTCCTGCTTTGCCTAAAGTGATGCCCGATTGTCTGAACTCTAACTTGTGTATACCAGCGAGCAGTTCCGGGAGAGGCAGGTTCTTTCGCTCGGCGGAAATGTTCCTTAGGGTGTTAATGACCTGGATCCTCTGCTTTCGACGGGAGGACGATATCGGTTTTTCCGTTCGACGGCAGTGGTATAGGGGATAGTTTTTTTAGGGACCTTGGCTTGAATTTTCACATTTTTCCTAACCTGTTTTATTTCCAAAAGTTACGGCGAACGCTCCTTTCGTTCTTCCAATTTCCTAAGGCCAATAATTCCAAGCAGTTAGAGCTTCCCATTTCGGCTGAGGGCCCAAATTGCCAAAAGTCGAACTTAGAGGCTGGTGCCAAAAGGCATTGGCCCAGCAAAGACCGTTTATACCTTCTTATTCCCAAAATGCCCAAACGCCCTATATTTTATAGCACCGTCGAACCAAGGACCGGTCAGCTTAGAACATATCGGGAAACCTCACAATTCCATTTCAGGTCCATTTCAGGACAGCCCTTTAGCTCGAAGTTTGCCATTTTTCCCTACCTGAGTTTGACTCCGGGAGTTCGAACAAAACCTCCTTTTATTCACAAAGTTCAATTAACGCTAAGGAGTTCGAAGTAGCTCCCTTCGGCAGAAGGCCAAAATTGGTAAAAGTCGAACTTAAAGGCTGTGGCTCTGTTGAAACCGTTTCCGGCGGAGGCCTAAACCCGCTAAAACGGGGAGCAAACCAACTAAGAGGCTGTCTAAAAAAGATCTCGCTTCCTTCGGCTGCTAAGTTGTTTCCATCCCGAGGAGGAGTTGCAGGCCAGGATTTGGACACCTTCACTACCCAGAACTTTCACCGGCCGTTGGAAAAGGAAGATTGGTTACCTCCTTTTCAGACAACCTCTAAGCTCGACTTTTGCCCATTTTGGCTTCTGCCTAGCAGAGGGCTGTTCTAAGTCCTTGTAACTATTGGACTTAGGAAATTGGGTGAACAAAGGAGAGTTTCGTCGTAACTGCTGGCACTAAAACCAGTTAGGGAAAATGGCTAAAATCGGGCTAAGATGAGCAAAAACATCTTCAACAGAGTCTAACGAATTAGAAGGCAACTGGAGTCTATCTCCGAAGAGAGGAATAATCTTGTTATTGGAGCATGGCATCTGTTTCCATCGGGAAAGGCAATGGCCTTCCAGAGCTTGGCAGGGAACTAGCACTGGACGGGAGCTAGATCAAACGGGGGAATGGGGAATTTTGTGGGCTGAGTACTTCTTTGGAGGATGTGGGGCTTTCCCCTCGGTGTGGATACTCTGAGCCTTTTCCGATAAGATAGCCAGACGTTTGAGCAAAGGTCTTTCCCATGGTAGAAAACGGGGGAGGAAAAAGAGCAAAAAAATCCGTGGCCAGCCAACAGACCTCAGCAGACCGGCCGACATGGCTGGAAACCCCGCTGGAAGATAGGAAAAGGGGTTATTTAGTGGTGGCACGGCGCTACCGGCCACAGCGGTTTGAGGAGCTGGTCGGCCAGGAGCATGTAACGAAGGCTTTGGTCAATGCGATCAGTAGCAACCGAGTGGGTCATGCCTATCTTTTTACTGGGGCCAGGGGGGTGGGGAAGACCTCAACAGCCCGGATTTTTGCTAAAGCCCTCAATTGCCAACAGGGCATCAGCCCTACGCCGTGCAACCGCTGTGAGATCTGCCGGGCTATCAGCACTGGAGAAGATGTGGATGTGCTAGAAATCGACGGAGCCAGTAATCGGGGAATCGAAGAAATTCGCACGCTGCGACAGAATGTGGGCGTTCGTCCCAGCCGGGCCCGGTTTAAAATCTATATCATCGATGAAGTCCATATGTTGACCAAGGAGGCATTCAACGCCCTGTTGAAAACGTTGGAAGAGCCGCCCGAGCATGTGAAGTTCATCTTCTGCACTACCGAACCGAACAAAATTCCGATTACCATTTTGTCCCGGTGTCAGCGGTTTGATTTTGCAGGGATTGGCACGGAGGCAATTCTTCGTCGTTTGCAGCAGATTGTGGAGTCGGAGAAAGTTTCGGTCGATCCGGAGGCCTTGGAGGCCATTGCACGTCGGGCGGCCGGGTCGATGCGGGATGCCGAGTCGCTGTTAGAGCAACTGTTAGCCTTTTCTTCGGGGAATATTCGGCTTGAGGATGTCCATGAGCTGCTGGGCACCGCAGGGGATGAGCGGATGGTGGCCTTAGTGGATCGGCTTCTGCAGCAGGATGCAGCCGGTGCGCTAATGGAGTTGGACGCTGCGGTGCAGCAGGGGGTAGATGTGGCGCTGCTGGTGGAGCAGATGCTGGGCTATTTTCGGGATTGTATGGCAGCGGCGTTGGGGTGTCCGGCCAATATGTTTCTTTATACACCATCTCGGCTGGCTGACCAAGTGGCCGAAACCGGCCGCCGTCTGGGATTGCAGCGTCTGTTGGCCATCGAGCAACTGTTGGATCATACGTTGAATCGAATGCGATTTAGTACCCAAGGTCGGCTCTTAGCCGAGTTGGCCCTGGTGCGGATCTGCCAGTTGGAAGATTTAGAAAGGCTTGCCGAACTGATTGCTGCTGTTCGCTCAGAAGGCGGTCGGATCTCAATAGCAGAAATGCTAAGCAAGAAATTGCCCTCAGCCGAAATCCAAGATCTAAAGTCGCCAGAAGCTCGGCAGGCAACCTATGGTAATCAGGAGACATTAGAAACAGGCCAGGAGGCAAAAAAAAAAGAAGTCCAGCTCCGCCCCCAAGTCTCGCCAAGTCCCCCGGAGTTCCAACAGACAGGCGTAGGTCCAGAAACTGCTAAAGGGTTCTGGGGACAGAAGTTAAGCCCAACCAATGCCACGGAAGTCTGGCAAACGGTTTTGCGTCGGGTAGGCGGCTTGCTGGGGGAACATGGCCGATATTTCCGTTCCGTTACCGCTCCGAGCGAAACTCGTCTGGTCGTACAGTTCGATCCGGCATATACTGTATCGAAAGCATTTTGTGAACGCCCGGAGCAACTGAGCCGGTTAGAGAGGGCCTTGGAAGAGTTGTTGGGCTATCGGGTGCAGGTGGTATTTCAATTGGCCGATAGCTCCGGAGCACCGACAGATCGGCCCCCCCCGTTTCCCGAACGTTCGTACCAAGAGCGGCTTGCGGAGGTACAACGACGCACTTTCGTTCAGAGAGCCATTGATTTGTTCGGCGCCCAACCGATCCAGTTGATTCTGCCGCAACCTCCAGAAGAGGAACCAAACACAGAATAGTCCAGCCGAAAGCACTGCCTTGAGTCCTCTTGCCTTTCTCAGTAGTTCAAAGTTGGGTTGCCAACACAAAAATAGTTCCTAGCTTTTTATTTTTAATGGACTTCTACGCCTTCTCCTTATATGGACGGATAGGACCAGAAACGGCTTAGCTGTTCCCGTTGGGTTGGCTAGCCTCTGCGGAAGCACCAGTACAGCTGGTTAGCTCCGGGCCATAGCTCGCTGCTATCCACAAGTTGGCGTTGAAGCGTTCGAACTTCACTTTCGCCAAATACCAAAAGCTCGTTGAACAACGCAGAATAGATAAAATAGGCGATCTAGCTAAGACAGCCTTTGAAACCAAGCACTTTTTGCTTTTGGAAGTGATCTTTCCTAAATGCTGCCATTTCTCCAAAGGAACAATTAGCTTGTTTAGAAAGGTTCGGTTATTCCCCTGGTTGGGGTAATCATTTACTGCCGTTCGAATGGGAAATACCTCCCAAAACTGTGTATAACAGCCAGCGGGCCATAGAGAGGACGGGGAAAACTTTATACTAACCTATTGTATACGAGAGTTAGGTCCCTTTTCCTTGTAAAGAGGCTGGCCTAAAAAGCATTTTTTATGATGAAAGGAGGTTTCCTTCCTAAATACCCCAGAATTCCCAAAATCCTTGTTTTTAAGGAGTCTGAAGGGTAGGAGCCGGTCGGCCAAAACCGATTGGAAACCGCCAAAATCCCAATTTCCAGGAAGCTTTTAACTCGAGGTTTGCTATTTTTTGTAATTTCCTTTATGTCTTTGAGTTTTGCCATTTTCCCTAACTGGTTTTGCCATCAGCAGTTACGACGAAACTTCCCTTTGTTCACCCGATTTCCTAACTCCAATAGTGGCAAGGAGTTAGAATTTTCTCCTTTCGGGGGAACACCAAAAATGGTAAAAGTCGAGTTATGTCAAGGAGTTAGGTTTTGAGGATTCTGTAGTCAGCAAATTTTCTAACTCGAATATTTTCAAAAGGTTAGGATATTCAAAAGGGGATGCACCCTGGAAATTGGCAAAGCCGAGTTTAGCTGGTGTAGTGTTTATGGAGATAGCAGAGCTGTTTTTGGCACCAATAGAAGGGGAGAAGGTTAAGGAGGATCTTCTCCAAAACCATGAACATATCGTGAACTATATGGGGTCTTGATTCCATAACCGTTCGGTGCTTCTATCCAAACACTTACTATCTATCGGATACTACCAATGTTAGCACCCTTGATATTGTGTTAGAGGAGAATAAGCCACCGTCTTTTTCACGGAGCATAAGCCAACATCCTCTTAAATTATGCAGAAGTTCCGAATTTTGGCCATTTTCTGGAGGGCGGCTTGCAATCTGTGCATCATGGGATTTGCTGGGGGAGGGCATAAAGGGGAAATAATCTGATCGATAAGCTTTTTTCCTTAGTTGACATTCTCCGCGGCAATGCCGAGATCTCGACAGGGGGAGTAGTGTTTTGCTCCTTGGCGGCATGGGTCCAGAAACGATCCTCTTTAGAATCTAGAATCTTTTTGAGGAGCTTTTAAATGGGTAGGAAGAAAAAGCAAACTCAGGCAAAGAAGAAATCTGTCCCCTCAGCTCCCCCTGTTCAGGTGGAGTTGCAAGCATCGCAGGAAGAGTTCATTGATCAACTTGTCCAGATTCACCATCAGCTAGAGGCGAAACGGGTTTGGGGTCAGGCTGGCGGCGGATTGGTCAAAATCGAAATGAATGGGATAATGCAGGTTTTAACCTGCCAACTGGCACCGGAACTGCTGGAGAAAAAAGATCCAGAACTTCTCGAAGACCTTTTGATTTCCGCATTTAATGATGCGGTAGAGAAGGTGAAGGATCAAGCGTTCGGTTGTTTGGCTTCCACCCTGTCCGACTCGGAACATCCAGAAGCACTACCTGAGATCCCGGCAGTAAGTGCGATGGCTCAATTCTTTCAGGCAAATAAAGACCTGATGGCTGAGCTGGGGGATCCTTTGATCACGTCGTTGGTGGAACTACTGGTCTCTTTAGAAGACCAAGAGGACGAGGAGGACATGCCCCCCAAAAGGAGGAAATAATCCAGATTCATCCGGAGCCTGCCGGCCCTCTGTTCCGAGGAGTTTTCAGGGCGTTTGACCAGCGCAGAGGCTTTGGGTAATAAGAAAAAGGGCAATAAGAAATAAGAAAAAGGTTCGGAGTCTTCGTATGGCCGAACTGAGCGGACCGCTGAAAAACCTGATCGAGCAATTGGCTCGGCTTCCTGGCATCGGCAAGAAGACAGCCGAACGGCTGGCCTACCACCTTTTGCGAGTATCGAAGCAAGAAGCCTTGCAACTAGCGGAAGCCATCCGCCAGGTCAAAGAAAACCTCCGCCACTGCCGGATTTGTTATAATTTGGCTGAGCAACAGGAGTGTGCGATCTGTCAGGATCCTAGGCGGGATCGTCAATTGCTCTGTGTGGTGGAACAGCCTAGGGATCTGATGGCCCTGGAGCAAACCGGCATGTATCGGGGGCTATATCATGTGCTGTTGGGCCGTATTGCCCCTTTAGATGGGATTGGTCCGGAGGATTTGACCATCGCAGCGTTGGTGGAGCGGGTCCGCCAAGGGCAATTTCGAGAAGTCATTATGGCCACTAATCCCACCGTAGAGGGGGATGGCACGGCCTTGTATGTCGCCCAACAGCTGGCCCCGTTCGGAGTCCGGATTACCCGATTGGCCAGGGGCATTACCCCCGGAAGTATGTTAGAATTTGCTAACAAGGAGATTTTAACCGACGCTTTGAGCGGTCGGCAGGAGTTTATGTAAACTTTCGATTCTACCCCCTTTGGGCTTCTGAGAAAGGGGAAAAGTTTTAACTCCCTGGCATTATTGGACTTAGGAAATTGGGTGAAGAAAAGGAGGCAAAACAAGTTCGGAAAAATACCAAAAGTCGAAACGTAATTGTCCATAGGCCTTTCCATTGGGAAAACAATCCGAACCGGAAACGTATTCTGGCAGACGAACAGGGCAGCTGAAATGGGATTTGAGATGGGTTTTGGTGCTGACCATTCCAGCTGGTAAAGGGTAAAATAGGGATTTGGAGAGAAATTTGGAGCCTGAGGATGGACCTTTCCGTGCTAGCGGGAAAAAGCTTTTCAGGATAGGCTGTAAAGTGGGTTAGGAGGGGGTTTTTCGGAGGCTACGAGTCGGCAAAGGAGGACGCACGATGCGACTGTCTTTAGGACAAGAGATGCGGCAGGTCCAGAAACAGATTCTGGCCCCACGGATGATCCAGTCGATGGAAATTCTGCAACTGCCGATCCTAGCCCTGCAGGAACGCATCGAACAAGAAATGCAGGAAAACCCTGTCTTAGAACAGGTGGAGGTCGATCCGGACCTAGTGCCGGAAGAAGCCGAGCAAACGCCTGAAATTGTCCCCCCCGAACCAATTGCCGAGGGCGAACGGGAGTTGGTCATCGACGAAAGCAAACCGGAAGCCGATTTTGAGCGGCTGGTGGAAATGGATGAACAGTGGCCGGAACATTTCGAAGACCACAGCCGGCCTTCTCGCAACCGGATTGAAGAAGAGGAGCAGAGGCACCATGATGCGATGGCCAACCTGATGGACCGGCCACCCAGTTTGCAGGATTATCTGCGAAGCCAATTGGCCTGGTTCGATCTGGCCCCCCCTTTGCGGGCCATGTGTGAACGCATCATCTACAATCTCGATTCAAATGGATATTTGACTACCAAGAATTTGCAAGATCTCCTGGGTCCGGAAGCTACTAAGGCTGATTTGGCCCTGGCAGAACAAGCCTTAGCCGTGGTCCAAAAATTGGATCCGCCCGGCGTTGGGGCCCGAGACCTGCGAGAGTGCCTGCTGTTGCAACTTTCTGCCGGAATGCCTTACTACGAAGAGCTCCGTACGTTGATTACCAACCATCTGGAGGACATCGAACAGAATCGACTGCCTGCCATCGCGAAGAAGACCGGCTACAGTTTGCAGACTATCCATGCCGCCCTACAAGAACTCCGTAAACTCAACCCTAAACCCGGGGCGGATTTTCAAGAAGAATTTGTTCCCCCAGTTACCCCGGACATTTATGTGGAACGAGACGAAGACGGCAATTACAAGGTCCGCCTGGAAGAAGGACGCCTCCCCCGACTGACGATCAGTTCCTATTACCGTCGGCTTCTGACCGACCCCCAAACAAACGAACAAACCCGGGAATATATCAAGCGGAAGCTCAATTCGGCTCAATGGCTCATCGATGCAATCGCCCAGCGCCGGAATACTCTTTTGCGAGTGGCCCAAGCTATTGTCGATCACCAAAAAAACTTCCTGGACAAAGGCCCTGAGTATATCGAACCTTTGAAAATGCAGCAAATCGCAGAAAAAGTCGGCGTCCATGTTACCACGGTCAGCCGAGCCGTGGATGATAAATGGATTCAAACCCCTCGAGGTATCTTCCCCTTGAAGCGGTTTTTCTGTGGTGGTACCGTCAGCGCTGACGGTGATGAAGTGGCCTGGGATGCCGTTCGACTGAAACTCCAAGAGATCATTGCCAACGAAGACAAGCAGAATCCTTTAAGCGACGAGGAGTTGGTCAAAGAATTGGCCAAGCACGGCATTCACGTAGCCCGCCGCACAGTAACCAAATATCGAAAAGCCCTTCGGATTCCTAGCTCGCGGCAGCGGCGAGAATGGTCGGCGGTTATGGGGAAAGTATCCACCAAATCAGCTTCGTCTCCCGGTGCTTCTCCTTCCCATTCCGAAGGGTCTTCCGGAACTGCTTCTGTTAGCTAACCCTCTGAGGCATCGGCTACCAAGCCAGGGGCTGGACCTTTCTAGCCAATATTTCCCGGTTCCTAGACCGCCAGGGCCCCCTTAGGGTCGCTTTTCTCTTTTCATACCCGGAGGATGGGGGAACGAGAAGAAGTTCCGCATAATGTAAAGGGGATATTTTTATACCATGTTGACGTATCCTCCGTCTAAGACAATCTCTAGGGGTGCTAGTGGTGGTTAGCAACCAATGAATAGTAAACATTCGGATAGAACAACCGAACGGCTATAGCATCAAGAGTTCCAAAAATTCACTACATGTTCAGGCTTTTCCGGAGGTTCGTTTAAATGAAATATTTTTACACCGTTTGGCTCCCTCCCCTCTCCTGATAGGGTTGCCAACAACCGCCCTATAGGAGCTCTTTGAATAGGGCGAGCCAATCCCCCTGGCAAATCAACGGCACTGAGGATGTCTATATGTTCATTGTGTTCATTATTCCTACAGCTTCCAGATCTCCGCGTTTGCCATTGTGGCCTCTGCAGGAATGGGAAAACTGTAGCTTCTAACAATTGGCGTTCGAAAGATACATGAACAAAAAAACGGTTCTTTCTAATTCCACGAGATAAGCCAAATTAAGCGATAAAACAGAATTCGACCAGAGGAACCTTTGCCTCATGCAAAGGAGATATTTTTATACCATTTGGCAAGCACTGCTATCCGCCTACACAAAGTAGGAATTGGCATAAAGGGGGTTTATGAATACCGGCTTAAAAGTTCCTACCGTTCGATTGCCCTACCTGGACAGCTACTATCTATTGGGCGCTTGGAAGGCTAGCAGCTCTATATGTGGTGTTAGAAGGAAAACAGCCAAAATGGTATAAAAATATTCCCTGTGAATTATGCAGAGGCTCCTTCACTACATGTTCAAAATTTTACATAGTTTCCATTTCATCAAGTCGGGATTCCCCAGTTTCGCGGGAACGGAACTTTCAAGCTTCTTTGCCGAAGAACGGGCAGTCTTCCGCCATTTGGCGGGAGAGTCTTTGTTACTTAATGAGGCGAGCTTCGACGTCGGCAATCAGACGGTTGGCGAACTGTTCGGTCAAGAACCACTCTTGGAAAAGCCCTTCAATTTGGCGTAAATACCAGTCCACAGCTCCTCGAGTGGTCGTGCGGGGTAGATCTTTGGGTCGATCTTCATCTCGGATGGGTGGGCGGACCCGGGTGGCTGGCGGCTGATAATCAGGATTAAAGACCAAAGCGGGTAAGGTGTCGGCCGGCAGCAGATGCCGCCACAAAAATGCTTGCATCCGATCCTCTGCCGGCACTGCCTGCCGAACTATCTCCTGCTCGCCCACTTTGGCTACGCCTAAGACGGTTAGATCGACCGGCTGATCCATCTCGACTAAGGTGGTTTTGATCCCCAGATTAACCATTTCTTGTTTGGGGCCTAAGGTGGCGCCGCCGGATTCAAAGCCGGGGGGGAGGTTCTTGAATCGCAAGCTGATCGGCCCGTCGAAGCCGTCTTTGCGGATGGCAAACACAGTAAGGCTCCCCCAACTGTTGCTTCGGATGTTTAGTCGGGAGGGGATCACCCGCAGAGCGAAATCCGGCTGCGGCGGACTGATCCGGAGCCGATAGGCGTATGGTTTGCCGCCCTGTTTGGTCGTTTCACCCAGATGGACCACATATTTTCCATCGGCCGGCAATTTCACCATCAGGTAGGAATCGGCATGGTGGGTGTTCAGACCGGAAGCGGCGTCGAAATGATCGTCGTTTAAGGCCAAGATTTTGCCGTCCGGCCCAGTTACCTTCAGGAAGCTATCCACTGGCGAAGCCAATCGCCGGGCATAGACCTCCGCCACAATCGTCTGACCGGCCTTCCCTTCCAGTTCAAACAGGTCCCAATCGCCCGGTCGGTCGATCCGGCCGTTGATGATGATAGGAAGCTGGAGTTTTTGTGCTTGGTTCGGCTGGTCGTTGGGTTCGGTTTCCAGGCATTCGGGCAGGTTGTCCAAAGCGAAGGGCACATAATTGGAGAGCATATTGCCTAGTTTAGCGGCAATTAGGTGTATGCCCGTTCCTGCTTCGGCTGGTGGTGGCGAGAGGGTTGCACCAGCTAGGTTCCACCCGTCCAGCTCAATCTTCACCTCCTGGCCTAGCCGGGCGCCTAACGGGAAGATACTAGTAATATAGGGAAGCTCGCCGATAGTGATTCGATAGATGAAACTTTCTCTTCCCCGGAACAGGGCATCATAGATGCAGAGCACATATTCGCCGTCCTCCGGGACCTCCCAATAGAGCACTGGATCCGGATGGAAGCGGTAGTCGTCGCAGTAGGCTAATTCCCGTCCGTTGGCGTCGTAAAGTCGGACAACCGCCTGGAACCAGCCGGGCACCCCATCCGGCACATAAGGAATCAGTTCCCTCGCCAGGACCGAAATGACCAATCGTTGTCCTTTTTTGGCCTGGAACCGATAGCGGTTAATTTCCCCAGGGCCTACTTGGCCGTTCATCGTGCAGGGGATGCTGATGCGTACCTCTTCTTCTTCGGGCGGGCGATGGCGTTGGGCCAGATGTTCTCGGCCGAGAACAGGAAGTTGGCATGTTTTCATCGGCTTTCGAGCCACCTCCGGTACCTGGCCCACATAGAAAGGTAACGCATTTGAGACACCTCGTTTGGTAACCACCCGGATTTCTCGACGGCCAGGCGTAGCGTCCGGAGCAATGGTTACCTCAGCGAAAATAAGTTCACATTGGGAGCGAACCGCCGGGAAGGGTTCGTACTCAGCAAAGACACTTTCCAGCCGGCGGATGAGATTTTGCTTGGCCAATTCTTGCGGAGGCAACACCGCCGCATTAGCAATGGCGGCTTTCTGGGCAGCCACAAGCTCAGGCGGCCCAATCGGCGCAGGAAACTCCCAGTAGGCCCACTTGGCCACCATGGCTTCGCTGAGGGTGGTTTCCGGCTTTTTCAGTTCATTGAGCTGCTGGCGGAGTAAATCCAGTTCCTGATTGTTCATGACCCGATAATAATCCAGCAGCCGCACTGAAACCCCTTGACCGGTTACCACCAAGCCGGTTGGATAGTTAAGTCCTTGGCCGCCCAGGCGAATCGAAAAGGTGCTACCCTGCTGACCCCCGGCTGGATACACATACCCAATATACTGGTTCTGTGCCCACACCGAGGGAATAACCACCACCAAAAGGAACAGACTCGACAGGACCGTGGTTTTCACTGGCCGCATGGTTCGTCTCCCATGGAAAGGTTTCGGTCTTCCCGAAACATAAAAAGACGGACGCCAACTCCCGTAGAGGCTGTCTGGAAATCAAAATTTGGGTGTTTCCCGATAGGGGTTGGATTCAGCAGCTCTTCCAGCAAAAGACGGTAACATAGGCAGTTTCCGGATGTTAGGTAATCCACCTACTGAGCTGATTTCTCCTGGAAAAAACGCATTTCCAGACACCCTCTTCGAGCGGTGGAGGCCGGATGCGCCACCGCCCTTAATGGACATTTTGGATTTTTCTGCTCGGAAGCGGCTTACAGCAGTTCTGCCAGCATTCCGGCGGATTTCATCCCTTCGTTTTCGGTATCCAACACGCGGGCTTCCAGGCCCAACGGATGGGGCAATTGGGCCGACGGGTCAATACCAGCCAGCAGGTAGAAAGTGCCCAGCAGGTCGCCTGGATACACGGGGCGTTCTTTGACGTTTTCGGCTTTTTCGTCGGTAGAACCTACGACTCGGCCGCCTTGGATGCCGCCGCCGGCCACTAGGACAGTAAATACCCTTCCATAGTGATGGCGACCTCCGTTCCATGGCGGGGCCCAATCGACTTTCGGAGTTCGGCCAAATTCGCCCGTGCACCAAACTAAGGTCGTCTGGAGCAAGCCTCGCTCTTGCAGATCCGTCAGCAAGGTAGCCAGCCCCTGGTCCAGCCACGGGCACTGCCGTCGCATGGTGGCAAAGTGGCCCGCATGGGTATCCCAACCGCCGGGGAAACTGATCGTAATATAAGGTACACCAGCTTCCACCAACCGTCGGGCCACCAAGCATTCCTGCCCAAAGGTGTTCCGGCCGTACCGATCCCGCATCTCGCGGGATTCGTTATTCAGGTTAAAGACTTCTCGGCCTTGGCCCAACAGGAGCTGATAGGCTCGTTCCTTGGCCTCTTCGATAGCGGCCATCTCGGCGGCACCATTCATCCCATAACCGAGCACATTGATCTGCTGGAGCAGTTCCCGACGGGCCTGTTGCCGACGGTCGTCAATGCCCCGGTTGATAATCCCTTGGACTTCAAAGCGTTCGGCATTCGGATCGCCGCCGGTAGCAAACGGCTTATAGGCGGGTCCGAGGAACCCTTCCTCTGAAAACCGACCAGCCGGCTGAAGCATCACAATGTACGGCGGCAACAAACCCTTGTATTCCTGTCGGCGGAAGTAGGTAAAAATGGCACCGATGCTGGGGTAGGAAAGGTTTCCGCCGGGTTTATGGCCGGTTTGCATCAGGTAGGCGGCTGTTTCATGGCCGTCGTTGCCATGGGTCATGCTCCGGATCAGAGCATACTTGTCGGCCACCTTGGCCAACATTGGGAACAAAAAGCTCAGTTGGATTCCGTCCACGTTGGTGGAGATGGCGCGGTCGAACTCGCCGAGGTACTCGTAGCCGCTGCCTGGCTTGGGGTCCCAGGTGTCATTGTGCGACATGCCGCCCCAGAGGAAAATCTGGATCACCGATTTGATCTTGGGTTTGTCTTTAGCCTTTTGTTTGGCGGCTTCATCACGGGCTGCTTTTTCTCGGGCCAATTGGTCTTCGTCGGCTTTGGCTGCCGGGGCCGCAAACACCAGGGGGTTTAGCCGGCTGGCGGCCGCCAAGATCCCGGCTGCACCCCATGCGCCTCGGCGTAAGGCTTCTCGCCGGGATAAAGCTTCGGACTGGTGTGGCTGGTTGGTCCTCATCGTTTTGGCCTCCTTCCAATAGCAACGGTGTATGAGGAGAAAGCTCCCGTATCTTGCTACTATAGTTTCTACTAAGTGAACAAATTGTCTCTCTCCTCCGAGGGAGAGGCCGGCCAGCCTTCAGACTGGCCGGGTGAGGGGGCCTGGAAGGCCGGTTGACTGTATCCTTTCCCCCTCACCCCTATACTGTCCCGCAGCGGGGAGAGAGGAAGGGTTACTCTATTCGGCCGAGATGTTACGGATTTTCTTGCGAGGGAAGGTTTAATGTCGCAGGAGGAATTCCGGGTTATTTATTAGGGCCCAGGTAATGTCGTGCCAAAGGGCCGGTCCTCGGGCTATGCCTGCTTTGGCATACTCCTCGGCTGCTTGCAATTCGGCTTCGGTCGGGAACCGAGAAAGGATGGTTAGATAGAGTCGTTCGGTAATTTCCTTTGGGGTGCCGGAGGAGATCAAGGCGGCCAATTTCGGCCCGTTTTGGATCTTGTTCTGAATATGTACAGAGTTGAGCATATGGAGCCATTGTAGGGGGCCGAGTTCATTGACCCGTTCGGTTTCCATGCCGGTGGAGCGAGCAGATCGGCCAAATAGGGTGAGGAAGGCGTCCGTAACACTGCCATCGGCAATGCCGGTGGCCGACATCTCTTTAGGAATGTAGGTAAACGGTTCTGGCACAGCGCTGGTGTACAGGTCTGAGGCGCCGGTGATTTGGTTGATCATGTCGATGAGTACTTCCGCCTCCACTCGTCGCAGCAGATAGTGAGCGAAATTGGCCGCCGCTTCCGGCCGCTTATCTCGCACAATCGACGAAAATTGGTAGGTGGTCGAGGTTAGGATCAGTCGTTTCAAATGCTTCAGGTTATAGCCGCTCGAAACAAACTCTTTCTCCAGATAAGCCAACAATTCCGGGTTACTGGGCGGGTTATCGTCTCGAATGTCGTCTGGTTCATGGATGATGCCTCGTCCCATAATCCAGGCCCAGGTCCGGTTGACAATCGCTTTGGCAAACCAAGGATTTTCCGGTCGGATGAGCCAATCGGCAAATACCTCCCGGGGGTCTCGATCTGGGGGAATGGTTACTTTGGTACCGTCGGGGAAGAGGGCTTCGATTGGGCCTGGCGGCTGGATTGGTTCGGGCAGGTTTTGAGGAATCTGGTTGGTGGCAGTAACGGCCGAACTGACCGCATCCACCCCCTTGGCCACGCTGTCGGCCATAGCCGCCGATTTCAATGGATCCCAAAAAACGATTTCCTCTTTCCATTCACTGGTGGGCTTATAGCCGACCTGGGAGAAGAAGACGGCCAATTGCTCCCTTCGCTCCTTGGGCCACAGATCCACTCGGGTCCCCATTAAGGCCAAGCCAACCGCTGCCGCAATTCCTTCTGGAGAGCGGTTTTGGATGGCTCGGTAGAAATTGACCGGACCGACCCGGAAATTACTCCCACTGGAACAGAGCAACTCTCGAGCAAACTGATCGTAGGGCTTATTTCGGGCAATCGATTCCCAGACCCATCGGTGATACGCCTGAGCGGCGTTGGGCCAAACCTTGACCGGAAACTCCGCCTTAATCCGCAAAATATCGCTCCAGCGCATCGCCCAGTAATCGAAATGGGCTTGCTGGTCTAGGAGCCGATCTACTAATGCCACCCTTTTATTCGGGTTGCTATCTTGGATGAAGGCACGAGCTTCTTCGGCCGACGGCAATTTGCCCGTAATGTCCAAGTATGCCCGTCGTACAAACACCGCATCGGAACAGAGCACCGGCTGAATCCCCATCGACTTCAACTTGGCAAAGACAATTTCATCGATGCGGTTGGCCGGCTGTGGCGGCTGAGGACTTTCCATAATCTGCGGCAGGCGCTGGGAAGCCAGCAGTTGGTACAGAGCCACTTTTGCCCGCTCGGCCTGAGCACGCTTTTCCTCAGCCGCTTTCCGGGCTTCCAGATAGGCGGCGCGGGCTTTTTCGGCTTGCTCTCGCAGAGGTTCAGCGGCCGCTTCGGCCTGCTTGGCCGCCTCTTCCTCTGCCTGATGCCGCTGTTTGGCATCTTCAATCCGTTTCTTAAGATTTTCTAGGGCCTCTTCGAAGGCTTTTTTCTGGGCTTCCAGTCGGCTGAGATTCTGAGCCGCCGTGTTGGCCTGAATGGTAGCTTGTTCCAATTTCTGGCGAACCGGAGCAAGCAGTTTCCAAGCCTCTTCACGGGCTTTGCGTTTAGCAGCGGCTTCTTCGGCAGCTCGTTGGGCCGCCTCATCCAATTGGACCAACTCTTTAGCCGCCTCTCGGGCAGCTTGGTGGGCCGCCGTAGCTGCTGCTAACTCCTGATTGGCCTTTTGCAGGGTTTCGTCGGCCGCTTTCTTTAGGGCCTGAGCTTCGTTCAATTTTTGGGAAGCCGCATTCACTTGAGCTTCGGCTTGTTGGACGGCCTGCTGGGCTTTGGTCAAAGCGGTTTTGGCCTCCTCGGCAGCTTTCCGCTTGGCGGCTGCTTCATCGGCCGCCTGCTTTTTCTCCGGTTCTGGTTTATTAGGATCTGCAGCAATTTGTTTGGCCTTGGCTTCGGCCTCCTGAGCGGCTTTTTCTGCGGCTTCAGCGGCCGAAGTAGCCGAAGCCAGCTGGTTGCGGGCGTTGGCCAGAGCCTCATCGGCGGCTTTTTTCTGGGCCTCGGCTTCGCTCAGCTTCTGAGCGGCCGTATTGGCCTGGGCCTGAGCCTGCTGCTGGGCTTGCTGGGCTTGGCTTAGCCGAACCCCTGCCTCGGCAACAACTTTCCGCTTAGCATCGGCTTGGGCGGCTTCTTGGGCTTTTTGGTCGGCCAGTTTGGCTGCCTCCTGAGCGGCCTGCTCCGCCCCTTGCAAACCAGTAAGTTGCTGCTGGGCATTGGCCAGAGCCTGGTCGGCTTTTTGCTTCTGAGTCTGAACATCTGCTAATCGCTTGGCAGCTGCCTCCGCCTGCTTTTCCAAGTTCGGAATAGCAGCCTGCAGCCTTGCTAAATTGGCCTTGGCTTCTTGGACAGCTTTGCGCTTGGCAGCCACCTCCTCAGCAGCTTGTTTTTTCTCTGGCTCGGGCTTATTAGGATCTTCGGCAAATTGTTTGGCTTTGGCTTCCGCCTCTTGCAGAGCCTTTTCAGCCTCTTGGATGGCGGCCGGAGCAGCAGCCAGTTGGTTTCTAGCATTCGCTAGGGCTTCGTCAGCGGCTTTCTTTTGGGCCTCCGCCTCGGCCAACTGCTGAGCAGCAGCCTTGGCTTGATTCTGGGCGTTTTCCAGTGCGGCCTGGGCAATAGGGAGGGCGATTTTAGCCGCCTCAGCAGCTTTGCGAAGCGCCAGGGCTTTGGCCCTAGCTAACTGAGCCTCGATTTGGTGCCGGTTGGCGGCATCGGCGGCGGCTTTAGCCGCCCGTTGCGCTTCCTCGGCAGCCAGGGCGGCCGCTTCATAGGCCTGCTGCAAGGGTTGCGCAGCCGCACGGGCCTCTTCCAGGGCTTTATCGGCCTCCGGTTTGGCTTTCTGAGCTTCCTCTAACGCTTTCATCGCATTGGCCAAGTTCGCCTCGGCCTGCTGGAGCATCCTAGCCCCCTCTTCGCCCGCTAAATTTTTCAATTCGGTGGCCTGTTGCCGTTTGGCATTGGCCACGGACCGGGCTTCGGCATAGGCATTGTCGGCCTTTTGCATGGCTTCCCGCAGTGGGGCTAAGGCGGCTTCGGCTTCCTGAGCCGCCTTTAATGCCGCCTCATAATCGGCACGTGCTTTGGCCTCTGGAGTGGGTTGGGTTTCGGCCGGTGCTGGCTTGGGCTCCTGACCACCATAGGCAAAAAGCCAGCCCCACATCCCCACCCACCATAACCCTACCAATACCCAGTTAGTTTTCATTGGTGTTGCCCTCGAAAAACAGTTTCCACAGAAACTTTCCGCTTCGGCACCCATCCAAAGCAGCCACATCTCCAAAGCAGCCACATCTGCGCAAGAGAATCTCTGCCGGGATGGGGATTATTAGGGACCTTTGAAGAACGAATTAAACTGGCCATCCCAAAGCATGGAAATATACTATCTGCAAGACCAGAGAGGTTATTTGGCAATTCAACCGTCAATAGGAGCCAATCTTGCTCCGGCATGGTTGGCCAAACCATCATCTGGCCGCTCGTGGCAAAGGGGGCTTGCCGGAGGGAACTACCTGGAATCCAAAAGCCGAATTTTTTTCTGGACGTACATGCTGGCTGGGTCAGGTAGCCCTTCTATATCCAGCCTCGCCATACTTTCTAAGGCAGGTTTTCGCGGTCCTTCTGGGTAGGCCTTCTGGGTTGACCGCAGGAAGGATAACAGGAAAAACTCAGGAGGGAATCTTTCCCGGACATTTCCGAGTATTAACATTTCAGCCGAATGGTGCACTCTCTCATTCCTGCTCAAGCAGCAGTCCAGTTTTTGCTGTTAGTTTTTCTGCTCTCCCGCTTGGGCGGGAACAAAGCCGGGACTGCCCCCTTCGCGGGAATGACGATAGAGGTCCTTGCTCAGCTAAACTCGGCAGCTTCTTCATTCGGCTGAAGTGTTCCTATAATTTAAATGTATTATGCCATGCATAGCAGCCGAACTCAATCCCCCAATGGAATTTTGCCATCGCTCCGTAGGCGTTCTTTTGCGAGGGAAGAACTCTTCGACGGAACATTCCCGCCGAGTGAAGGCAGCCTCTTTCCCGGAAGCAGACGCTAAGCTGTTATTTTCTGCAAGCGGGAATCCAGGCTTCTTTCCGCCCAAACGGAACTCCAGATTCTTGCTGTTGTTTTGAGGAACTGGAACCCTGCGTTCACTCCCGATGACACGGGCGGCTTCTCCGTTCGGCTCAACTGTTCCTCTTCCACTAAAGGCAGAAGCCTATTGGGGAGGGGAGTGGTGGAGGGCACGAAGTTGATCTCGGATTTTGGCGGCTAATTCGTATTGTTCGGCAGCGATGGCCTCAGCCAGCCGCTGTTGTAAGAGCCATTCTTCTTGACAATTCTGCCGTACCCAGGCCCGGAGTCGTTCCATTTGTTCCAGCATCAATCGTTCTTCTGGGCCGGGCTGTTTGCCCAGCAAGGCAATGGCCGTTTGCAGTTGAGCTAAGCCCCGATCTGCTTCCTCGGCAGCCGCTTCAGGCCCTTTGTGTTCCAAGGCATACAACGTAGCCGCTTGAGCCCGATGGAACAGCACCAAGGGGCGACTTTGCTCATGAAGGGCTTGCCATTGAGCGTCGGGAGCATGTTCACTAGCAAAATCCAGCAGCGCCAAGGCATGATCGGCATCAGCAATCGCCCGCCGAAATTCTCCTAAGGCCAACCAACATAATCGACGATGATGATACTGCAAAAATTCCCGGTCCACCTCTTGACATTGACGCTGCGAGAGCACAAACCGGCCAGTGCTTTGGGCCGCCCGTTCCATCAGGTATTCCAAATAACTCTCATGACCATGGGGCCGACGCCCGTCGGGCCGGCCTACCAACTCCATCTGTAACAGGCCCAGGTCAATCCGCATTTGCAGCACCTGCCGACCGTCTCTAGCCCGGACCAAACGGGCTCTGACCATGTCCGGCCGATACTTCCAACGCCGCAAAATCGCATCAATATCCCAAAAACGACTCACATGGGTTCCTTTATTGTGGGGGGGATTCGGCCTTTGGGCTTATGGAGGCAGCACCTACCAGTCGGGCAAAACTCTCCTTAGCATGCACCAGCAAGGCGGGATAATCTGCCTCGGAGAATTCTTCTCCCAACAGCTCTACATCATAATATCCATCATATCCGGCCGAGGCAAACGAAGCTACCATCTCAGCTAGGGGGAGGATACCTTCTCCTAGACGGCATCTATTCCCCTCAATAGTGGGGGCACCCCGAGTGTCTCCTAATTGCACCAAAGCCACACGAGGGGCTAATTCGGGGATCCGCTCCACAATTCGCTCAAAAAGCCCCAAATGGTAGGTGTCAAATACCATTTTCACCCGGGCGCTTCCGACCATGTCCAAGACCATCAACGTCTCTTCCAGCGTCGTCAAGAAGGTGCAATTGCCCGCACAGGCCGGGTGCATCGGTTCCAAAGCCACCACCAAATCTAAACTCTCGGCCAATGGGACCAATTCTTGCAATGCATCCCGGACCAACCGACGAGCGTGGTTGTAGGTATGTCCTGCCCGAGTGCCGCTATAGACGACCAGGCAGCTTGCGCCCAAGCGTTTGGCCAACCGGAGCGCTTGCTTGGCATCTTCGACGCTTTCTCGGAACGATCGGCCGTCGCTACCAGTAAATCCGCCTGCCCAAAATAGATGCGACACTTCCAGGCCATATTCTTGCAGCAACCGGATGGCCTCCACCTCCTGGCAATCGGAAAGTTTCTGCCGCCATACCCCCATGGCAGGGATACCTGCAGCTGCATAATTTTTCACATCTTCCTCGAAGCTCCATCGAAATGTGGTTGTCTCACTGACCGAGAGCTTGGCCATCTTCCAGCCCTCCTTTCTCCTACAGCCCACTGGACGGAGGGAGCAAACCAAATCTCTGCAGCAATACTATATATTGGGGTTAAGAAAGATTTTGCCCCAATAAATTGTGCTCATCCTGCCCTTACGAAATCTGTTTCCGTAGTATGGCTTAAAAACGGTTTGCTGTAAAGACAGCCAGAGATCAAAAATCCCCCAGGGGGCAAAATTCCCCACTAAAGTGTGCTCTAAAACAGCCTCTCCACCTTCCTCACCTTCCCGCTTCTAAAAGCGTTTGCCTTTAACCGCCGCCTGCCCTTTGCTTTGGCTCCAAGCGGGTGGGGCGGTGGACCCACCAAGCCAACGGCCTGCTGGACAGCTTTTTTGCCGCTCCCCCACCTACCGGCTTTTAAAACCCAGCTGTCAAGTGGACCGCCCAACCCCCCTCCCGGAGCTTTTTTGCCCCTCGCACACCCATTGCAACCACACCACAAGCTGAAAAACGGTGGAACCAACATAGTGAGAACCTCTGCGTAATTCGGAGATATTTATATTGGGAACCGCTGCAAAATCCTGAACATGTAGTGAACTTTATGGAGTTTTGCTTCTATAGCCGTTTGGTGCTTCTATCCGAACACCTACTATCTATTGAGTACTAGCAATGCTGCAACTCTATATGTTGTGTTAGAGGAAAGTCTTCCAAAATGGTATCAAAATATCGCCTTTGAATTATGCAGAGGTTCCTTGGCTTATTTCCATCTGAGCTCGACTTTTGCCATTTTTGGCCTCGCCCAGGACGTGCAAAGCTCTAAGTCCATGTAACTATTGCAGTTAGGAAATTGGGTGCGCAAAAAGAGGTTTCGCCGTAACTATTGGAGGCAAACCAGGTTAGGAAAAATGGCAAAAGTCGAACTGAGAGGTTGTCTGAAAAGGGATGTAGCCCGTCTTCATTCCAACGGCCAGTGAATGCTCTGGGGTAGCTAAGGTACCCAAATCCTCGGCTGTACCCCGTCCTGGTGGGGAAACAACTTGACTACCGAGTGAGCCAAAAAAACTCTTTTCACACAGACTCTAACCCAATAGATAGGGTTGCTAGCACTGCTAGCATCCAATAGATGGTAGGTATTCGGGCAGAGAGAACCCAGCAGCTCTTGAATCAAAAGTTCACAATGTTCACTATATGCTCAGGATTTGGCAGCGCTTCCTCTATAGAAAATCCCTCTGTAGGGTCATTTGCCTATCCTATTTATGAGGGAGTAACTCCCTCTTGACCTTTCCTGTCGTTTAGGGCCAAACTACCCGGTATGCCGCTGATAAGCCGACATGTGGTTACGGAATTTCTGAAAGTCTTTCTGTTGGCCCTCGCCGCTCTCACCCTCTTGATTGTACTCGGGGGGGTGATCCGGGAGGCGTTGATGCAGAATCTGCCTTTGGGGCAGGTAGTGCGTCTGGTTCCTTATATTCTGCCGGATGCATTACGGATTGCCATCCCCGTTACTTTGCTGCTGGCAGCCACGAATGTCTATGGCCGCATGGCCGGCATGAACGAAATCATCGCCTTAAAGGCGTTGGGCATTTCCCCTTGGCCGATTCTTTGGCCCAGCTTGTTTATAGCCACGCTGATTAGTTTCCTGGCTGTGTGGTTGAACGATTTGGCCGTCTCTTGGGGCCGCACAGGAGTGCAACGGGTCATTGTCCAATCCGTCGAACAGATCGCCTACCACATGCTTCAGACGCAACGTCGCTATAGTTCCCCTCTGTTTGCCATTAATGTCGAACAGGTGCAAGGTCGTCGATTGATCGCTCCGACCATCTCGCTGCTGCCCCGGGGTAACATGCCTCGGATTGCTATCCGGGCGGCGGAAGCGGAGCTAAGTTCCGATTGTGAAGAGGGGTTTTTACGGATTCGGCTCCGCAACGGGAGGGTCGATGTGGAAGGCGGGATGTCGATTCGCTTTCCCGACGAATATGAACAATTGATTCCATTAACTCAGACTACCCGGCTCGCCTCGGCCAATCCGAGTCCCTCCTGGTTGCCTCTTCGCCGAATCCAGGAACAAATCCAAAAACAGCGTCAACAGATCGAGCAACTTCAGGAGGAAATAAGTCGAGAAGCCGCCCTAGCGCTGTTTCGGGGTGAAATGGAGCAGTGGGCAACCCCAGCCTGGCAGTCCCGTTGGCAAAGACTCCAGGAGGCCAAAAGTTATCTCGCCCGCCTCCAAACAGAACCCCACCGCCGATGGGCTGCTGGCTTTAGCTGCTTATGTTTCCTCTGGGTAGGCGCCCCGATGGCTATTTGGCTTCGCCATCGGGACTTCTTGACCAGTTTTTTCCTCTGCTTCCTTCCGATTCTAGTGGTCTATTATCCACTGATGATTTATGGGGTTGATGGCGCCAAAAGCGGCACCATTCCCCCATGGTCGGTTTGGGTGGCTAATGGGGTCCTGGTGATTTGGGGGGCTTGGCTTCTGCGCAAAGTCTTTCGCTATTAACCTCGACTTTGGCTCTATTTGGCCTCGTCTTGGAACAAAGATGCTCGAACTGCTGGCAGGTATTGCAGGTGGGAGATGGGATGGACAAACACAAATGTCCCCATGACTTTCCGAGCCAAAAGTACTTCGGGAAAATGGCAAACCTCTAGATTATGCAGCTCTGCCGAAAAGCAATTTGCAGCTTCTGAGCAGAGCTCTGCTTAGACACCCCAAAACCCCTATTTTGCCGTGCTTTGTCCCAGGAACCGTCAGCCCGAAAAATCTGGTAGGGCTGATTGTTTAGAGTTCGTTTAGCTCCTCGACTTTTGCCAATTTTGGGCTTTGTTGAAAGAGCAAAGCTGTAACTGCTTGGAATTATTGGAGTTAGGCAATCGGGTGAATAAAAGGGGTGTTCGCCCTAACTTTTGGAGACAAACCAAGTTAGGGAAAATGGCAAAAGTCGAATTTAGCTCGACTTTTGCCATTTTGGCCCTGTACTGAAAGGGAAAAGTTCTAACTGCCTAGAATGATCGGAGTTAAGAAATTGGGTGAGAAAAGGAGCGTTCCTTATAAGTCTTGGAGACAGACCAAGTTAGCAACGATGGCAAAAGTCGAGCTATTCCCGCCATTATTCGCCAAACCGGAGCAAGGCGTAATTTTTTTTCCCAGTGCGGAGCACTAGAATCGTTTGGCTAGCCAAATGCTCCGGTCCGAGGCGCAGTTCCATATCCTCGACTCGCCGATTGTTCAGATACACACCGCCTTGGCTGATGAGTCGGCGGGCTTCACTGCGAGTTTTAGCCAGTCCGGCTTCGCACAGGGCTTCCACGATCCAAAGCCCTTGGTTTAGCAATCGGCTTTTGGGGAGCGTGCGGCTTGGGACATCTGCAAAGATGGCTTCCAGTTCCGTATCCGTCAGATGTTCGATTTCGGCGCCGAATAGGATTTCGGAGGCCCGCTGAGCGGCTGCCAGTGCCTCTGGCCCGTGCACCAGGCGAGTGAGTTCCCTGGCCAACAGTTTCTGCGCCTCCCGGCGGGAGGGATCTTTCTGATGGTCGGCCATAGCAGCCTGAATCTCCGCAGCATCCAACTCAGTGAAAAAACGTAAACATGTGGCTACGTCTGCGTCTGGTAGGTTAATCCAGTATTGATAGAATTGGTAGGGGCTGGTTCGTTGCGGCGAAAGCCACACGGCACCCGTTTCCGTTTTACCCATTTTCGTACCGTCGCTACGGGTTAGCAGGGGACAGGTCAGCCCATACAATTGCACCCCACAAAGCCGACGGGCCAAGTCGATCCCGGCAGTAATGTTTCCCCATTGGTCGCTGCCGCCAATTTGCAGTTCGCATCCATATTTTTTGTACAAATATACAAAGTCATATGCCTGCAACAACATATAACTAAACTCTGTATAACTCAGGCCCCCCTCTGGTCGCTCCAGGCGGGTCTTGACCGATTCTTTGGTCAGCATCACCGACACCGGCACATGTTTGCCCACATCCCGGAGAAAGTCCAGGAAGCGAATCGGCCCAATCCAATCGTAGTTGTTCACCAGCAAGGCTGACGACGGCCCTGACTCAAAATCCAAAAACCGACGCAACTGCGGTTCCATCCCAGCGATATTCGCTTGAAGGGTTTCCCAGCTAAGTAATTGCCGTTCTTCGGTTTTGCCGCTCGGATCGCCGATCATGCCGGTGGCCCCACCAATGACCACGATCGGCCGATGGCCTGCCTTCTGAAATCGCCGCAGGGTCATCAGCGCCACCAAATGGCCCACATGCAGACTATCGGCCGTGGGATCAAAACCCGCATACACCGTCCGAGGCCTCTGGCGAAGCCAATCGCCAAGATTCGGATCCGTCGTCTGATGTATCAGTCCACGCCACTGCAATTGTGCAAAAATGTCCTGCATCGTTCGACCGTCGGTTATTCATCTTTTGGAGGATTTCCAGCAACTGACATAGCCCCCAGAATGACCTGTAGGTTGTCATTCCCGCTCAAGCGGAAATCCACAGATAATTGGAACCTCCGAAAAATATGAACATATATGAACTTTACGTACTTTCAATCCTCTAGCCGTTCTGCTCTCCTAGCCGAACACCTACCATCTATTGGTTACTAGCAATGCTAGCAACTCTATCGATTGGGTTAGAAGAGAGGCATGGCATAAAAATACCTCCCTTGAATTATGTAGCGGTTCCCATTGTCCTGGATTGCTCTTTCGCAGGGATGCCAAGGGGTCGCATGGCTGCAAATGCCACCCCCTAACCGTTGGGCTTCGCCCCACATAGGCAACAGCCGGGCGATTACCGCCACATATCATCATCGGCAAATGGATGGGCCGGTACGTCCAGTTTCGGTTTGGGCAGGAGTTTAAGGGCCTGTTCGGCCAGCCGAAGGTCCTCCTTGGTGGTAATTTTAATATTCAGCGAAGAGCCTTCCACCACCTGGACCGGATAGCCAAGCCGTTCCACCAATTGGGCATCGTCGGTAGCGGCCACCCCTTGCCGGTTCGCATACGCCTCCAGCAGCCAACTACGGCGAAATACCTGCGGCGTCTGAGCCTCCCACAGATCCGTTCGGGAGAGGGTTTCGGTAATCTCTCCTGTAGAGCTGACCCGTTTCAATGTATTTCGGACCGGCAGGGCCAAGATGGCTGCCCCAGTCTTCTGGGCCGCGGCAAAAACCGCATCGATCCATGGATCGCAAATGCATGGCCGGGCCGCATCGTGCACGCAGACAAAATCCGCTTCCGGTTTCACCCGGCTTAGCCCAGCTGCCACCGAATCGACCCGCTCCTGCCCCCCATCAACCAATTCAATGCCCAACAAAGCCGCATTAGTCCCAAATTTCTGCTGAAAAAACTCCCGATCCTCCTTGGCAAGCACCAAAATCACCTGCACCACATCCGTGCGGTTGACAAACCGTTCGGCCGAATGCATCCATACTGGCCGATTCTCTAAAGGAGCAAAAACTTTTTTATAATGGGGATCATGGAACCGGCTGCTCCGTCCTGCCGCCGGTAAAATCACCGCAAACCGCGCCATTCAGTAGTTCCTTTTTGGCATGGGACCTCGGGGGTACTGGCTCTGATGGAACCTATTCTATCAGACTGGCTTGACTGCCCTAGCCACACGGCGTTCCGTTGGCCGGTTTGGTGAATGGTACCCGGTGGGAATAGAAAGTGGAAGGCCGGGTGGTTTTATCCGGAA
The DNA here is from genome assembly GCA_025062105.1 of Thermoguttaceae bacterium. Taxonomy (GTDB): domain Bacteria; phylum Planctomycetota; class Planctomycetia; order Pirellulales; family Thermoguttaceae; genus JANXAQ01. The sequence goes on from JANXAQ010000121.1 coordinate 43,048, forward strand.
ATTGGGAGGCACCGGCCATCTTGAAGGGGGCTTTTCTGGACCATTGTTTCCTAGCTGGACTTTTGCCATTTTTCGCTTCCCTCTGGAAAGGCAAAACTCTAACTCTTTGTAATTATTGGACTTAGAGTTTGTTTGAAAAGAGTTTTTGGCTCCCTCGGTAGCTAAGTTGTTGCCCCCACCAGGAGGGGTTACCGCCGAGGATTTGGGACCTTAGCTACCCAGGCATTCACTGGCCGTTGAAATGAAGACAGGCTACATCCCTTTTCATACATGCTATTAGGAAATTGCGTAAATAAAGGGGGGGCCTCGTTGTAACTCCCAGAAACAAAAGCAGTTAGGGAAAATGGCAAAAGTCGAGCGTAGAAGCTGTGCGAAAAAGCATTTTCTATGATGAAAAGAAGTTTCCTTCAGCAATGCCCCAGAATCCCCAAAATGCCTGTTTTTAAGGAGTCAGGCGGATAGGAGCCGGTCGGCCAAAACCCATGGGAAACCAGCCCAATCCCCATTTTAGGACAGCCTCTTAGCGCGATTTTTGCCATTTGGGGCCTCCTGCCCAAAGGGAAAAACTCTAACTCCTTGTAATTATTGGGGTTAGGAAATTTGGTGAAGAAAAAGAGAAAGTCGTCCTAACTTCAAGAGACCGAACAACTTAGGAAAGTTGGCAAAAGTCGAGCTAAGACCAGAGCTTCCTTCCGGGTACCAGTGGGTAAGCCCAATGCAGGGGGTGGCCAGCTCGGCGATTTTACCGGGCGGAGGTAGGGGATTCGGGTTTTGCTTCGCCGGAAACGCCGGCCAACCACAACAAAATCGGCGAAGCGATATAAATGGAACTGAAGGTTCCAGTAACGACGCCAAAAAGCATCGTAAACGCAAAGGCATGAATCCCTTCCCCACCTAAGATATATAAGATCAGCAGCCCCATGATCACCCCACCACCGGTAATGATGGTGCGGGCCAAAGTGTCATTGACGCTGCGGTTGATCATCGCTTCAGTAAGCCAGGGGGCTTTGCCCTTGACCTCTCGGATGCGGTCAAAGATGACAATGGTGTCGTTGAGCGAATAACCGATCAGCGTCAAAAACGCTGCCAGCACGTCCAAGCCGATCTTCATCTCGTCGATCAACAGGAAGCCGAACAAAGGAGCCAACCAATAGGTCAAAGCCACTGCCCCTAAAGTAATCGCGACGTCATGAATCAAGGCGACCACGGCGGCCAACCCATAAACTAGACGCTGAAAACGGACCCAGATGTACACAACGATGCAAAACAGACTGGCAACCAATGCGGCCACCGCCTGGCGCCTGGTCCCGCCTGCTACTTTGCCCCCGATTTCGTTCGAAGAGGGAAAATAAGGCGACTTCTGAAGTCGAGCATTGACATTTTCCAACACTTTTTTGGCCTCTTCGACTGGCAAAGCCAATTTGACCTCCCAATCCGTAAAGGCAGTAGAAATCCCTGGCACATACTCTGGATGGCTCAGTTCAAAGGCCACCGCAGCCGTATGGCTCTCTTGAAGCGCCTGTTGCATGATGGCTTTCAGGCGATCATAGTCGATCCGGTGGGTGAAATTCAGTACAGCTTTGGTGCCACCGACAAAAACGTCCACTTTGGCGGAGGCCTGGGGTTTGGCCGAGGCTTCCGTCGGCTGAGCGGAGGACTTCGGCACCATCGGTTCCGCAACTTTGGCAGACTCGGGCGCTTCCGGCACTGGCTGAGTAGGTAGGGCCGAAGATTCTGCAGCTGCTTTAGACACAGGAACTTCCGATAGTTTCGGAGCCTCGGGAGGTGCTTTGCTGGAAGCAGCCGAAGCTTCCCCTGCCGTCTTCGGCTCGGAGGGTTCGGCCGATGCTGCCGGGGGCTTGGCCTCAGAAGAAGAATCCGGCCCAGCCTTAGACGCAAGGGGTTGCGAAACCTTCGACATTTCCAACGCTTTATCCGACGCTTTAGAAGTGTCCGAACCGGTCGCCTGGAGTTTCGAGTCAGGCAATTCCGAAGCCTCTGGAGAACTTGCCGGTTGGGGAGCGGTCTGGTTAGCCAGCCACTGCTCAGCTGACCAGTGCTCGGCCATAGCCACTGCTAGAAAGCTCTGGTCTTCTATTGCCGCCGTTGTCCATCCCAAACAAGCGGCTGCTGCCTGAGCAGACGAAGCCAGTCGGAACCGGTCTGCCACTAAACCGGGGAAGACCACCGGTGCTAACTCCTGAGAATGCCAGGAGGTTTTTTCACCGGCCGGTTGGGGCGGTTGTTTAAGTTGTTCCTGCGATGAGCCAGATGGTTCTTTTGCCGGGGGGGCTGGTTGATCTTTTGCCGAAGGGGCAGGTTGTTGTTTTTCGGAGGGGGCTAGGGGTTCTTTTCCAGGAGGGGACGATGGTTCTTTTTCCGAGGCAGTAGGAACGGAAGACGGCAAAGAGCTTGGCTTTTCGGTAGGAGGAACCTCCGGTTTGGTAGGAGGAACTTCCGGTTTGGCTGACGCAGGAGCCTCGGGTGGGGTAGGAGGTTTTGGTTCGGCCGGTTTGGATTCCGGCTTGGGCTGAAGCTGCGCAGAAGCAGGTTTTTCGGCAACCTGCGCCTTCGGGGCAGAGGCCTCCGCCTTTGGAGAAACTTCTGGTTTTTTCTGGGAAGGTTCGCCTTTAGGGAGCGGTTGGGGTTTGGGCAGTTCGGATGGTTTAGCCGAGGCTTCCGCAGGAGCAGTCTTTTGAGAAGATTTGGCCTCTGGTTTATCTTTGGCTTCTGGTTTATCAGGGGGACGTACTTTTTGCGCTGAAAGGGTCTCCAAGGATTTAATAGAAAAGCTGTTAGCGGCCAGTTTGTCGCCAAATTGCTTAATGAGGATTTCTTCGACCCATTCGACAGCTGTATAGGGTTGGCCGGTTTTCGGATTGATAACTGGTTGACCGCTGTGAGGATCCGTTGGCGGCTGCAACGACGTATTGATCATGAACCGAAGACCTTTGGGTTCATCCAGGAGTTTCACGTCGCTGACGGCCAAATCAGGTAAAACCTCGGACAAACTCCGACGAATCTGGGCAATATCTTGAGGCTCTTTAAAGACTACTTCCACAGAAACACCGCCAGTAAAGTCGATATTAAACAGTCCCTGGCCTCTGGCCCAAGCACCTATCAGACCGATAAGGATCAGGCAGCCAGAAACGCCCACCGCCACATACTTGGCGCCTAAGAAATTGATGTCGGTGCGTCCGAGCATTTTGAGCATTCGGATTCGGTTGATCCAGCCCTGGCGCTCCATCAGATCAAAGACCACCCGAGCGCAGAACACACCTGTATAAAGGCTCAGCAGGACGCTCAAAAGCAGGGTGATGGCAAAACCTTTGATTTGATCGGTGCCGACCACGTAAAGCACCACCGCGGTAATTAAGGTGGTCATATTGGAGTCAATAATGGCGGACATGGCCCGGTGGAAGCCGTTGCGAATGGCCATCCGAAGGGTAGAGCCCCGCTCCAATTCCTCCCGCATCCGCTCATAAATCAACACATTGGCATCCACCGCCATACCCACGCCCAACACAAGACCCGCAAACCCCGAAAGTGTCAGCTCCGCATTGATGGTAATCATCACAGCCAAGACTAAGGCCAAGTTCATCAGCATGGCTAAGCAGGCCACCAAGCCAGCCGCCCGATAATAAATGGCCATAAAGACAAACACAAAGACAATCGACAAAATCGTAGCGATCGTGCCGCGGCGGATTAAGTCTTCGCCCAAGGTGGGGCCGGTAACCAACTCGCTGATGGGACGCTCAGTCAAGGCGGCGGGTAACTGGCCGGCTTTTAAGACCCGAACCAAATCATCCACATCTCGTCGGGTGAAATTGCCTGTGATTTCGCCGCGATCATAGATGGTGCTTTCAATATTCGGGGCCGAATACAACGCTCCGTTTAGGATGATGCCTAACCGACGGCGAAAACCAGAGGTCTCATCCGGGACATGATCGCCAGTCAATCGACTAAACAATTGAGCACCTGTAGAGTTGAACGCAAACTCCACACAAGGCCAACCCCGACGATCAATCCCTGGCCGAGCATCCACCAGATAATCGCCCTTGACATGATACGGATCTTGAAAGACCAAGACCTCCAGCGTTTTGTTTCCGCGTTCATCGGTGATGGTGCGCCAGCGAATTTCGCCGTCGCCTTGGCCCGCCTCGGCAGTCTCCCAGGCCCGACCGGCAAACTCATGTTCCTGCCCCCTTTCCACCGGCACCCACCAACCCAAACGGTTGCCTTGAGAATCAAGAATATCTCGGCTTAGGGGATTTTTCTCCGCCAGTTCAATAATCTGAGGATGATCCCGCTGATTGCAGAGAATGCGGAACTCGAGACTACCGGTCTGGCTGATAATGCGTTTGATTCGCTCCAGCTCCGCCTGTTCGGCCTGAGGGATGATCACCTCGACCTGATTTTCGCCATATTGGCGCACCGTTACTTCCCGTTGGCCGCCGGGGTTAACACGCCGCATAATAGCGGCTACCAACTGCTCCATATCCACCCGTTGCGAAGGATCATGTTTGGCAGGATCTACTTCGTACACCAAAATCACCCCACCTCGAAGATCAATGCCCAATCCTGGCGGCCAACGCGTGAGCAAAATCGCTCCACCCGTTAACACAGAAAATAAAATGACCGAAAATTTCCAGCCATAATCCGGCATCCGGAGGCGCCCAGCTAAGTACATGCCTCCGAGCCAAGAAATCACTAGAAGCACCAAGGCAACCAAAAAATCCCACATTAATGGAGACATCTTTTCGCTTCCTATTACCCTAAATCCTCTCCACTGCTTCTGCCACCACCGGCTTATCCGCCCAAGCTGGCTTATTTCTCCTCCTCGGAAGGCGCTTCCTGAAGCACCCGGGCAATGGCATTTAGACTGACGCGGATTTTGGTATTGGTAGCTTCGTCCACCTTCAGGGTAACTTCATCGGCCTCCCGATGCACGTTGGTAACCACCCCGTAAATGCCTCCAATAGTAATAACTCGGTCGTTTTTCTTCAAGGCGGCCAACATCTCCTGACGTTTGCGCTGTTCTTTGCGCTGCGGCACAATCAGCAAAAAATAAAACAAAAAAACAATGGCCAACATCGGGATCAACATGGCCCAGATGCTAGCACCTTCCTGCTGGGCTAAAAGCGACGGTACAGAAAACCAACCTCTATCCACAGAAATCTCCTTGATAGGGAATTAAGTAGATGGTCCACAAATGGTCCAAGGTGCCGTAGAGAGCTTCCTTGGTTTGCTAATCACCTTAGGAACCTCTGCAAAATTCTGAACATCCAGTGAACTTTATGTACTTTTGATTCTCTCGCCGTTCGGTTCTCCTACTAGGCCCCCTACTATCTATTGTGGGCTAGCAATACTAGCGCTCCTATATGTTGTGTTACAGGAAGGATCAGCCAAAATGGTATAAAAATATCCCCTTTGAATTATGCAGAGGTTCCATATTTTTAGTTCCCGGTTCCCGTCCCTGATGAGCCAATAAGGTTACTGCATTGGCAGTCCCCATAGTCCCCTCCCTATGATAGGGGTTTGGATGGGACGGCCCAATCCCTTTCCAATCAAAAGTTCACTTTGTCCACTATATGTTCAAGGATTTTGCAGAGGCTCCTTGGCTTTTCAGGGTCTCGGAGGCTGGCAGAATCGGTTTTTTTCCGTTGAACAATCTTGCTGCTGGGAGCCGGAAGGTCAACCCTCGGCTTGCCCACCTGCCGGGAGGATTTTCTATTTTTCCGAGTATGTCTGTTTTTCCCAATCTGCCTCTTTTTGCCAATGTCGCTTTTTTTCCAGACAAAACTCCAGGAAGCGATCCTGTTCAATGGCCTGTCTTGCCTGGCCGATTAGACGCTGATAATACCAAATATTGTGCAACGAGAGTAATACCGGGCCAAGCATTTCTCCGGACAAAAACAAATGGCGCAGATATCCTCGAGAACGCTGACAGGCTGGGCATTGGCATCCTTCTTCCAAAGGACGCTCATCCCGTTCATATTGGTGATTTCGAATCCGGATTACCCCATGATCGGTAAAGGCCCATCCATTTCGGCCGTTTCTGGTCGGCAACACACAATCAAACATATCTACCCCTAGAGCAATGGCATCCAAGATGTCCTCTGGTCGGCCTACACCCATCAGATATCTGGGTTTGTCGGCTGGCATAGCCGGAACGACCACTTGCAGGACTTGGCGCATTTGTTCGGGGGTTTCGCCTACGCTAAGCCCGCCGATGGCGTAGCCGTCAAAATCCAGTTCCACCAGCCGAGCCAAGCACTCCAATCGCAGCTTGACATCCAGACCACCTTGAATAATACCAAACAGTGCCTGATCGGATCGGCAAGCGGCCTGTTTACAACGTTGAGCCCAGCGAACGGTTCGATAGGCTGCCTCTTGGACCAGCTCCGGAGGGCTAGGTAAACCGACAACATGATCCAATACCATCGCTATATCCGACCCTAAGGCCTCTTGAATCCGGATGGCTTCTTCTGGAGAAAGCTCCCATGCTCGGCCATCAATGTGGGACCGAAACCAGGCAGCCTGTTCGGTAATTTGGGTCCTCTGGGCAAGACTGTAAATCTGAAAGCCGCCGCTATCGGTCAGGATGGGGCCAGGCCAGCCACAAAACCGATGTAACCCCCCCAATGCCGCTACCACCTCTACCCCCGGACGCAACATCAGATGATAGGCATTAGCCAAGATCATCTGAGTACCGGTGGCCTGAAGCAAACTCAGTTCAATTCCTTTGACCGTTCCCTGAGAACCAACCGGCATAAAGACCGGCATCTGCACGAGACCATGAGGCGTATGCAAACTGCTCCGCCTGGCCCCGGTCCGGGCATCCACATGATGCACCTGAAAACAAAAGCCAGTCTCTGGCATTTATCCCACCAACAGCGCCGCTCCTCCTAACGGAGCTTCCCCAAGTTGGATGCCTTATTTCCCCACCCCAAGACCTTTGAACAATCAAGCGATTGTTTGCCAATGTAGGACAGACTGCTTCCATCCTGGCATTGTTAGCAGCCTACTCCCCGCGCAGTTTGAGCCCAAACTGCCGCAGCTTTTCCCGTACCTCGTTCAGACTGGTTACACCAAAATTTTTACACTCCAGCAACTGGTCGCCACTATAGCGGATCAACTCCCCAATGGTACTGATGCCTTTGCGCATCATGCATTTTCGAGCCCGGACCGAGAGATTCAAATCGGTTACCGGCCGGTTTAATAGGGCCTGTTGGTCAGGGCTCAGTTCCTCAGGCTCGAAAGGCTCCGGCAGCCGTTTTTCCGAAGCAAACATCCCCAACGACAAACCTTTGGAAGCCAGAATTTCCCGAATTTCCTGGAGGCTGGTTTCCCCGAAATTCTTACTGGCCAACAGTTGCTGTTCGGTGGTTCGGCACAAATCGCCCAGGGTACGGATACCCATCTTTTGCAGACAATTTCGACTCCGTTGAGACAATTCGAAATCAGTAACCGGGATATTCAATACTTGACTGAGTCGATCCCGCTTTTTCTGCAGATCTTCGTCTAGGAACATACTGCAAGAGGCCTGGGCATCTCGCAGAAATAGCCAGGCTCGCTGATGATCCGGATAGGCATCCAGGATCCGCTGATAACATTGCACCGCCAATTCATATTGGCCATAATCTTCGTATAAAATACCCAGATTCAACAACGCTCCCAAATGAGGGGGAAACCGGGAGGCGGAACGTTTGTAAAGATCAATAGCTTCTTCGTCATTCCCTTGGCGATCGTTCTCCAAGGCCAGTCCGAACAATGCCCCTGGGTGATTCGGATCCACCTCCACGGCTCGTTCGTACAGGGCAATAGCCTCAGCCGGATTAACACCTAAGGCAGCTATGGTGGCTGCTCGTTGATAAAGATATTCTGCCGTCTCTTCAATGGCGCCGGAAAGTCGATCTAAAATGTGGAGGGCTTCGGTCGGTTTGCCCATCAGACGCAGTGCTTCCGCTCGGCCTAAAGCACACCAGTCTGGGTCATAACCGGCCTTCTGGGCCGCTGCATAACTGTCCAAGGCCCGATCGTATTCCTGCAACGCCACCCAGGATTTGGCTAAATAATAATGGGCCAATGCCCCGCCATCGCCCTTTTGCAGCGATTCGACCGCCCGCCGATACCGTCCTAACAAATACTGACATGTGCCTAACCGAACCATCCCGGCCGGACTCAGTTCCTCCTTCTGCTCTAATTCGCCCACCGCCTCCCGGAGGAGCCGGTATTGATTAATGTCCGTGGCAATCGCCTCGCTAATCAATTGCACCTCTCGGGGGCCAAACAGACTATCCATCAAAACCATCTGTTTAATGTCCACCATCGACTTCAGTTCAGTAGCCATTGCACTCTGTATCATCCGGACCATCCCTCCTACTTGTAAAGGTTCTGTGGTTAAAGCTTCTGTCCATATGGACCGCACCAAGGCCAGGAACCTTGGCTCCACCTCCACCGAATAGCCAATCTGTCATTTTTCTCGGATGGAGAAATCCAAGTTGTTCCTAGGAACTTCTGCATCATTTCTGGCTTGGTATCCCCCTCCTCAATATCTCTCGCTGTTATATACAGATCGTTGGGATGGATTTACCCTCCCAGGAGCACCAGCAAATGATTGCCCTAATTAGGGGGATAACAAACCTTTCAAAACAAGCCAACGGTTACTTTGATAAATTGCACAATTTAGGCAAAATCATTTAGAAGATCAGGAGGTCTTTGGTTTCAGAAAATGGTTTGTCTGTGTGGTTCAACGAGTTTTCCTGCTTTGCCTGAAGTGATGTCCGAGCGTCTGAACTCCAACTTGGGTATAACAGCGAGGTGTGCTGAGCAGGCCTCTTGTCCCACAAGCCGGGGGGGTGAAACGATCTGATGGGACTAAACGGAGCTTTGCACCCCTGCCCAGAATCCCATCGGCCTGGGCCGAAGAAGCTTGAAGAATAAGTCTGGCTGGGCCTTTTCCGCCAAGAGCCAGCGGTGGGACTCGAACCCACAACCCCCGCATTACGAGTGCGGTGCTCTGCCAATTGAAGCTACGCTGGCAACCCTTTTAAGGAGGCTGTCCTAGAATGGGGATTGGCCTGGTTTCCCATGGGTGTTGGCCGACCGGCTCCTATCCTCCAGACTCCTTAAAAACAGGGATTTGGGCAATTCTGGAGAATTGAGGAAGGAAAACTGCTTTCATCATAGAAAATGCTTTCGGACAGCCTCTAAGAGAGGATCTTGCTCCCTGGGGATTCGGAGATTTTATGAGTTCGACTTTTGCCAATTTCCCTAACTTGTTAGGCCCCTGGGATTACGACGAACCATCCTTTGGGCATACAATTCTTTTGGGCATACAATTTCCTAACTCCAATAATTCCAAAGAGTTAGTACTTTCCCATTTCGGCAGGACCACCAAAATTGGCAAAAGTCCAGTTAAAGTCGCCTTGACTTTATGGAGTGGTGGCCCTCGGAGCCATCCTCAGGCCAATTCCAACCCCTACCCAACAATTCTGAGGTTGGCTGGCCGGTGTTCAGGCCGCCCCTTCGTGCGAAAGCAACCCTTTTGGTAGGCTGGGCTTCCAGTCCCTGATCACTTAGGCCCATAGCCTCTTCATAAGTCTCCTGCAACCGGGTACTCGCCGCACCTAGTCTCTTGAGATGTTGTCAAAAGTCAATTTCTTCCCTCGGCTAAAATGTCCTACATGCTTCCGCCAAATGGAGGAAACCTGTATTTTTTTCTATTTTTTAATCTTCCAGCGCCGAGGCGGCTCAGAAGGAAAAGGCAGACGAACCCGGCACTGCCAAATAGCTGCTTTACTCGCTTAAGGGACTACACAAAAAATTTTAGTTTACCCAAAAATCTCAAAATAACAAGCCGGCATAGGAAAACTGAGGCCGCTGAAATCCTATAGGCCAATTGGGCAAAATAGGTAATGTAGCAAAATAGGATAACCCGTAGAATTCCTCCTTTGCTCAGCCCTAGGCGGTTCCCTGGATTAATGGAGGCCCTAACCTCTTTAGAAAATTACTAAATCTGCTCCCCGAAAATTTCATGGCCATGGATGGAATACGGTCCCTCGTTTCCTAGCTCGCTCTTATAGATCTTCACTGTAGCCAAATACCAAAAGCTCATTGAACAACCCAGAATGGATACAATAGGCGATCTACCTAAGATTAAAACCAAGCACTTTTTTCTCTCGGAAGTGATTCTTTCCGCAATGCTGCAATTTCTCTAAAGGAACAATTAGCTTCTTTTGAAAAGTTCGTTACTCCCCTCTCTGGGGGAATCATCTGCTGCCGTTAGAATGGGAAATACCTCCCAAAATGTGTATAACAGCGAGCGTTTCCTAGAGAGCCCAGCAAGAAGCAGTTCGATTGGTCGGGGGACGCCATCCCCCACCAAACGGACCGCAAAAAAACAGTCTGCCTCAGAAAACAAAAATCTAAACAGTCCCAAATTATTGATTGAAAGAGGCGTTTGCTTGGCCAATCCCTGCCCCAACCTCCCTTCTGGGACAAGAGAACCGACCTCTCAATTCCCCATTAGGGGCACTTTCCACTTCCTTAAAGAGTTCCCCTTGGAAGAGGCAGATTTTATCCTTTTTGCCCACATAGCTAGCCAAACTCATCTTCAGGAGCAGAAGTAGGAGAAATCGTCTATTGGGAATAGACGATCCCCTAAATAGGGGATCAATTTTCCAAAGGGTGGCTTTTTTCTCCTATGATTTTTGGAAATAATACCTTAGCACAATCGGGATTATTTCATTGTAAAGAGGGGTAGAGTGTGATAAAATCCCAAAAGAGGCTTTTCTCAGACAAACCTTCTTCAGCAAACCAAGATACGCTCTTGAATACTCAATCTTTCCGCCAATGGGAAGAGGCGATTGGGAAAAGAAGACTAGAGGCTTATATCGGGAGCTAAACTAACCAGGCAGGCCATCAGAGGCCGGATGTTGGCTGCCTTTTGAACGTGGGACTACTAGCCGGATGGAAAAAAAGAAGGCCGAATTTCCCCTTGGCGGCTGGGAGGCCTAGGTTCTCTAGCTCACAATAACCTCCAATACCCTTCGAGCATTCCGAGAAATTACCTAAGGTTTTTCCAAGGGGGCAACAGGACACCACATAGATAGAAGGAGGTCCTGAGTATGGGCAATCCAACGGAGCGGCAACCTCAGGTACCCCAGGGAGTTCCCCCGGGCTTATCCCAAGGAGGGGCACCATCAGTCTCCTCTAAGGGAGCAGGCCAACCCCCTTTGCAAGCCGTGCCGGTGGCCCGAGCTATTCCTATAGGGAAAGTGGCAACCCCATCTAAAGGGGGAATGCCAATACCCCAAGCGATCCATATCGGCTCTTCCGAGGGAAGCGCTCCCCCCGGTCAGATTACATATCCTCAAGCCCAACCCATTGCCACCCCCTTGCCGCAAGGCCAACCGATTCCCTTCCAAATGCCACAGGCCCAGCCAATCCCAGTTGCCCAAGCTCTTCCAGGGGCAAGAGTTGCTACCAAACCTACCCTTGCAGAAAAGGTCCCAACAAAAGCAGCTCCGGGGCGGGCCCCAGGGGCCGGTGCTACTCAGCAACCTCAAGACCAACTTGAAGAGTCGGACCAAGAGATTCTGGAAGTGGCCCTCCGAAACGCTCCGAGTTGGCTGTTCAGTCTGGTGGTGCACATGGCTCTGATGATTCTATTGGCTCTTTGGCTTTTGCCGGTGCCTTCCAGAAATATTCTGTCGATTTTGGTTCCTCGGGAGATATGGGCCGAGAAGTTGGGCGAACAGTTGGAGTTTGACAGTCCGCTAGGGATGGAAAACGTACTGACCAAAGAAGAGCCGGTCCTCACCCCGGATAACCTCCCCGAGGTGGAGGATCCTTTTGCAGCTCCCAGCAAGTGGGACATGGTTTCTCCAGATGGCCGCATCGCCAGTAACGATGAAAAGGTGGATCATATTGGGCTAGCCTTGCATGGCCGACAAGAGGGCATGAAGAAAGCTCTGGTGGGCCTTTATGGTGGCAATCGGCTTACGGAAAAGGCAGTGGAGTTAGGATTGGCGTGGTTGGCTCGTCAGCAGCGCAAAGACGGTTCCTGGAGCCTCAAAGGTCCCTATCGGGACGGTGCCACCCAGGAGGACAACCCGGAGGCAGCCACGGGATTGGCCTTGTTGGCCTTTTTGGGCGATGGGCATACCCATGTGAAAGGGCGATACAGCAAAAATGTTCAGAATGGCATCAACTGGCTTCTAAAACAGCAAGACCAATCCGGCAACTTGTATCACGAAGGGGGCTTTAACCACCATTTCTACACGCAGGGCATTTGCACCATTGCTCTGTGCGAACTGTACGCGATGACCAAAGACGAGAAGTTTAAAGAGCCTGCCCAACGAGCTGTACAATACTGCTTGGCCTCTCAGTCGCCGGAGGGCGGTTGGCGCTATCAGCCGGGAGTGGATAGCGATGTGTCGGTTACTGGCTGGGTGGTCATGGCATTGCAAAGTGCCCGAATGGCTGGCATGGAAATACCGCCGGACCATTTCCGTCGCGTCGAACGGTTCCTGGATCGTTCGGTGGCCTCGGACGGATTTCGCTACTGCTATCAAAAAGGTCATGCCCCTTCGTTAGCCATGACTGCCGAAGCCCTTCTGTGCCGACAATATCTCGGTTGGGCCAAAGACGAACCCCGTCTGATCGAAGCCTTAGAGTGGATCACTCAAAAAGAAAATCTGATCGATTTTTCGCCCGGTAAGCGAAATGTCTATTATTGGTACTATGCTACTCAAGTCTGTCATCATATGGACCGGGATAGTAAGTACTGGAAAACTTGGAATGCGGTCATGCGGGAAGCCGTACCCAGAGCCCAAGTGAAAAAAGGGCCAGAAGCCGGCAGCTGGGACCCCGATTTTCAAGATCCCTATGAGCCGCACGGCGGCCGTCTCTATGTAACCTGCCTATGCATCTATATGCTAGAAGTCTATTACCGGCATCTGCCCATCTATGCTCCGGTCTATACGCTATTAGGGAAACCGAAATATCAATTGCCGTAATTGGGCAGAAAGTGGTGTAGGCTTACTGGGGTGCGGCTGAAATTTTCTGGGTTAACTGGGCAACATAGGGAATATAGGCAAAACAGGCTTCGGCCCCCTGGAAACCATCTTTGCACAGCCCCTAGCCTATTATAAAAATACCCTTTTGCTCCCCTTTTTCCTTCCGAGACATAAGCACCTGAACTCCTTCGACTGACTCCTAGCCCCTACAGTACGGAGCCTATTGGCCTGTGGGGGAACTGCCAGGCAGGAAGGCTTCCATGGGGCAGGGAGCGATCTATCTTAAACCACTCCCCTAAACGAACCACAAAAAATCAGCCGCATCCGCTTACTGGCCAGGCATTGACTGGGTTCCTCTTCAAGATTCTTTCCATGATGCGGAGCCTGGCCAGCTCCATGCTCTCGGATTACCTGTTCAGAAAGATGTGTAGCTCCCCATGGGGGACATCTGTAAGCAGAGCGCCGAGTAGTCGAGCGGTATGTTAGAGGCTGTCTGAAAAGGGGGTAGCCAGACTCCTTATTTCCACCAGACGGTAAGGCATAGGGTACCAAAATACTCAAATCTTGGGTTGTAGCCCTCCTGATGGGGGGAACAACTTGGCCGCCGAGTGAGCCAAAAACCTCTTTTCAGACACCCTCGAAGAAGTTCTCTGAAAAGGGGGATGTAGCCTAGCTGCCTTTTCCAAAGGCCGGTGAAGGTTCTGGGTAGCCAAGGTGTCCAAATCTTGGCTTGTAGCTTTTGCTGATGGTGGAAACAACTTGGCAGCCCAGCGAGCCAAACGTGCTTTTCAGACAGTCTCTTATTCCTGCGGCAGCTTACCGGCCTTAAGCCACCATCCGCATTTCCTCGGCTTTAAACCGAAGTACGCCCTCAACAAACTCTTCAAAGATCCGGAAGTCCAGAGCGGTGGCCGAGGGGGCCTCTGGATGGAATTGGGTCCCAATGGCAAACCAATCCGATCGGGTGCTTTCGATGGCTTCTATTACACCGTCCGGAGACCGAGCGGTTACTGCAAACCCAGGGGCTACCTCATCAATGGCCATATGATGCATACTGTTGACACGAATTTCCCCCTCGCCATAGACTCGGTCCATTAGAGAGCCACGGACTACCACTAAGGCATGACGATGGAATGGATCGGTCGGATCATAATGAGGCAGAGCTCTGGGAAGATCCTCAGGGATGTGCAAAAATAGATTCCCGCCCATGACGACGTTCAGCAATTGCATACCCACGCCAATGCCATACACAGGCATCCGGCGGGCGGCTACCATTTTCATCAACAAGCGGTCGAACTCTTCACGGCGGCGCTCCATAGGTCGAACGCTGGGATGCAGCATCCATCCATCCCGACGAGGATCCAAATCGGCCCCCCCGATAAAGACCATCCCATCCAGCAGGTCTAACACTCGGGCCATATCGTTGCGATCCCCAAGCGGCGGCAGGATGATCGGTACCGCTCCTGCCTTGATCAGACAGTCATAGTAGCCGGCAGATAGGTAGCTGTAGGCTGCCGATGGCTGTTTGGCGGCACGATACTCGGCATTCAACCCGATCAGCGGTTTTACGGCCATGCACTGTCCTCCTTAACTACTGGCAGAAAAACGAAAACCCAGGACCGAATTGAAAAGCCTTTCCCGGCATCCATTCCCGATGTAGCCGACTAGCAGGTGGCAGAGCGCCGCAGAGCCTAGGAAATCTCAGAATGCCCAATAGCTAGCGAATCCTTCCGAGGCCCAGTAGGCTGGCGCCTCCTTACCAGCCTGTGTCTGGGAACTGATTCCGGTTCGGCCAGATTGCCCTCCTTGCACACCAGTTGTTGAAGAATAGCGTTGGTTCTGTCCGGGAAACCAACTGCCTTTGAGAAACCGGAAACGGCCAAAGTGTACCTAGACAGCAGAGAGTTGAAAAGAGTTACTCAGTATTTTGTATGCTAGCATTGCTAGCAGCTCAGGATAATGATGTATTAAAATGAATATAGTATTCGAAAGATTATTTTGGGCAGCCTTTTGGCATTGGCCCGGCAATGAGCTCCTTTGTCTTGCCGGCATCTTGAGGCTAACTGCGGAGTCCAGAGAAATAATGGAAATCTGGCATAACTAGAGAAAATAGCCAATCTCCCATCAGATTGCCCGCAATATCCCAGGCTATTGGCAACACTTCCGCCCCCCTCCTAAGCGCCCATCTCCAATGACCAGTGACGCGATCCAGACACCTCAGCCGAACAAAGCTCGCCGGGTCAGTGAAACAAAAAGCCCGACTTGTTTACCTCCTTCCGGCGCAGCCTAACCCCTTTTCTTGTAGCGGCAGAAAACAGGAAAAAAACATAGACCATCGATTTGGCTGAAGTGTATAGCCGATGCCAAACTCGTTTCCCCTGGCCAAGCTGCTCAGCCAGCCGGAGAAAAACTCTCCGGGAACCTCTGGTAATTCGGAACATGCAGTGAAACTAATGAACATTTGATTCTTAAGCCCTTTCGTTCTCCTAGTCGAAACATCTACTATCCATTGGCTGCTAGCAATGCTAGCACTCAATAGATAGTAGCAGTCCAGGTAGGCCAACGAAACGGCTGGAAATCAAAAGTTCACATAGTTCATCATATGTTCAGAATCTTTAGAGGTTTCTCTATTGGGCCACTCCTGGCGGCAAACAAAATGATATCAAAAATACCTCTCTCGAATTATGCAGAGGTTTCAACAATATGTAGAATGCTAGCAGTGCTAGCAACCCTATCTATCAGGTCAAGGGGGCTTATGCCCAAACCAATGCGGAGCTGCAAATCTCGACGTTTGGCATTTTTGGCTTTTTGTCGAAAGAAGAAAGCCCTAACTGGTTGGAATTACTGGAGTTAGAGAATGCTGTGAGCAAAGGGGGGCGCTGTAACTGCTGAGCAAAAAAGAAGTTAGGAAATTAAGCAAAAGTCCAGAGAAGTGCCCGCTACCGAAACAGTAACCCATATATTCTGTGGCAGGTTCTCTTCTGGAAAGGGGCTGGAACAGCTACTTCGGCAGCGTGCGAAGCGGAAACCCAACCGAAGCGAGCCGACGTTGATATTTACGGTCAAATTGTTCATGCAGTGGTGGGCTGAAAGCCTGCTGTCCTTCGCCCGGCTGACCTTTGCGTAAGAAGCGGCCCGGTACGATTCCCTGATCCACTAAAAGCTCAAAGGCATAATCGAACTTCTCTTCATGCTGTTTCATAAACTCGAAGCTGGACCGCCGTACAATTTCTGGTATCCGCTCCTCTGGGATTTGAAGCCCACAAAACTGAATGATCTGCCGGATCGCCCCTTCTAGGTCCTGAACCATGTCTTCGTAGAAAAGAAACAAGAACCGAGGATCATTTCGCCGCTTCCAATAGCCGCGAACATGGTAGAACCAAGACCCCCAAGCCACCCAGCCACGCATAAAAAGCCGGAAAAACTGCTCAAAACTGCCCCGGTACCGAAAATGGGACCGATAAAATTGATAGAACGACCAGGCCACGTCCTTGCCATTGCGGGCAACGTAAATATACCGGCATCGACGTTTCGGTAGCCAAATATATGGTAGATGAGTTTTGAATACCCTTGGTGAAGGTAATTTTTCGAGGTTCCGTTTGCTAATCGCTGAGCGTTCAAACCAGGGGCATTTCTCCGCAATATGGGCAAAATCCATACTGCCATCTGTGGTCAATTGATAAAGGATCATCTGAAGCCAGGTAGTTCCGGACCGGGGATAGGAGACGATAAAAATATCGTCCGGCCTGGCCGTGTAATCCAAATACATTAGCCGAACGTAATCGATCGCCACATGGATGCCAAAGCAAATCCATTGCAAAATCCGAAACAGCCAACTCAGGATCCAAAGAAATCGAGACACCGGCCAACGGATCGGCCAAAGCAGCCGCCACAAAAAGGCCTTTATCCGTAGCCCCACAGTCTCGGGCGGCGGCGAAAGTTTTACCGTCATCCGGCCATCACCGTCCAACGGAACCGTGACGTTATGAGCGGTTGAGTCCATAGGAAAGCGTGCTTGAGTCATCTTTCAATAACATTAAGCTCGATTTTGCCATTGGTAAGATTTCGGTCAAATAAGGTGGATTTATTTTTTCCCTCTCTCGGTCCTCTGAGAGGCTGTCTGAAAAACAGAGCATTTTGGGCTTAGAAGGCAGAGAAAGTCCTTTGCTCCGGATGTCAATTTCCACATTTTTATGGGGTTTAGTGCAAGGGCTGTTCCCCGGGCGATCTCCTGGCAAACCAATGCATTTCTTATTTTCAGACAGCCTCTGAGATTTAGGTCAAAGGGAGATGAGAGGGGCAGACGGCCTTTTTCCCTGCAGAAGGCATTCCTTTGGCTGGGACGGCAATTCCCCACAGGGGGCACGCTGTGATAGGTTTCAACTTTTCCGAACAGGTGAGCTAAAGCACCTTTAGGACCTCTGCATAATTTAAGGGGGATGTTTGGAGACCATTTTGGCTTCCCCTCCCTCTCACACCACATATACGGTTGCCAGCATTGCTAGGACCCGATAGATAGTAGCTATCCAGGTAGAACAACGGAACGGCTATAGCATTAAGTTCACTATATGCTTAGAATTTTGCAGAGGTTCCTTTACAAAATCCTGCACACATAGTGAACTTCATGAACGTTTCATTCGATGGGCTTTGACACCCTTCATCCCACCACCTAGTCCATATAGGGTTACTAGTAGGACTAGTCCCCTAGATATTAGGTAGAGACCATAAGGATCCAAATGATATAAAAATATATCTCCTGAACGATCCAGAGCTTCTCAAATAAAATGGAGGGCCTTTAATACTGACCCTTTAGTAACTTTATGAATTTTCAATTCGGTAGGCTTTAGCTGCTCCTATCCAAACACCTACGGTATATAGGGTGCTAGCAGTGATAGCAACTCTACATATTGGGTCAGACGCGGGGGAACCCAAATGGTATTAAAAATATCTTTCTCTAATGATCCAAAGGTGCCTGGACAATATAGACAATATGCATAAAAATCAATTCTGAACCACATTTTCCTAGGTTTGCTTGGGCTTCATAATCCGTCGCTTCATCGATTTCGGTGCTCCGTTAAAGTGCCCTTTGGGGGCAGGAGTATATTTATAATCTCCATAATCTCCTGTTGCCGACCCACAGGGGAATCATAACGAGCCCTGAGAAGGGAAAGGACGATTCGTCAATCGGCTGAGATGGTAGAAGTTTGGTTTGGTTGCTCATTGAAACGGTTATATTCCGAGCAGACAGGCCTGGAGTTTTTCCGCCAAGACCCGTACATAAGGTTCTCGAATGAGGTCCAGATGACGGCCGGGGATTCGGTGTACTTCTACGCCACCTGCCGCATACGGAGACCAACCTAAGTAGGGGTCCTGGGCTACGTCGATTCCGGCAGGCTGCTCCTGGCTGGCAAACAGAGTGATTTTACCTGGATATCGGCTGGGACGATATTCCCACATCGCTTTCAGGTTGGCTTTGAAGACATTGAAGACATGCCCGGCCATTTCAGGTGAAAACTGCGGCAGGACAATACCGGCTTTTAATGCCCGGCGAGAGAAATATTCGAAATGTTCTTGGGGACTCATTTGGCGAAGTTGTTCCAAGCTGATCTGGTCATCGCCGGGAAACAGAGCCATGATGATCGGCAAAAAATCTTCTTCTGTGGGATCCCGATCGGGTGGCAAGGCTCCAGAATCGAATAGGGCCAGCAGTTGCACCTGCTGGCCTTCCTGGACCAATTGGCAGGCCATAGCAAAGGCCAAATTCCCGCCCAACGACCAACCGCCCAATAGATACGGCCCTACCGGCTGCACAGAGCGGATGGCAGCCAAATAGTGAGTTACCATCTCAGCGACTGTCTCATGTGGGGGCCGGATCCCATCCAGCCCAACCGCTTGCAGCCCGTAGATGGGGCGATCCGTTCCTAGGTACTGCACTAAGGCCTGATAGCAGAACACAGTGCCACCAGCAGGATGCACCAGGAAAAGCGGTCTTTTTTCCCCTTTCGGTTGGAGAGGCACTAAGGAAGATTCCGGCGGACAAGCCTCCGGTACCTGGAGGAGGCCGGCTAGATGCTCGACCGTAGCCTGCTGAAATAGGGCGATCATGGGGATCCGTCGGCCGGTCCGACGTTCGAGCTCAGCGATCATACGCACGGCCAACATGGAATGACCCCCCAGTTCAAAGAAATTATCCCGGCGACCAATCGGACTCACCCCGAGCAGTTGTTCCCAGACTTCAGCCACTAGGAGTTCCTCAGGCGTTTGCGGCGGTTGATATGCTTGGCTCCAGCCAGTGGATCCAATGTTCATGTATTCTTGAAGCAAGCGCCGGTCCAGTTTCCCATGGCTGCTCCGAGGAATCGACGGAACCACCACCAGCCGAGAAGGAATCATATATTCAGGCAGCCGTTCTTCTAGGTATTGACGAAGCTGGTGAACCATCTGCCGGACGGCTACCGTTTGTAATGGATGGCTGGCATACTTGGCAAAACTTTCCTGGCTGGGCAACTCCGCTTTGTTAGAAGCAGACTGTTCCGGCATCGGCTCCTGGAGGCAAGGGGGCAGTTTTTCCGCTACTGGCCCCAGTCTGTCAGAACAAGACTGTTCCGAGGCCGACGGGATATGGAGTGGCGTGGTGGTAGCCGCTGCTTGGTCCCAAGCAGACAAGCCCCCTGCCGGGGCAAACCGTCGGGTTTTTCGCCAGGCCCGGCGAGCCACACGTTGTGCTCTTCGGTGTCGGCGCATGGGGTTCGAATAGGCTAACTTATGACCAGATGGCCAAATGACCACATCCATTAACCCCCGCGCATCCCAACCGTCTGCATCCCCGATCGTTTTTTGCATTTCTAAGGAAGACTGAACTTTCCGTTCACCGGGCCGATGCCAATAGACCTCCACCTGACAGCGAAACTGGTCGCCTAATGCCCAAAACATTTCTGGATCCACACCAGCAGAAAGGCTCCGAGCGGGTTCTTTGGCAGGGGGTATCGGCCGGGCCGAAGGTTCGGATTCATTGGCCGAATCGGAAGGATTGGTCGTCGGCCGGGTTAGAGGCCCACCAGCAGCGGCCACCCGCAGATCGGCCACCGTGCTCAAACCCGCTGGCCGATCCAAAAGCCTCTCTAATCGAAGGTCCTCTTGCAACCTGGCATTCGGTACACCCCGAATCACTAATCCCTGTTGAGCCGCCTGGGGAACCCAGTCCGAGCGTCGGGGATCGTACCGGTCCGGGTCCCAGTCCACCTGCCTTTCAGGCAAAGGCGGGGGCTGCCGATCCAGCCATAAGACCACATCATACCGATATTGGGCTACCTCGTTCTGCAGGCTGCCTCGTTTGCAAAGGATTTCCACCCCTGCCAATCGGGGCAATCGGCCAACCAATTGACGGAACAATTCCGGATCCAGCCAAAGTTCTGGGTCCCGTTGTATCCGGGCTTCCACGCGGCGTCGAAGTTGCTGGAGGCTGCAGTTAGGATCGGCTAATAAACACTCTATCCCTACCGCCTGCGTCCGCTGGAGCCCCAAATGCCGGACGTCGGTCAGCACAATCTGCCCTTCCGGCACCACATAGCCGACTACCTTTTCCAACGCCCGAACGAAAGCCTCCAAGCTGGGAAAATATTGGACCATCGAAGTAAAGACAACCAGATCAAATTGTTCTGGCAAGCGGCGGTGGCGATGGCAGGCTCTAGCACCCGCAGACCTGTCCAGATCAGAGTAAGTGGGGACCGCAACCGGGTTAGGCTTAGCTTGAGTCTGCAGGTTCGGAGAAACCGATGGGTATGGAGCTTGGAATTCGTCGCGAAAGTCGGGGTGTATAGAGGAGGGTGTTTGGCCCGCCTGGAGGTTTTCCGACGCCGCACCAGGAGGTCCATGCAAATGGGGATGGGAAGGAGGATTTTTCGGCTGGCAGTGGGCTTCCGTCTGGGGGCCTGGGGGGAGGTTGTCCGGCCAGGGTTCGGTGCCTGGGTCGGCAAAGGGGCCTAGGATACCTGGATACAAATGTACCTTTCGCCGAAGCCAAGGCCGGTTTGCCACTAGCTCCGAGAGCCATCGGACTGCTTCGCCGGAAAGTTCAGTGGCTAGATAGGTTCGGCAATGGGGAGCCAGCCGCCACAACAACCACCCCGCCTTGCACCCAATCTCCCAAACCCGGCGCGGCCGAAATCGCAGAATCCGCTCAGCCAGGGCATCGGCCCATTGCCGAACCTCACCGGCTGGGAACGGTCGGCCGGTCCGGCTGCTGATCCACCCAGCCAAATGCAAGCCAGGATCGGCCGGCGGCGGTGTATGCCGAAATGTCTGGTCAAACAACTCCCGCCAATGGGCCCAATGTTCGGCCTCCCATCGGACCAGCTGCTCCGGCGGAATCGGCGTCGGCTGAGGGACCACAAAGGCCACTAGCTGCATACCACCGGTAGAATCGGGCTGAGGCAACACAACGGCTTCTTGAACCAAGGGGTGGTTTTCTAACACGACGGCCACTTCGCCCGGTTCCACTCGAAAACCCCGGATTTTGACCTGCTGGTCAGCTCGGCCTAAAAACTCCAATTGCCCATCCGGCCGCCATCGGCCTAGATCGCCAGTCCGATATATGCGCGCTGTCCTCCGATTGGCTCCAGCCGACGATAAGCTTTCGCACAGTTCGGACTCCCAGTGAGCAAAGTGCTGCGGCTTGCGTTGGCCCCCAGAAGATAACTTCACCGTGTTGGACTCCGAAGAGAGTTGCCGATTCCCAGTATCCTCGGCATCCCAGAGCAACGGATCGGCCAAGAATTTTTCCGTTGTCAGTTCTGGTCGGTTCAGATATCCCCGGGCAACACCAGGGCCAGCAATCAGAATTTCGCCCGGCACGCCGATGGGAACCGGCTGCAAATGGGAATCCACCACATAAATGCGAACGCCTTCCAAAGGACGGCCGATGGGAGGACGGAACTGGTGTGCCTCTGCTTCTTGCAGTAGGGCCATACAAGCTCCGATGGATGCTTCCGTCGGGCCGTAAGCGTTCCAGAGTCGGCGGCCCGGCGCCCATCGGGCCACCAACTCTGAGCTGATCGGTTCTCCAGCGGAAACAATGGTTCGGAGTTCCGGCACCTCTTCCGGCCGAAGCAGAGTCAAGATAGATGGGGTTAGTTGGCAGATAGTAATCTTTTGATCTTTTATAAATATTTCCAAATTTCGAGCGTCTTGGTAGACTTCTGGTGGGCCGATCACCAAACAGGCACCATGGCCTAAGGCGCCGAAGATTTCGGCCAGCGAGCCGTCAAAGCTGGGGGCAAAAAACTGCAGATACCGATCTTTCGGCTCCACAGCCAGGCGACGACCCTGAGCCCGGATGAAGTTTGCCACCCCCTCGTGTTCGACCAGCACCCCCTTGGGCCGACCCGTCGAACCAGAAGTAAAAATCACATAGGCTACTTGTCTGCAGTGGACCGGCCAATCTCGGGCCGAGTCGCTAAAGGCCTCTGCCTCGCTGTCCATCTGGCGAAATAGCTCTGCAGTAACCAGCAGTTTCGGTTGAGCGTCGGCTAAGATTTCTGCCTGCCGAGCGGCGGGCTGCCCAGGATCCAAAGGAAGCCAAACCGCTCCGGCCTTCATCACCGCCAAAAGCAGCACAATCAGATCGGCGGATCGGGGCAGACAGCCGCCTACAATATCTTCGGTACCGATCCCGTGGCTGCGAAGCCAACGGGCAAGCCGATTCGCTCGCCGATTTAAGCTTTCGTAGGAAATTTCCTCTCCGGCAAACCAAATAGCAGGGCAATTTGGGTGGGTTGCTGCCTGGATTTCTACCAGCTCATGTAAGCAGCAAGGTGGCCCTAAAGGCGGGCCCCCATCGGAAAACTCCTTCAGCAGACGGCGCCGCTCCCCCGGCGGCATCAGCGGCAACTGCCAGACCAGACGATTGGGCTGTCGAACCGCCACATGTAGAATTGTCTCCATCATCCGGAGCCAGCGGCCGATGGTCCCCGATTCAAACAGCTCCGATCGATACTCCGCATATCCAAGCCAACGTCCATGGTACTCCCACAAATAAACCGTCAGATCATGCTGAGCCACACCAGTATCCAACAGGATTGGCTCAATCTTTAACCCGGAAGCGGTGGGAATACGCAGTGGCGCGTTTTGGAGCACCAAAGCGGCCTGAAACAGCGGATCGGCCGTACGAGGTCGCCCCGGCATGAAATGCTCCACAATTAAATCTAAAGGTAACTGCTGATGCTGTTGGGCGCCGAGCATCTGCTGGTGGATCTGCAGGACCAATTGCTCAAAGGTTAACTGTTCTGCTGCTACCGAACGGATCGGTAGTGTATTGACAAAAAAGCCCACTAGATTTTCCAATTGTTTATGCACTCGGCCGGCCAAAGCAGTGCCTACCACTATGTCCTCTTGTCGGCAAATACGCGCTAACAGGGCATGGAAGGCTGCCATCAGCACTGAAAACGCTGTTACCCCAAGCTGCTGAGCGAACCGTCGGATGCGATCTGAAAGCTCTTCCGACCAGACAAAGGGATAAATGGTACCATGGAAGGTAGGTCTGGCTGGCCGGGGCCGATCCGTGGGCAGTTGTAAAGCCTCCGGCCAAGGATCGAGCTGCGTTTTCCAATAGGCCAATAACGGATTCAGCCGATCCGCTGCTAATTGCTCCCTTTGCCAGAGGGCATAATCGGCGTATTGGATTTCCAGCTCAGGCAACGGAGAAGGCTGAGCCCGGAGGCAAGCTTCATACAAAATGGCCAATTCCCGTAACAGCACTCCGACAGACCAACCATCCGCAATCAGATGATGGAGCACCCATAGAAAGACCCACTCTTCGGGTGCGAGTCGATACAGACGGATTCGCCACAAAGGACCCCGGGCTAAATCGAACGGCCGACGTGCTTGGAGCTGTAACTCCGCTTCCAAACCAGGCGGAGGGGTCCAAAGCCCCGGCAGAGAGGGCCTGAAAGGAAATGCTTCGGGAAGGCTGGACGAGCTCCCATGCCGGACGAGTTCCTGCCAGTCCCCTTGTTGCCAAACCTCTGAAGAAAGAAAACCATTCGGGCCGAGAACTTCTTCTACTGGGCGGACTCGGCGAATAGGTTCAGCATGAGCGGTCAAATACTCGGTCCGCAAAGCCTCATGCCGACGGACCAATGCCGCTATGGCCTGCCAAAGCACCTTTTCCTCTAAAGGTCCACGAAGCCGAGCAGCCACGGTAATATGCAAGGCAGGATTGCCCGGCAAAAGTTGATCTAAAAACCACAGTCTCCTCTCCCCAAAAGAAACTAGGGGAGGTTGGTCAGGCTTTCGGGGGGAAATCTGCTCGGCCCCCTCCGGCCGAGAAAACCGAGCCAGTAATTCCCGCTCCAACAATGCCCGCTTAGCTGGCGAGAGTTTTTCCAACCGCTGTTTGAAATCCATGGGCGTGCTCTTGCCCTAGACATTCCTTTCGGCTGCCAACCGCTCAAAGGGGAGACTGCGAAGATGGTTCTGGCAGGTCTTCGATTTGCTCCAGTAATAGTTCTTTATTTTTTTCCGGCAATTGGGCCAGTAAGGTTTCGGTAATTACCTCAGCCAAACCGGCTACCGTCGGTCGTTCAAAAAACCGTTCCAACGGCAGATCCACCGGTACCAATTCCTTAAGCCGCATATATAACCCCATCGCTAATAGCGAATTGCCGCCCAAAGCAAAAAAATTGTCATGAATCCCCACCTGGGGCAAACTGAGGACTTCGGCCCAGGCCTTGGCAATAGCCTCCTCTAACGGGGTACGGGGAGCCACATAGGGAACCTGATCTGCGAAGGCATCCCGGCCGGCTTGCCATTGTGCCAACACCTCTAAGCTGCCCGCTAAAAACATCTCCCGACATCGTTGCCGTCGAGGTTTGCCGCTGGAAGTCCGTGGCAATCGCCCTGCCGGAATCAATACTACCGCATACGGTAAAAAGCAGAACTCAGCAGCTAATTCTCGCCGAATAGCTTCCAAAATGCTCTGCCAATCCCGCCGCTTGCTCCCCCGGACCTCATGAACAATTACTAGGCGCTCTTCCTGCTGGCCGGGAATGGAAAAGGCCGCCCCCTGACAGCCCGAAAGCGATGGATGGGCTTTGGCTACGACCGCTTCGATATCCTGCGGATAATAGTTTCGCCCCCGAAGCACAATCAACTCTTTCAACCGACCAACAAAAAACAGTTGCCCCTCGTAAAAAAAGCCTAGATCCCCAGTCCGCAGGAAGGGACCTTCTTGAGTGTCGGCCAAACGGGCATGGAAAACCTGCCGGGTCTCTTCCGGTCGATTCCAATACCCTTGAGCGACATTCGGGCTTCGGACCCAGATTTCTCCTATCCGATCCGGCGGCATTTCCAAACAGGTTTTCGGATCCACAATCGCCACCCGATGCCCGCTCCAAGGCCGACCACAGCCTACCAGACGCCTTGCCCGTGGATGAGTCGGTTCACAGGGCACCACCCGACCTTCTTCCAATCCCTCCCGAAGAAAACTGCGGATGACGACCGGCTCAAACCATCGGCCGCTTGTTACATTTAAGACAGCCTCGGCTAATCCGTAGGCAGGCAAAAACGCCTCGGGCCGAAATCCATATGGCCGGAATGTCTCAATAAACCGTTCAATAGTTTCGGGCCAAACCGGTTCCGCCCCCACCACTGCGATCTTCCAACAGCTTAAATCCAGGCCTTGGCATTCTTCGGGACGGAATTTCCGAATGCAGAGTTCATAGCCAAAGTTCGGGCCCCCACTGGTGGTGCCCCGATAGTGGGAGATGGCACGAAGCCAGCGCAAAGGCCGTTCTACAAACGCCCGTGTAGGAATGACAATGGTCCATCTGCCGCTATAGACGGGTAAAAGGACCCCACCTATCAACCCCATGTCATGATAGGGCGGAAGCCAAGTTACCCCCACCACCGAATCCAAATCTTCCCGGTGCATGGCCGCCAGACTGGCCAATAAATTCTGGTGCGATACCATGATGCCCCTGGGGGTACCCGTAGAACCGGAGGTATATTGCAAAAAAGCAAGTTCTTTTTCTACCTCTTTTGGTGGATGCCATAGCTGCTCATTCGAGGAGGCTAGCCCCTCCCAGGCCACCAAATACATCTCGGCCGCTTTCTGCCAAAAAGTCTCCGCCACCGCCTGGACCACCGCCTGCGGCCCGATAATCCATCGGCTCTGAGCATCTTCCAACACCGCTTCCAGCCGGGGCAATGTCCGAGAAAGCCGAATTAAATCCGGCGGATTGACCGGTACAGGAATTGCCCCCGCATACAAACACCCGTAAAAACAGGCCGTAAATTCGGGCCCCCCTTCAAACAGAAGCGCCACCCGTTGGCCACAGGCTCCCTGGCATTGCAAGTATCCCCCAATCCTGCGAGCCCGGAGGTCCAGATCGGCATATGTCCAGGTGGTTTGGAGGGTTTCCCCGTCGGCCAGGAAGGTAAACGCAGGAGCATCGGCAGTAGTTTGTGCCCGCCATCGGAGCACAGCCCCCAAAGTAGGCAAATCTCCGGGCGGAGGAGGGGGACGGTTCTGCATAGACAGACTAACCGTAGATCTCAAGGACTCCGGAAGCACTATTCTCTCCCTTGGGAATCATTCAGCCAACCTACGTGGGAAGCCTGAAACCCCAAAGTAGATAAAAATGGTCAATTTAGAAAACATTCTAAGTAATCTAGGAAAACCAAAAACTTTAATACTCTTCCCCATTTCCTCTATTGATGGCACTTCATTCCCTGAATTAGTTACATTTTGCCTATTTTTTGTAGTTTATTTTACTACCCATCCTTCCCAATTATGTCTCCAAAAATACTCTTTTGCTACCGGTAAACTGCCACCAACCCAAAAAATCAACAATTCCCCATCTTAAAGAGGGTTAAATACCACTATAGGGTGGGCTACGACTTTTCCATTGCTTAAACTTCAGCGGATTCACCTATCCCAAACGCCTATAAATCCCCATTTCGCTTCGTCTTCCCCAGCTTCGGTATATTTTCCTAAATAAGCTCGACTTTTGCCATTTTCCCTAAGTCCTTTTGTTTCCAGTGGTTACGACGAGACCTCCTTTTGTGCACGCAATTTCCTAAGTCCAATAGTTACAGGCACTTAGAGTTTTCCCCTTCCGGGAGAAGGCCTAAAATGGCAAAAGTCGAGCTAAGAGCGCGTCTGAAAAGGGCTTCACAGGGGGAAGCTGCCGTACTTAAGACCTCCAAGTACTTTAGGCAACGGATGTTATCACCAAAGGAAAACGGATTTTATCCCCCAAGCAAACAACTGCTCCAATGAAATAGGTTTATCCATCCGATTGGACGGATTCTCAATGGTAGACGATCGCCCGGTTGATTGCTCCGGCCCGACCGTGGGCATGGGTATCTACACATCTGCCCGGACACGCAATAGGTGGGGGGTGATCCGGCCGGCAAGCTTCCAACATCTTGTAGAGGAACCTTTGCAAAATCCTGAACATATAGTGAACTTTGTGAACTTTTGCCTCTCTAGCCGGTTGATTCTCCTATCTGGACATCTACTATCTATTGGGTGCTAGCAATGCTAGCAGCCCTATATGTTGTGTTAGAGAGAAGACCAGACAAAATAGTATAAAAATATCCCTTTCGAATTATGCAAAGGTTCCTAGAGAAAACCGGTTATGTAGATACCAATGGACGGCATTGGTATCTACACAGCTTTTCGGACCCACAATATGTTGGGGTAAACTGTTTGGCAAGGCCACAACATCTTCTTGTAGAGAAAGGCGGTTATGTAGATACCAATGGACTGTAGGGGCGGCCGCGTCAAGTTGACATGCAAGCGGTGCTCAACGGCATGTTTTACATTGTCTGGTCTGGTTGTCCGTGGCGGATCCTGCCGAAGGACTATCCGCCCTGGCAACCGCTCTATTATTGATTGTGATTATTGACGTTTGAATTACCTGAATTACCAAATAAACCTATCAAGCTTATCAGATAGGGAGTTTTCCGGATTTTCTGGGAAAGCCCCAGTTTAATTCGTTATTCAAGCTCCATATTACTTTGTGCGATTCCAGAAGGATGGCATCTGGGAGAAGATCCACGATGGGCTTCGTGGGTTTGTGCGGGCAGCAGAGCTGGCACAGCCCGGAGCCAACTGCTGGGATCCTGGATAGCCAGTCGGTTAAGACCACAGAAAAAGGGGGGCCGTGGGTATGATGCGGGCAAGAAGCTTAACGGGCGCAAGCGGCATGTGTTGGTCGATGTGTTGGGGCTGATTTTGGCGGTGGTGGTGTATCCGGCAAGCATTCAGGATCGGGATGGGACGAGGTTGGTTTTAGAGGGTGCGCAGCGCCGGTTCCCGCTGCTGAGCAAGATTTGGGCCGACGGAGGCTATGCAGGACAGTGAGTCCATCTATAGATTCCCCAGATTCCCCCCGGACGAGCGGCTGAGCAAGATTTGGGCCGACGGAGGCTATTGGTGGGCAACTGGTCGAATGGCTGAAGCGGTCGTTTGGTTGGGTACTGGAGATAGCAGCCGCCTGGCGGAGGCCGTTGGGTTTGAGCTGCTGCCACGTCGGTGGGTGGTGGAGCGGACGTTTGGATGGTTTAACCGGTATCGTCGGCTGAGCAAGGATTATGAGTTCCTGCCTGCGACGAGCGAAACGATGATTTTGGTTGCCATAATCCATTTGATGGTGCGGCGGCTGCGTGCCTGCCCAGCCCGCTGAGAAAACCACCTTCTCAAACACGCTCTTAGAAGTAATCGGCGGCCTGCTGGATCTATCGGGCTACGCCTTCTATCTGGACAGCGGGGCGCAGGCCAGTTTAAGCGGCGGCCAAATCAGCATCAACTATGGGTACGTAGGTTATCAATCTTCCCCGCTGACCACTTTCACCCAGACCGGCGGGACTTTCTCTGTTAAAAGCGATTTAGCGGTTGGCCGACAGAGCTCTGCCCAGGGGCTTTATGTCTTGCAAGATGGGCTTTTGGAGGTAGGCACGGATCCGCGAACCGTCCCGGCATTGCGGGTCGGGCGGCAGGCTACCGGGACGTTTACCCAACAGGGCGGCACGGTCCGCATTCCCTACGGGGGCCTCTCGTGGGCGAAGGAGGCGGCAATGGAACTTACCACCTCCAAGGCGGCGTGTTGATTACCCCCTCCATTATCCGCGGCAGTACCGGAACCGCCGCCTTCAACGGGGCCGGCGGCCGATTGCACGTCGATACCTTCGGCTCGGCCGCCACGGCCTTTAACCTACTCCAACAAGGGGGCGTCTTGGCCCCGGGCCGTTCCATCGGTTCGACCACCATCTACGGCAATTACACTCAGACAACAGACGGCGTCCTGGAAATCGAAATTGCTAGCCCTACCAGCTATGATACGGTAACTGTCTATGGCAGCGCCGAATTACACGGCCAAATCCTGGTATCGCTGTTGGGAGGGTATGTGCCGTCTGTTGGCCAACGGTTTCCGATTCTTTCGACCACAGGCAGCCTTGATATTAGCGGCCTGACCGTGGGGAATCTACAACCGGCGCCTATCGGGTGGGTTTTAGAACTAGCGGCCGGTCAAGGCGGCGGCCAAGTGCTCCTGTTGCAGGCGGTACCGGAGCCGGCTAGCTGGAGCCTGGCCTTACTGGGCCTAGTGGGGCTGGGAATCGTCCTGGCAGTGCGACGCCGGCAACAGAACGGGGCTTAAGAGGGCCGAGCGCTGGCCGCCTCTGCCCACGCCGCGGGGAGTAGCCGGAGCGGGCAAGGATGTTGTTCTCCTGGAGGCTTCTCCTCATCGACTTTTGCCATTTTTCCTAACTTCTTTTGTCTTCGAAACGTATGTAGCATTCCCCATTTGTACATACGATTTCCTAACTCTAATAATCACAAAGAGTTAGAGCATAACACGTTTGGAACAGGCTTAAAATGGCAAAAGTCGAGCTCCTCATCGGGAAGGCGAAAATTCTCTTTCGGACGAATCGGCAATCACCCGCCGCTGAAGATTGGGGTAAAATAAATGGAGTCGTTTTATAGGAGGGGTGAATATGGAGAGGTCTGTTGGGGATGGACGATGGCGGTGGGGGCGATTAGGTTGCTTCTTTCAGACCAAGAAGGGCCAGAAGGAAATATGCACATCCATTTCCTTTCAGGCTTTCACCTTGGTGGAGCTTTTGGTCGTCATTACGATCATTGGCATCTTGATTGCCCTGCTACTACCGGCGGTGCAGGCGGCGCGGGAGGCAGCCCGACGCGCTCAGTGCCAAAACAACCTCAAACAGATCGGCCTGGCCTTGCATAACTACCATCAGGCGGCCGGTTGTTTCCCGCCTGGCAAGATCACCGAAGGCCGATGCTGCGACCGGCCCAGCATGATCACCTGGACCATTTCCATCTTGCCCTATCTGGAACAGCAAGCCCTTTACGACCGGTACGACCAGCGGAAGTTCAACGAGGACCCGGAAAATCAGTTTGTGCGGGAGGCAATGGTCCAGGCGTATATGTGTGCGGTGGAAGAAGGAGTCCGGGAACTGGACTATCCGGAAAGCGGCCCAGGGGCCTCGCTCCGATACCGCCGGGGTTCCTACCGGGCTATGGAAGGAATGACTGATGGCGGCGGCTGGTGGGATTCCCACGAAGGCAGCTACCTTCCTATGAGCCAGCGAGGAGTCCTCCATGTGGTGGCCGATCGTGCTCGGGCCGAATGGAGCCCCTCGGAAGTGCCCCGGCCGCTAACTACGGAAACCATCGAGAATATCCGAGACGGCACGTCGAATACGCTCTTGGTGGGCGAGATGGCCACCCGAACCCGGCCGCGGCGCCGCACCTTCTGGGCCTACGCCTATACCTCCTACAACACGTCAGCAGCGGTGCCGCAAAGCCGGACGCTTTTAGGCGATTATGACCAATGCTCGGCCATTGGCGGCGCCGGCGGGGATAACCCCTGCAAACGGGGCTGGGGCAGCTATCATCCGGGCGTCATTCAGTTTGTTCTGTGCGATGGCTCGGTGCGGCCCATCTCACAGCAGATCGACATCAACGTGTTCTGCGCCTTGGCGACCATTGCTGGCGGCGAAGCAGTCCAACTGCCGCCGTAATCTTTCTTTGTTTCTATCCGTTCGGAGGGGAGACCATGAAAGTGAGCTTGCTATGGTGGGGAGTTGGCAGAAGCTACGGGTTGGCGGCCATCGGGCTAGCAGCGGCGCTGGTTCTGGCCGGCTGCGAGCAACGACGCTATGTAATCGTTCCGGTGTCTGGCCGAATCACCTTTGAGGGCAAACCGATGGAGGGGGTGCATGTCAATTTTCAGCCCCAAGGCGGTGGCCCAGCTTCGGTCGGGGTAACTGACAAAGAAGGCCGATATACGCTCCGACGGATCGATACCCAACAGCCCGGCGCCATCGTAGGCACCCACCGAGTCTATTTCTCATTGGCGGCCGAGAATGTCTCTCAGGACGATGCGGGCCGACCGGTAAAAAGCCGACTGCCAGAAAAATACCGTAAAGGTATGATTATGTTTACCGTACCGCCCAGTGGAACCAATCAGGCCGATTTCCAATTGAGCAGCCGACCGTAAGGAAACGGAAGGCTCCCTGCTGAGGCAGCTCCACTTTTCCCTCGACTTTTGCCATTTTTAAGCCAGTCCCGAATGTGCCGCGATGTAACTCTTTGTGAGCATTCCAGTGAGGAAATTGCATGTCCAAATGAGGGGTACTCCGTAACTTTCGAGGGCAAAAGAAGTTAGGAAAAATGGCAAAAGTCGTGCTTACAGGCCCCTCCCACCTATCGGCTACCTACCGGAAGCCCCATCCGCTATACCTCAGATAAGTCGATCCGCTCGGCATGGTTCTGTAAATAGCCGATCAGTTGCCGTAACCACTCCGGTTTGCTCCGCCAACGGCTCCATGGGGCAACTTTTCCGATCCCAGTGCCCATGATCCCACTTGGCCCCCCAGCAACCATCTGCCGTCGCTGGCCATCTTCCTGCTCACAAAATAATCCACCGGCTTCGTAGGCCACTTGCTGAATCGTCTGTTTGCTCAACCGCACCCCGCAGTCCTCCCATAGCCGCTTCCACACCTGCTCCGCCGGCGCCCAGGCCCCTAGCCAACTCAGCCGCTTGGCCAACTGCCAACTGACCCCGTGCAAGCGAAATCGCACCTGCCTGTCCTCCGGATAGCTCTCCCGACCACAACCCCCACACCGCCAACGCTGCCGACACAGTCGAATCACACCCACCGTCGTGGCTACGTAACCTCTCGGACGGCCTTGAGCACGCATCCGACCTCCGCAATCACCACAGGCCTCCCTGGGCCGCTCGGCTGCCCGGGCCTGCCCTGCCCATCCCTCCAACGCCTCACAGGCCAACTGACGAAATCCCTCCCGAATCTGTTACTCGGCCTGCTGGAAATCCTCCAGATTGGCCGGAAGACTCTCAAGCAACTATCCCATCTTGGGGGGCTGATTTGTTGTGGTCTATTCAGGGGGGTGGAGGAAGATAGCTAGTCCCCATTTCCAGCGAACTGGTTCTCCATCTGGCAGTTCTAAGAACAAAACGTTCCGAATTCTGGATTCCAGGGGCCATAACGTTCTCGGTGGAGTTAGGCTCTATATCCGGAAGTAAAATGGGTAGGTTTGGTCGAAAGCTGGCTTTCCGGGCCAGGAGGTTTATTTTGTGCATATTATCTATCTTGCCCAATTCGCCCACAAAATTTCAGCCGCACCCGAGGCTGTGGTCCTTGCCAAGAGCTCAGGGCCAAGGATTTCCTGAGCAGGATTGGCTAGTAGGTTTCTCCCAGGGGGTGGGAGAACGGAACAGAGTGGTTAGGGTATGCGTTAGGTTGGCTTTTTCAGGAGGCAGTGGTATGTGGGGACAAATGGCAACAGGTGGGAAAGTGCTGATACTGGGAATGGTGGTGGTTTTAGCAGGTGATGGGGCAAGTAGAGATCCTCTGG
Source organism: Thermoguttaceae bacterium (assembly GCA_025062105.1). Classification (GTDB taxonomy): domain Bacteria; phylum Planctomycetota; class Planctomycetia; order Pirellulales; family Thermoguttaceae; genus JANXAQ01. The sequence goes on from JANXAQ010000121.1 coordinate 75,979, forward strand.
CCAAGGCGGAGGCCGGCCAGCCGCTGCCGCCGGAGATTATCCAGGCCAGGCAACACCCGCCTGACACATACACCTCAGGTGCACCACGGAAGCCGGTGTCGCCGTACGTTCTCGAATCCTGGCGAAGGAGAAGCATTCGGGAGGGCTGGATGGGTATGGTAGAGGGAAGACTGCTTCCTTTTGCGCCCACAAAAGAGAAACTGCTGGAAGGATTGCCCATGGATTTAAGAATGAAGGTAAAGACCTTTCCGGCCTTTCGTGTTAGGTTTTTGTTAGATGGGGTGGAGGTGAAGGAGTGGTGGTTGTTTCCACCGCCTTTTGCTCCGTTTTTTGGACTGGACCTTTCCTACACTACCATTAGGGATGAGAACCTTCTTAAGGAATTGGCCGGGTTTGAAAAGTTGGATGTCTTGGAGCTTAGGAGGACCGAGATCACGGATGCGGGCCTAGAGCACTTGGCCGGGCTGAAGCTAAAAAACCTTACAATTCCTGATCAAGCCAAGACAGACCTAGGCTTGAAACATTACTTGGCGGCATTGGAGGAACCGAAAGAACTGGATTTAAGACTCTGGAAGATCACGGATGCAGGCCTTGCGCACTTGGCCGGGCTGAAAAACTTGCAAGTGCTGAACCTTTGGAATACTCGGATCACGGATGCGGGCCTAGAGCACTTGGCCGGGCTGAAAAACTTGCAAGTGCTGGACCTTTCCTTTACCCAGATTACGAATGCGGGCCTGGAGAAGTTGGTCGAGCTGGAAAACTTGCAAGAGCTGGACGTTACAGGCACCAATATCCGGAAGACCACGGATGTGGGCTACCAAAAGTTGAAAAAGGCAGTGCCGAACTGCAAGATCAAGATAAAGTAAGATATAGTCAGCTGAAGGGAATGGGCCTATGTTTTTCCCCTTTCCCGCTGCTCCAAAAGGGATAGGGAGAGGCGGAAGGAGAGAAACAAGAATGGCTTTTTGTCCCCCTCCCCCGGCTTGCCTTCGGCAATGCCACCCTCTTGGCGCGGAGGGGAGAGGGGTTTTGTCTGGATTCCTTCTTGCGGTGGAATGCCACTGGGAACCCAGTGAGCCGAACAATTCAACATTCGTTCACATTCTTAGTGCGGAGCTGACAGGGGGAATTCGGCATAAGGAGAGCCTACGCCCTAGCCAGGACTTCCGCGGTGAGGAGAGCGGGATGGTAGGGCTGGGGATCTGCCCCGGCCGGATGGGCGGCTTAGGCAGAGCGTAGCCCCTCCGCGTTGGAATGCCAGCAGGATAGCCGCCCTGCCGACCGGTCCTTCAGGCGAGTGATCCAGTGGTCAATTTTTTACATATTGCTTCGGCCATTTGTCGAGTGCCAACGGCCGTAGGATCGTCCCGGTGGGGTTTGAGATCGTAGGTTACGTATTTTCCTTCGGCAATCACGCTGGCCACGGCCCGTTCGAGCCGATCGGCCGCCTCCTTTTCGCCTAGGTGCCGAAGCATCAGCACCCCCGAAAGAATCAACGCCGTCGGATTGACCTTATTAAGGCCTTTGTATTTGGGGGCGCTGCCGTGGGTAGCCTCGAAGACAGCAGCATCCGGGCCGATATTGGCTCCCGGCGCTACGCCCAGGCCCCCCACCAAACCAGCCGCCAAATCGCTCACAATATCGCCATACAGATTCGGCAACACCAGGACATCGTAAAGTTCGGGCTTTTGCACCAGTTGCATGCACATGTTATCGACGATGCGGTCTTCAAACTCGATGTCGGGAAACTCCTGGGCCACCTGACGGGCATGGGCCAAAAATAGCCCATCGGTATGTTTTATGAAGTCAGCCTTGTGAACATCTGTTACCTTACAACGGCCATGCCGACGGGCATACTCGAAGGCAAACCGCACAATCCGCTGGGTGCCGGAAATGGAAATCGGCTTGATGGAAATACCGGTCTCTTCTGGGCCGGTCTGGATCTTCCGATCCGGGCAAGGGCGATTGATGCACTCAATGAGTTCGGCGGTGGCCGGCTGCCCCTGGGCAAACTCTACGCCTGCATAAAGATCCTCGGTGTTCTCCCGAATGATGACGAGGTCGATCGGCACATCGCGGAAAAAGCTGCGCACCCCTGGATAATACTTACAGGGCCGAACACAGGCAAAAAGACCTAACTCCTGACGCAAAAAGACATTGACCGACCGGAAGCCGGTGCCGACCGGCGTGGTGATCGGCCCTTTGAGCGCACAGCGGGTCCGCCGGATGCTTTCCAAGAGGCCCTCCGGGATCGGCGTGCCCAGACGCTCCATCACATCTAGACCTGCTTCCTGCACATCCCACCGGATCCGCACCCCGGTGGCCTCAATACACATTCGGGCGGCCTCTGCCAACTCCGGCCCGACACCATCGCCCAGAATCAGCGTTACTTCGTGTTCCATACAGCTTCCCAACCTGAGGTGTGGAATACTCCATTGCTTCCTTCGGCTAGAAAACCTCCGCTTGTTTCCAGGGTGGATGATTAGGAGGACGGAAATCTCCCGCTTTCGGGGGTATCCGCCCCTCCGGAATCTTGTCTGACCACTCCTGGAACAGAGTCTTTCTAAGTGTGTCGGCAAAGTCCAGGGCTATCAATCCCGCCGAGACCCTCCGGTGGCTCCTCTATGAGAGGAATTGCTGTGATAGGGCTGCGTTATTCCTTTTAGAGAGCAAGGACCAGAACGTGCAGGAAAGGGAAAGCCGAGGACCATCCCATGCTGGGTGAGGGGAAGCCTATCCCGTAGGCTTCCCCATCACCCCAACCTGGCTTCCATTCAGGAGCGGCACCCGGGAGAATCAGCATCCTGTGCTTACTGCTAAACGAGGGTTTCCCCTATCACCAGCTTAAGGAGGCGGTAGCGATGCCTTATTCGATCAACGGAATTGGGACCACTTTTTATGGACACCGAGACGATGAACCGGACGGCTCCTACGTCACCACCGAATGGCTGATCTTTCTGTTCATTCCGATCTTACCGATTCGCTCGTTTCGCGTCTGGCCGCTAGGCCAGCGCCGTTTTCTGGGGGACTTTAGCCAACAGTATCTTGCCCGGGAAGTACCTTTATGCAGGCCCCAGGTGGTCAATGTGTATCTGACCACCTTTGTGTTGTTAAGTTTGCTTGGACTGGGTGTGGCCATTTTCTTATGGGGGGAGGCGATATGGTCGCTAGTGGTGAAGATAGCGGTGAAGATACTGGTCTGATATATATTTATATATGATATCTGAACGGAAACCAATTGGACCGTAGCTGCCGGGTCCGCCAACACCAAAGCGCGTCTGGCAGACGGAACAGGTATACAAGGAACAAGGCACTGGTGGGTGTTTGGGGGCCGTTCAGGGTAAGAGTCACACCACCCGCCGTCTCAGGCAGGATGGGCAAGTGATAAGCGTATCGGTTGCTAGGACCGTCAATGTATGGGCTAAGCAACCGATAGGTCACGGCAGGCGACATCGGTAGCTGGTCTTTAGTACATACAAACACCGGTCTGGTGGCATGATGGCTGCTAGTAGGGATTGGTCGGGCGTGAGGATTCGTTTGCTTGCGAAGAAAGGGCTGAAGCATGGAAACTTGTCCGAAATGTTCTACAGAGATGACAATTGTGGCTGGCGGGTTTGAATGCCCCAATTGCCATGAGAAATTGGCAGTGTGGGAGGTCTGTCCGTATTGCGGCAGCCGGCATTTGAAACGGAGCGAGCGGCCTTCGCTACTGGATGGTGCATACGGTTCGGAGTGCCTTCAGTGTGGGGCGCAATTTGCGCCGGACTGCCCATTAGGATGGATCATAGGGCTAATGATTTTTGCCGGTGCAATTACCCTGTTTTCCATCGGCGTGCTTGTGTATATGGCCAACACCAAAGAAGGCCTGGAAATCGGTAGTCAGATAAGGCGATTTTGGCTTTTATTGTTGGGGCCGATTGTAGGACCCATCGTGATTATTCATCTTTTACACACCCTCTATGCCAGAAACCGATCTCTCCGGAAGAATACGTCCGGAGGAAACAAGCGGAATGCTCGTCGGAGCCCTCCTCACAACCGTCCGAGGAGGGCCAGCGTCGTTCGGATTCCCAAGGTTGGAACAACGACACTCCATAATCGTGGTTCTGCTGTTTCCTAACCAGCTGGCTTTCCCAACAAAACTAAAGGAGACGTGCTATGAACTTGATGATGCTGATTCTTTACCTGGGGGTTGGGCCTTTTTTGCTTCGGTTGGTTGTTTATGTGTACAATAGTTTACGGGAGGATCCTGCCTCTGGCATACCAGAACCGTCTCTAGGCAAAGCCTTCGGCATGATGGCCGCTGTGACGGTTGCCGACTTCCTTATTCGCATTATCCTCCTGGCCATGTTTGCAGGGGTTGAGGGGAATGCCCCCGCCATGATGGGAATCACTATGGTCGTTTATTTTGTCCTGATCTTCTTGAGTATGGTTGGCATCTTTGCCTTAGTATTGCCGACCAGACTCGGCCCAGCTGTAGTAATTGCCATCATGATCCTCTTAAGCTATGTCTTCATTGGCTTTCTCATTCAGCAGATTGTTCAAAGCGCAGCCACGGCATCCTACCGTGTCTAAGCGGCTCTGACCCGCTTTCAAAGCCCCAGTTGGCTAAGAGGCTGTCTGAAAATAAAGAATGCAGTGGTTCGCTAGAGCATCGCCTGTGGAGATGCCCTTGCACCAAAACCCATACAAATAAGGTTGAGATTCCCATCGGAACTAAAGGACTCTCCCTGCCTTCTAGGCCCAACATGCTTTTTTCAGACAACCTCTAAAACCCCGAATGAGGGAGAGTTTCCTGACTGTGATCTATGGGCCTATTGGTTTCATCCTGCGCCTAATTTGGGCGTCATTCCGGTTCCATAGCAGAGGAGAGGTTTAATGGGTGAGCAGAAGTAATCATTCCAGGCAGTTCCTCCGGCTAGGACCCGGGGAAACCTTTCTGTAGCCCGAAACACCCCACTTTCTTCGGTGGGATTGTTCCTAAAAAACAGGTATATTAGATGGTTGTCAGACGGGGAGTGATACCATGAGCATGTCCCAAGGAACTTCTTCACCACTGGTATGTTGGGAACCGCCTGCAGATGTTACGGACTTTGCAGGAGACCCATTGCCCAAAAATCTGGATTTTTTTGCGGCACCTCCCCCCGAGATCGGTGAGGTGCTATTCGCCTTCTCGACGCTCCGCCAAGGGAAACAGCCAATGCCTTTTCTGATGCGATCTTGCTGGACTGCTGCCACAGCGATTTTGTGCGGTTACCTTGGATGGTGGGTTGCCAGGGGATTGGAAATCAAAGCGTCCGAATGGGTTTGGGCTTGCATCCTAATCCCTGGTCTGATTGGGGGATTATGTGCACAAGGTGCTACCAAATTCACTCATACCTGTGCCTATGTTGGCCTGGAGGGAATGGCCCGTTTTCGATGTAAGCGCCACCGGGAGAACATAACGACCCAGGAAATCTTGCTTTTCGAGCCTGATTTAGAATGTGAGGCTTTGCTCACATGTCACTACACCAATGCATTCTATGATTATACTTCTTACTGTTTCGATTGGAAGGATCGAAATGGTAGAACTATTTATACAATTAAGGGGCTCTATAGATCGAAAAAAGATCAACCCCCGATGGATACCGAATTCTGGTATGCCAGAGCCGGTTATGCTGTGTGGAAGCTCCATGAAGAGTCCCAGTTGGTGATGAACCTACTCGAAGCGGTAGCCTCCAAGAAACCGCTCGATTCTCCATAAGGTCAGGAACTTGCCCCAAAATCTGAACACGTAGTGAACAATAGGAACTTTTGTTCCGTCTATCGGTTGGCTGCTTTCGCCCCACAGCTACGAGATGTCGGTTGTTATCAATGCTAGCACCCCTATATAGTGAGCCGGAATCTCAGGAAAACACTGAACATATAGTGAACTTCGGGAGCTGTTTCGGATAGCAGTCGGCGCCTAGGGGCCGAACAATTACTATCGGTTGGCTACTCTCAGTGCTAGCAATGTTATATGTTCGGCCAGAAAGGGAATAAAAGCTTCTAACAAAATGAATTTTCCTGCCATCCCCCAAGCCGACAGGTAGGAGCTGAAAAACCATCTACAGATTGTCATTTTGGTAGAGGCTCTTAACTCGAGTTTTGCCAATTTTTCTAACTGCTTTTGGCTCAAGTAGTTACGATGAAACCACCTTTTGTTCAACCAATTTCCTAAGTCCAATAGTTACAAGATGTTAGAACTTTTCCCCTCCGGGAGGAAGCTAATCATGGCAAAGGGCGAGCTAATAGAAACCTCTACATAATTTTAAGGAGATATTTTTATACCATTTTGGTTCCCATCGGACGAACCTAATATATTGGGTTGGTAGCGCTGCTAGACCTGACATAGGAGCTATTTAGACTCGATTTTTGCCATTTTTCCTAACTGGTTTTGCCATAAGCAGTTACGATGAAACTTGCCTTTGTTCACCCCATTTCCTAACTCCAATAGTTACAAGGAGTTAGAGCTTTCTCGTTTCGGGGGAACGGCAAAAATGGCAAAAGTCGAGTTGAGATGGGGGGCGCTAAAGTTAAATGGAGGCAGCAAAAGCCTACTAAACCAAAAGTTCATAAAGTTGATCTATGCTCGGGATTTTTGAGAGGTTCCTTTGTCTTTCTGGATTAAAAGAGGGGCTTTGGGAAGGCCACTTTTGCCTTCATGGGCCTCCTGCCGAAAGGCGAAAGCTCTACGTCCTTGTGACTAAGGGGGGTTCGTCGGGAGTTATTCCTGTAGCCAAAGTGTACGGGTGATTTTTTGTGGTCAGTTTAGATGATTTAGCGAAGATAGGTAGTCCTCGGCCCATCGAACGGTGCCTCTCACGGGCAGCTTGCACAGGGCAAGAGGCTCCGTATTCCAGAAGCCAAGAGTCGCTCGGAGGTGGTTAGAGCCCTCTTTTCGGAAGGAAAAGGGGAAGAAAAGGGTTTTTCTATGGGTAGGTACTGGGCAGAGCAGGTTTGCCGGGGCCGAAGCCTATTTTTGCCTATATTGCCTATCTTGCCTGATTAACCCGCAGAATTTCAGCCGCCCCTAGCCAAACCAAGTTAGGCAAAATGGCAAAAGTTGAACTACATGGAGCGATTTTTTAAATCAGTTAGCTGGGATAAGGGGTTTTCGTCTGCTTGCTGCTGAATGACTTTTGTCAAACCTCCTTGAACCAAAGGCAGACTTGTGCCCAAGAGTATTTCTACTCTACCAACCAGATACTGGAAAAAAGAGCAGTTGGCAGAAGCAGTAGCAAGGCAGAAGTGGTGGGTGTTTAGAAGACAGAAGGCGGAGGGCAGCGGCACGGTGGAGTAGAGGATAACAGGTGGGAATGGAACTACCAGGACAGCGGAGAAAACTGGGCTTCCCCCCACATGGGCAGAAAATCCCAATCACCAGAAACCAAAACGCTCCGGCTAACTTTCCACACCGGCGGCCACCTACGAAGCAGTATCTTAACGTTACGCCACGAGCTTTCATTTTTTTCTTTCCATTCCTTCATTCTTTTTCATAAGCAACTCGTTTTTCGGGAGACTTTTGGGAAATCTTAAATGACTCTCGTAGACCCTTCGCAACCGAGCTGCTATCGCCTTGGTTTTTGGATCCCACGTAGGATCTTCTACCAAAACCCAAAGATTCTCTCCAAATTCCTGGCAGTTATCTTCAAAAACATCGGATTCGGCGATCATGCTTTCTCTCCGAATTTCCTTCGTCCTCTCTCCGTTTATCCTGGATGGTGGAGAAATCTTTGAGCGCCATTCTCTCGATCAGGATGCCTTAAAAGAGTCGAATCCTGCCCATTTGAATCTTGGTCAGTAGGTGGGATTGATTTTTGTGGTCCGGTTAGAAAGGAGGGGGAAGATAGCTAGTCCCTGGTTCCATCTTGGCCTCTCGCTGACCTCTTCAGACACAGGGCCCCCACGTCATTCAGAAGCAGGGGATATGAGTCTCAATGGTGATGTATATTTTTATATCTTTAGATAAATGCGTCGATGTTAGGCAAAAGCCGAATTTCCGGTGGTTAGGGCATTCTGTTTTCCCGAATTCCGAATTTCAGCCGCACCCGATTGCATCTTTACGGTTTCTTCACCAAAATAAATGCTTGTCTTTTTCCTTAACAAGACATTTCCCCAACGAGCAAGAGCTGTTGAGATTGGTGTGTGATCGTATCTTTTTTCTGCAATGCCTAGATCTCGATATATTCCATTAGTGTCCATTTCTAAGGAGTTTCAGGGACGATGGACCTTCATAGCTTGCTGAGAGAACTTCACAAGAGGAACGATTCCAAGATCGTGCTTTTGGTAGCGGATGGGCTGGGTGGGTTGCCGATGGAGCCGGGCGGTAAGACGGAGCTAGAAACCGCCCACAAGCCGAATCTAGATGCCCTGGCTCGGCGAGGCAGCTCTGGCCTGATGACCATGATCAAACCGGGCATTACCCCTGGAAGTGGCCCAGGGCATTTGGCCATGTTCGGCTATGATCCGATTCGGTACCAAATTGGCCGGGGCGCCTTAGAAGCTACAGGTGTAGGTTTTGCCTTAGGGCCGAACGACGTGGCTGTCCGATGTAACTTTTGCACCTTGGATGCCCAGGGCCGGATCACGGATCGCCGGGCAGGCCGGATTTCTAGCGAGGAAAGTGCGCCGTTAGCCATCCGGCTTCGGCAGATCAAAATCGCCGGCCTCGAGGTATTTGTCGAGCCGGTCAAGGAACATCGGTTTGTGGTGGTGTTTCGGGGGGAGGGCTTGGGCGATCAGGTAACCGATACAGACCCCCAGGCCACTGGGGTGCCGCCGTTGGATCCGGTCGGAGCGGACCCGGCCAGCCAGCGCACAGCAGAGGCGGCTAAGGAGTTCATCCGGCAGGCCCGGCAGTTACTTGCCGACCAGCCCCATGCCAATGGCCTGACCATGCGTGGCTTTGCCAAGCGGCCGGATATGCCTACGTATGAAGAGGTCTATGGGCTGCGGGCGGCAGCTATTGCTGTGTATCCGATGTACAAAGGACTGGCCCAATTGGTCGGCATGAAGGTAGTCGGTTCGCCCAGCAGCTTAAAGGAAGAAATCGACGTGCTGGAGCAGGTCTGGAACGATTTCGACTTTTTCTTTGTGCATTTTAAATATACGGATAGCCGGGGCGAAGACGGCAACTTCGAGGCTAAGGTTCGGATGATCGAAGAGTTCGATTCCATAGTGCCTCGGGTCTTAGCCTTGAAACCGAGCGTGTTGGCCGTTACCGGTGACCACAGTACGCCCTCGAAGCTGGCAAGCCACAGTTGGCATCCCGTCCCAGTAGTAATTGTGGCTGATTCTTGTCGGCCGGATGGCTGCCAGGAGTTTAGCGAGTCGGCTGCTTGCCGGGGCGGCCTGGGCCATTTTGAAGCCATCTATCTAATGCCCCTGCTCTTGGCCCATGCAGGCCGATTGGAAAAGTTCGGTGCCTAAGCTGCTGTGGCTATCCGTCTGTTGATTCAGGGTAAACCCGTCCATCTTTTTGACAGCCAGGCGGTATCCGGACGTGTCCCAATTTCCTAACTGCCTTTGTCCCAACAGGTAGGGCGATATCTCTTTTTGTCCATCCAAGTTCCTCCGTCCAATAGCTCCCAGCAGTTAGAGCATCCTCCTGCCAAGCCGAGGCCAAAAATGGCAAAAGTCGAGCCGATACAACCTGTTGAGGCTTTGGTTGATCAACTGCTTGGCTTGAATTTTGCTAGTTTTTTCCTAACCTGACTTGGTTTGGCTCAAAGAGTTAGGCCGAACGATCCTTTTGTTCATCCAATTTCCTAACTCCCATAAAACCAAACAGTTAGAGTTTTCCCCATTCGGCTGAGTGCTAAAAATGGCTCGACTTTTGCTAATTTCCAGGGTGCAGTCTCTTTTGGATATCCTAACCCTTTGACAATATTGGCGTTAGGAAAATTGATGGACAAAATAGCCTCGAAGCATAACCCCTTGACATAACTCGACTTTTGCCATTTTAAAGCCTGGGCCGGAGGTGCCACCGTTCTAACTCCTTGTAGGTATTAGAGGGTGGGTGAAAAGGGAGGTAGCCAGCCCTCATTCCAACGGCCGGTGAAGGCTCTGGGTAAAGTATCCAAATCCTCGGCTGTAGACCGTCCTGGGGGAAACAACTGGCTCCAAGTGAGCCAAAAGACTCTTTTCAGACAGGCTCTTAGCTCGACTTTTGCCAAATTTCCTAACTGCTTTTATTTCCAAGAGTTACGACGAAACCGCCTTTTGTTCACCCAATTTCCTAACTCCAATATTTACAAGAAGTCAGAACTTTTCCCCTCCGGGAGGAAGCTAAAAATGGCAAAAGTCGAGCTTAGAGTTAGGAAATCCTTGTACAAATGAGGTTTGTTACGTAACTTCTGGCCGCAAAAGGAGTTAGGAAAACAACCGGACGATCTGGGAAAAGGCAGGGGATTTTGAAAAAGTGTCTCCGTTTGCCCCAGTTTCTGCAAATTCATCATCCCTCCGTTCGACGGAATACTGACCTTAGACATCTTGGAGGAAGGCAAAAAATCTGGCCTCTTGGCAGAATTCGTCCTACAAAAGGAACCTCTGCAAAATCCTGAACATATAGTGAACTTTATGGACTTTTGATTCTATAGCCGTTCGGTCCTTCTATCCGAATACCTACTATCTATTGGATGCTAGCAATGCTCGAGCTCTATATGTGGTGTTAGAGGAAGGACAGCCAAAATGGTATCAAAATATCGCCCTTGAATTATGCAGAGGTTCCAAAATATAAAAGCCGGTGGAGCAAAAAAAATAGCATAAGTTGGCTAAGAGGTGCTGCTGGCAGGGGGATTGGGAGGCTTTCCGACGGATTTTCAGTCCGCTCGGTGCGGCTGGAGAAAAAAAGTGGTAAAATAAGTTTTTGGACTTCGCTGGCCTACAGATGACCTCAGCAGGCAAGCCAGACAATGCCTTTTAGGAGAGGCTTTTGGCACTCTGCTACTCGGCTGGTGAGGAGCTTAGGAAAGGCGGCGGCTATGGCACAAAAGGGGTTGTCGTATCGACACTTAGTAGTTTTTTTGATTTTTTGGCTGCTGCTATTTGCGCTCTGGCGGTGGTACCAAGGGCCACGAGAAGCCGAGGCACGTTTTGTTCACATGCGTCATGTGTTGGCGGTGCTCACAGAGTATGTACGTCAGCACCAGGGGGCTTGGCCCCGCAGTTGGGAAGAGATAGAAAAGACCCCGGTGCCACCAGATGCACCCCCCCGCCACGGCGCCTGGCCGGACGTCCGAGCCCATGTGAAAGTGGATTTTAACGTCGATCCTCGAAAACTGCTTCAGAACGGACCAGATCAATTCTATGCAGTTTCTCCGAAAGGCCGTTGCAGCGGAGATTATCGGGAGGATGTGCAGCGACTTTTGGAGGCCATTCGGGAGGCCCTGCCTCCGCAGAGCAGTCCCGAAAAAGCTGCTCCATCGGTTAGCGAAGAGATTGTTGGTAAAGCCGCTCAAGCCGCCCAGGTCCCCTCCTCCAAGCTTTCCCAGGACGATTCAGCCGGTTCCACATCGAGTAAGCCTCAACCTGCAGACACTGTTAAGAAGCAGCCTCCCAGCCCTTCGCCTACCAGCAAAGAATCGGAATCCGTAAAATCTTTCTTACCTACCCCACTGCCAGGACTGCCGGAGCAAACGGCCGAAAAGCCACCGGTGGAAAAACCCACTGCTCCACAACCTGGGCCGCAGGAACCCTCTGGAAAACAAACTTCTCAACCGCCAGCCAAACAGCCGTCTCGCATCATCCTGCCAGGATTAGACTAAGAGGGTCTCCTGAAAAGGATTTTCCAAGATGAAAGAAAGTTCCTTTTCGGAATTCCCTACAATCTCCAAAATACCCATTTTTAAGGAATGTCGAGGGAAGGCTGGTCAGCCAAATCCCCTTGGAAGCCCGCTAAACTCCCGATCTCAGGACAGCCACCGTCAGCTTGACTTTTGTCATTTGGAGCCTTCTGCGGAAAAGAGAAAGCTATAACTCCCTGGAATTATTGGAGTTAGGCAATTGGGTGAACAAAAGGAGGTTTCGATATAACTGTTGGAAATAAACCAAGTTAGGAAAGATGGCAAACCTCGAGCTAAGAGCTTCTACCAATGCGTTTTCCTATCATCCCCCAAGGGGCAGATAACAACATAGAAGCCTCTCGATTTTCATTTTGTTAGAGACTTTTATTTCTTCCTAGGCGGCTTTCGTCGGAAGGGCCGTTGCAGGGCGGCCACACAGATCTCTTGCCGATTGTAGTAAAGTTGACGGGCCTGAACTTCGTTATATCCCCAGGAGCGTATCCGTCGGAGCCAATCGGGGATCCGCTCGGCCAACTGCCACCGGGTGAGTTTCAGCATCAGGATCATGCCGCGGATATTGATCTGCGGATGAGTAACAATGGCTTCCACGGCAGTTAGGGTATAATTGGGAGCCACATTCATATCGGAGAAAAGCCAGCGGACTTTTCGCAGGGCCCGGCGGGGTGTTTGAGTACTTCGGCGTCGGAGATGGGTAAAGCGGGGATGTTGGAGCACAGCCGGGTGCATTTCAGCCGGGTCGATGCCCAAAACGTACATGCCGCGATCTAACAGGGCCTGGCTGCTGCCGCCCGGTGCACTGCCCAGCTCCACACACCGAGCCCCCGGCCGGATCGGCAAACCGGACCACCGCAGCGCCTCTTCCATCTTTAGCCAAGCCCGCGAAACCGCATGTTCCGGAAGCTCCAGCGGAAAGATACCGCCCGGATACCGACTGGCAGGACTGCGGGCTTGGTGATAGCCAACGAACCAGTGGTTTTCATCCACCACAATGCAATCCAGCACTAGGTCGCCGAAGGCAGCAGGCTGTGTAGGATCAAAGGCAGCTACCCCCACCGGCGGTAACCAGGGGCAGGCCTGTTGCAAGGCTTGTCTGGCCACCTGGGCCAGCGGCGTTTGCCAGCCTAAGGGCGCATCGTCAGGACGACTGCCCCTTGGTTCGGTCTCCCGCTGCCAAACATGCACCCGATGGAACGGAAGGTGATGTGCTAACGCCCACCATTTTTGGGCAAGCTCTTCCGCACTTTTTCCTTGTACGCCTCCGTACGAAAGACCGCTGGCCAGAGCAAAAATCAGAGGCTTATCCCATAGCCAACCAGGTTCTGGCTGCCAGTCAGCCGGTGCTTTAAAGGTAACAAACCCCGGTCGCCGAAAGGCCGGCCGCCACCCCGGACAGCACCGAGCTATCTCCCCCACTAACGCCTGCTCCGCCCCTACTTGACATGTTGCGAATAGAAAGCCAGTATACGCTGGCTTCGATGCATCCATCCCTTCTACCACTGCCGCTACCAAAGACACTTGCCTTCTCTTGGAGCAAAAAAAAGGATATCAGGTTCCGTTTTTGAGTACCAGTTTAGCGAATTTAGGCCTCTACTAGCCTTCTACAAGCTATTGTGCAAGGCAGACTCCCTTCTATCGGAGTTACAGCGAATCTTAACGTTTTCTGTTTTTCATCACTCCTTTTGTGTCTGATAGTTACGGCGAAACTTCCTTTTATGCACACCATTTCCTAATGCCAATAGTTCCAGGGCGATGGAGCATTGCTTTTGCAGAGGGGAGCCAAAAATGCCAAAAGTCGAGATTATGCCCATCTTGGGGACGTATTTACCATCTCTGGGACAAGAAATGAATACCCTAGTGGGTATAACAAATCTTCTAAAAGAAGCCAACTATTTCTGTGACGAAATCGCTCCATTCGGAAAAAGGTTTGGCACAGCGGGAACTCCCAGGTTTCAACAACTGTTTTGCCGATATGCCTTATTTAATCCATTCGATCGCTCCCCTTTTGCCATTTTGGCCTCCTGCCGAAAAAGGCAACTTCTAAGTCCATGGAGTTACTGGAATTAGGAAATCTCAGGAAGAAAATGGCAATCCGTCGTAACTGCTAACGATCAAATAAGTTAGAGGCCGTCTGAAAAAGCTTTTGGCTCACTCGGCACCAAGCTGTTTCCACCACCAGGAGGAGCTACAGCTCAGAATTTGGGCACCTTGACAACCCAGAGCCTTCGCCGGCCGTTGGAAAAGGGACATTAGCTACCTCCTTTTCAGACAACCTCTGGCTCTGGTGAAACCGTTTCCGGTTGGAGGCCTAACCCCACCAAAACCGAAGCAAAACCGACTAGCATAGGCAAAACCTACCCAGACTGCGGACAACCTTTCAACAGAGCCATAAGCTCTTAGCTGGACTTTTACCAATTTTCCTAACTCCTTTTGCAGCCAGAAGTTAGGTGACAAAGCTCATTTGTACATAATATTTCCTAACTCTAATACCTACCAAGAGTTAGAACGTGGCACCTCCGCCCCAGGCTTTACCATGGCAAAAGTCAAGCTTAGAGGCTGTCCTGAAAATGGGATTTGGGCGGTTTCCAATGGGTTTTGGCCGACTGCTCCTACCCTCGCCACTCCTTAAAAACAAGGATTTTCGGGATTCTGGTGAATTTAGCTCGAGTTTTGCCATTTTCCCTAAGTCATTTTGTTTCCTGTAGTTACGACGAGACTTCCTTTTGTTCACACAATTTCCTAAGTCCAATAGTTACAAGGACTTAGAGTTTTCCCCTTCCGGCAGAAGGCCTAAAATGGCAAAAGTCGAGCTTAGAGAAAAAAGCAAAAGCAGAAAATAGAACTGAAAAATCCTGAATATATGGTTAACTTTATAACCTGGTCATTCTCTAGCTGTTCCGCTTTTCTGGCCGAAGACCTTCTTGCTGTTGACTGCCGGCAATTCAAGGAGCACTTCTATGTTGGATTCGAAGCAGGAGGGGGCAAAATGGTATAAAAATATTCGTATTGAAGCATGCGGAGATTCCTGGGAATTAACCTGGGCGAAAGAGGCCCGCTTGGTTTTCCTGGATCAGTCCGGATTTTTTGGCGGAGGAAGGATTTTGACGGTTAAGATTTTTGCCTGGGGCAACATGGCAATCTGGCGGGCTATTTGTTCGAGCGACTCCTCTACCTCCTGCTGCTTTGACGACGGCGCAGGGGGACCTTGCGGATGAGTGTGGTCTTTAGCCTCTTCCGCCTCCGAAGCTCCAGAAGGCTTGCTTTTGGTTTTAGCCGCAGTCAGAAACTCCCAGAAAAATCCTGTAGGCCGCAGTTCAGCGGTTTGGCCGGTTCGAGTATTTTTGACCCAAACCACCAGTTCCTCAGCCGGCTCCCAGTGGATATTGCGTTTTCCCAAAGTAGCCCCGCTGCCCACTTGCAGGCCGTCCAAGAAGCAGGCTCTAGGCGGGCGATCTAACGGCCCTTGGCACCGCACTTGCAGGTCAAAGTACCCTTGCGCACCTACTGCCTCTCGGCCAGCGACTCCAAACCGAACTCCCGCGACTGCCCATGGGCCCAAATGTCCATGAAATTGGACCATCTGGGCCAACCAAGCAGGATCAGTAGGTTTGGGCTGATAATGCGGCTTCGGCAGTTCAACGGTCACCTCCCGGCTCTCCATGAGAGATAAAAGAAAAATCCCCTGAAGCCCTAACACAGGAACCCCAAACACCCACAATAGTATCTTTTTCATCATTCCCGAAGCCTTTCCCGGGGAAAACCCTCCAACCCAAGACCAACGCCCCAATTTGGGAAGAAGGTTAGCCATAGCTGGATCAATAATTTGGTCCAACGGAGTACTTCAACCGAAAACGGCGACTGGTTACTTGTCCTGCCTGTGTAAGCGCGATTTTTGCTATTTTAGCCTCCCGCTGAAAGGGGAAAGGACTAAGTGCCTGGAATCATCAACGTTAGCAAATTGGGTGAACAAAAGGAGGTTTCGCAGTAACTATTGGAAACATACCAGGAAAAATGGCAAGGGTCGAGTTTAGAAGCTCTTCCTTCGGTATGTGGGCCCTTTTATTGTACAGCCTACTCTATGTGGGCTGCTAGCAGTGCCAGCACCCCATAATTGGCTGGGAGGCAGAAGGGACCGAAATGGCCCAAAGATAAAGTAGGCAAAAGTGGCAAAGGTTCCGGAATTTTTTACTTTCCTTAATCGGGCAGGTTATTTTTATTATAGAACCTGTGGATAATTGAAAGGGCATATTTTTATACCATGTTGGTTGATCCTCCCTCTGACACCTAGGATTGCTAGCACCCAATAAATAGGAGGTGTTAGGATAGAAACACCGAACGGCTATAAAATCCAAAGTGCATATAGTTCACCATATGTTCATATTTTTGCGGAGGTTCCGTTATTGCCAATTTCCTCAGATCCTTTGTTTTACCAGATACAAAGCAATCGGCTGAATTGTTCCAAGATAACTTGTCTGGTAGAATGGGATCTTCCGGCAGATGCCTAGGACGAATCAGTGTACCCGTTGGCCTGGTTTGGCACCGGGGTCTGGGGTTAGTAAATAAATTTCTCCTTCTCCCGATCCGGCGGCAAGGATCATCCCTTCACTGATGCCGAAGCTCATTTTGCGGGGAGCCAGGTTAGCGACCAGAATGACCAACCGCCCCACCAGTTCTTCCGGCTTATAGAGGCCTTTGATTCCGGCAAAAACGGTGCGTCGATGTTGCCCGCCTAGGCTTACCGTCAGCCGAAGCAGTTTCTTGGCATTTGGTACATCTTCGGCTTGAATGATGCGGGCGACCCGAAGGTCAATCTTCTGGAAATCTTCCATGGTGCACTGAGGGGCCAGGGGTTCGGCTTGCAAAGGACCTTCGTCGTCTTCGGGGCTTGGATGGGAAGAGGCTGGCTGGGCCGAGACCGGGGTGTCGGCTGAGGCGGGTGTGGCTGCCGGGACGACTGTTCGTTCAGCCAAAGCCGGCGGCATTTCTTCTGGCTGCCGACTCTCTTCGATCATGGCCGCAATGGCCTGTCGATCTACACGTTTGAGCATATGCTCAAACGGACGAACCGGTGTACCCAAAAGCGGCTTTTGGGAATCGTCCCAATGCCGGATCGGCACATGCAGTAATTGGCCAGTCTGTTCTGCCAACCGAGGCAATACCGGAGCCAGATAAACCGCAATTTGGCGAAATAGATTCAATGCTACTGTACAAACTTTTTGCAGTTGTTCGGTTTGGTCGGGATCTTTGGCCAATCGCCACGGTTCCTGACGTTCGACGTATTGATTAGCCCGGTCGGCAGCTGCCAGGATCAGCCGCATCGCCCGGTTGAAGTCACAGGATTGATATGCTTGGGCGATTTGTTCTCCTTCGGCGGCTGCTTGAGCAAATAGCCCTCCATCGTCCGGCCAAGATGAAGCAAGCCCCGTAGAAACCACAAAACGGGCTGTTCGGCTTGCCAAATTGACAATCTTACCTACCAAATCCGTATCCGCCTTTTCGGCCAGATCTTCGAAGTTTAGGTCCAGATCGTCCACCCGGGGAGTGAGTTTCGAGGCGTAATAATAACGAAGATAAGACGGATCCAGATATTTCAGATAGGTCGAAGCCAAGATGAAGGTTCCTTTAGACTTCGACATTTTTTCCCCATTCACGGTCAAAAACCCGTGAATTTGAATCCGCCGAGGCAATTGATACCGAGACACCCGCAGCATGGCAGGCCAAAACAGCGTGTGGAAATAAGTAATGTCTTTGCCAATGAAATGCCAAATATGTGTCTGAGGATTGGCCCACCAGGCGTCAAAATCCTCGCCTACTTTTTTGCACCATTGCCAGGTTGAGGCCATGTAGCCGATCGGAGCATCAAACCACACATACCAATAATTACCTGGCGAGTCTGGAATCTCAAAGCCAAAATAAGGGGCTGGCCGAGAAACATCCCATGGACGAAGCGGCTGACCCAGAAAATGGCCTCTCAAATAATTGGCAATTTCCGGCTGGAGGTGATCACCGGTTTGCGTCCATTCCTCCAAAAAAGCATGTTGTTTTTCGATATCGACAAACAGATGCACTGCTGAGCGAACTTCCGGCCGAGTGCCAGATAGACTGCTGACCGGATCAATCAGGTCGATCGGATCATAATGATGCCCGCACCGATCGCAACTATCGCCATATTGGTTCGGGGCGCGACAATTTGGACAAGTGCCTTTGACGAACCGGTCGGCCAAAAACGTACCTGCAACAGGATCATACAGCTGTCGAACTTCTTGCTGGTAGATCATACCAGCCTTTCGCAGCGATTGCCAAATTTCCCAACACAACTGCCGATTTTCTTCTGAGTGGGTACTGCCGTAATGATCGAAAGCAATCTGAAAGCCGGCAAAGTCCCGCGTATGGGCCTGATGCATACGCTGCAACAATTCTTCTTCCCGGATGCCTTCCTGCCGGGCCCGGATCATGATGGCGGTGCCATGCGTGTCATCTGCACAAATATATATGCACCGGCGGCCCTGCAACTTCTGAAACCGAACCCAGATATCCGTCTGTATATATTCGACCAAATGCCCCAAATGAATATGCCCATTGGCATACGGTAAGGCACTAGTAACCAATAGCTGCGACTGGCTCATCCACTGGCTTCCTTTGGGAAGAAAATCTTGCCCAGGAGGATATCGTACCTAAAGGTTTTAATTATACTATTTTGGGAAAGAACCCGCAGGCAGGGAGAAAAATTGCCTATCTTGCCTATTTTGTCCCCCTCTCCTTTTAATTTTCCCTTCCACTCCCCATACCTACAATCCCAGAAGCTCCCTTATATGAGATAACATTTCAACCGCGGTTCTTTTTGATTACTCTGCTAAGGGGAGGCCATTAACCCCCCCAACCGACGTGAACCTTCCGAAAGACCGTTCCACACCCTCTAAGTCCTGGCTAAAGCCTCTTCCAAAATGGTTCCTTGAAAATCCACGGTTTTCCAACAGGTTAGGCTCCTAGGCATCCCAAAGGGCCGGGCTTACAGCCGTTGAAGCCAAGCCGCTCCCAAGCTTAACCCACATAAAAGAGGACCTGCAGAGAAAGTTCAAGTCAAGCCGTGAATGAAGAGTTTATTTTTACTCCAGCCAGAAGCTACCCTACAATTCTCATTGCAGCGTAATTTTGATCTTGGAAACATTTCAGCCGAGAGCCAAACCTTCTCTCCGTGATCTTCAGAATGGTAACAAATTATTGTCCCAGATTAGGGAGATTACGAACCTTTCAAAAGAAGCTAAAAAGAAGCTAATTGTTACTTTAGAGAAATTGCACAATTTGGGAAAGTTTATTTGGAAGATCGGAATGTCTTCGGTTTCGAAAACTATCTTTTTCCTGCGTGCTTAATCTATCTGCGTTGTTGAATGAGTTTTCGGATTTTGCCTATCCTTTTATAACAGCGATCCTCTGTGGGAAAGGTCGGCCAGCCAAACGGCAGCTCGTGTGAACATCGTGTGTAGTGTGTACTGTGGTGTAGTCGAGTGCGGTCACAACTTACTAGAAAAAATGCCAAGAAACCTCTGCAAAATCCTGAACGTATAGTGAACTTTGTGAACTTTCGATGCTCTAACCGTTCGGTTGTGCAACTTGGGTACCTACTATCTATTGGGTGCCGCAATACTAGAGCCACTACATGTTGTGTTAGATGGGAAAACCAAAATGGTAAAAATATCCCCTTTATGCAGAGGTTCCCTAACGTCGTACAGAGGGTCTTTTATCCAATCGTGGAAAAAGGAGGATTGTGCCCCTTATTGCTCCCTTTAGGATATCGCTCTGTGCACCAGCAGAGGGGAGAAAATCCGCCCACTCCATTCGGCCGAAGTGCTCCTAAAAGCTGAAGATTGTTAAAAGAAAAGAGAAAGCTCTTTTTATCCCCCCTAGTTAAAGGAGTTTTCCTTATGTCGGAACCAACCCGTCAGATCCTGGAAACCTTTGAAAACCCTTATCCGGATCGAGACTATACCATTACCATTGTCTGTCCAGAGTTTACCTCTTTGTGCCCCAAAACAGGACAACCCGACTTTGGAACGTTAACCATCCGGTATGTGCCGGATCGCCGCTGTGTGGAGTTAAAAAGTTTGAAGTTTTATCTTCAGCAATATCGCAATGTGGGGATTTTTTATGAACATGTAACCAACCGTATTTTGGACGATCTCGTGGCGGTGCTGGAACCCCGATGGATGATCCTTGAGGCGGCATTCCGCCCACGGGGGGGGATTACTACTACTGTTACCGCCACTTATCGAGTCCAAACACCTCCCCCTCAGAAAACCCAGCTTTCCTGAACCTAGGACTAAAACCTTTGGGTTGAGATTGTCTTGAAATCAGACGTTTGGTAGAAGGTTCTCCAATTTTTAAAAAAGGGTAAAGACTTGAGCCGAAAGGAGGAGCGGATTTTGGCTTGTTCTGGCCTGTGATTTTGGGTCCTTCTTGGCTTGAGGAGGAGGCAGTTGGGCTATTCGGGGAACTGTTACCCCGAAGTTTAAGGAAGGTCAAGAGGCGAGCATGAGACTTCAGATCCTTTCGCAGGGAAGCCTTTAAAGTCTAAGTAATTTTTTTATTTTTTGTATTTTTCCTATTTTGCGTTTTTGCGTCAATTTTGCTTGCTTATACAATATCTCCTCTCGAACTCGGATCCTTTTCTTTCCCCCACTGAAAACATCCTTTCGGATTTCAAGCGAAGCCGATTTTATCAAACAAAGGGAGCCTCTAGTAGCAGTTGAGTGCCTAAGGGCTGATCTGGCCTATCCTGGTGGCTGAGTCGGCTAAGGGCTCCTCCCAGAAGAAAAGGCTCCAGGAAAAAACTAAACAGAAAAAGGCTAAACAATTCAGCCGAGTGGTGCGAAAGCCTTGGAACTTACCTCTCGGACAAAATTGCCAAGCACAAGATTGAGGGAATCTAGAGATTTTTGAAACTTTTTCTATATCTCTCAGTTTGTCCAAATTCACATAAGGACTTTATTTTTGGCTGAATAGTTTCGAAAAAGATCCCCTTCAGGCTAAAACTTTCAGCCTAGTGGAGGGGATTTCGTGCTTGGTTCACGGGTAGCTATTCCCGATTGTAATTTTGCTCCAGGGGGGTTGTATAGGCAGAAAGGCAAAACCTGGAAAAATCTACTTCCCATGTTTTGCTCCCCAGGATTCCTGCCTTTTGTTTCCGATAAGAATGGGGATTTTCGGTTCGGCTTCGGTTCGGCTGAAGGGTTACTAATTTTCTGAGGATGATCCACCCTTCTATGAGCTGGCAAAAACGAGACACGATTTGGCCCGTGTTATGTATTTTGGCCGGTTTGTTTGGCTTGATTTTGATAATCCCCCCGTCTTGGGAACGGAAGGCGTACCTAAAGAGGGTTTTTCAGGTTGACGTTGCTACCCAACATGTTTCCCAAAGCCAGAAATCTTCGGTACCTAAGGGCCGGCCCGAGCGTTTTTCTACTAACCGGGGAGGAATGGAGGCTGCTATTACCGCCACGGCAGGCTCTGGCTCCTCCGGAGGGCAGCTCGGCCTATGGAAACAACAAGAGGCGGAACATCGCTTGGTTGGCAGCAATAGGGGGGAGGTTGGGAGTCAGGAGAAAACATTCGTTCCAGTTACTGGAAGCCAATTGGAGGATAATCAATTTCGGGAGCCGTTAGTGGCCATTCCAGCCAAGCCAGTGGCTAATGCCCCTGCCCGTCCTGAGTCGGCCCTCTCGGAGCCGATGAAGAGTTTGGCAGTTCCTTCCCCGGGCCAATTGGCCGAAGTTTCTTCGGCTGCTTTAGACCAACCTCTGCCTAACAAGCCGACCAAACTGCCAGATCCTGAACCAATAGCAGCTGAGCAACCCCGGCCAGAACAAGATGAACTGTCAAAACCGCAGCCGTCTAAAGCCGCAGAGCATGAAGCTACCCCACCCACACACCTGGCGGCCCGGTCTGGGGACAACCAGGCCGGTCATCAATCAAAGCCGGCTCCAGAAGCGCCGGAGCTGATAGATTTAGGCATAAAAAAACAGCCTTTCCCAGGAACTGCGGCAGAAAGCCAAGCACCATCCGGCGAGTTGGCCAAATCTGTTCAGCAGCCCCCCGTGGAGCAGCATGGTTTTGTGCCTGAAGCAGACTCTGCCGTGGATTCCGGGCCCTCCCCTAATGCTTTGGTGAGGGAGCAGCAACCTAGTTTGCAAGCGGGGCCAGAGACTGGCTCCCTTCCTGGCCAGGATCCTGATAGTTCCGATCGGCAGCAGCAATCGGGTTTGGAAGGCGGCGGCGAATCTAGCCGCCCGGAAGTCCAACCGGTTGAACCGGCCTGGATGCCTCGCTCGCTGCTAGCCCAATTGGAGGCGATTGCTGAAGATCCGCAGGCTGGGCCATGGGCCAGGCAAGTGCTGTTGGAAGTCCGGGCGTTGGTGCCGTTACTAGAGCGTCGTTTGCCCGAAGCGGGGATGATTTTGCATCGGCTGACCCAGTTAGGAAAGGAAAGCGACGCTCTGGAACCGCAGATAGCCGACCGGCGCACGTTTCGCACCTTTCGGCAGGTGCGATTCGGTTTGTATCGGCGGTTGGATTTATGGTCCCATTGGCTTCAGGAACCTCCCCAGATTCAGGATTTGGGGGGACTGCGTGATTTGAGCGAGGCGGATTGGCGTCAGTTAAGCGAGGCTGTCGAGGAGTTGGATCGGCTGACTACCAATTCGCCCGAAGGTCGAGGATGGCGGCGGTATTTGCTTTTAGATCGATTGCGGGAATTGTTGGCTCGGCGTCAGGAGCTTTCACCCTCAGAACGGCGGCGGTTAGCCCGCAGCATTTTGGAGCGGTTTAGCCGACGTGGCTTGGCCCCAGAACAACAGCGGTTTTTGAATACTGGGCCAGCCGGCACCGTACAACAGCATCTTCGGTTGTGGGCTGCCGAACCGGCGCCGGAAACTCTGGAAGTGTTGGCCCACCTAGAGGCCTACGAGGCCAGTGCTCAGCCAAGCCACGCGCAACGACTGGCGGCTGATTGTCAGCGACTGCTGTTTTCTGCCCACCCGGCTCGCCGAGCTTTGGGAGAAAAGCTCCGCTACCATTATCAGAATCCGAACCTCCGGATTGTGGTGACGGAGGATTTGTTGAATCGGCTCATTCCGCCTCGGGATCCTGAATATCAGTGGGTTTCGGATACGGTCTTAGGGGTACCGGTGCGGGGCCGGAGTTTGGTTTTTACGGATGTGGCGGTACGCACAATACCGGACCCGGCTCGGATTCGATTGGCTTTGGAGGTTACTGGTCGGGTATCCTCAATGACCACGGCGTTTCAGGGCCCAGCCATTTTTTATAACCGGGGCGATGCGGTGTATGTTGCTCGTAAACCTTTAGAGGTTGGGACGTTTGGGATTCGGCTTTGGCCGGCGGAGGTGGAGGTACATCATTCCACGCGACTCCGGGGTCTGGAAACTGATTTTGATCCGATTCCGCTATTGGGTGCGATTATTCAACAAGTGGCTCGTTCCCAGCATGAGGCTCGGCGTTGGGAGGCAGATCGGGAAGTAGAGGCCAAATTGCGAGCTCGGGCCAAAGCCCAAATCGACGCCGAAGCCGACTCCCGACTTACCAGTGTGTCTCGCAATCTGCAGGAACAAGTATTGGAGCCGATGGCCAGCCTGGGACTAGGACCAGAAATGGTGGAAGCCAAAACAGATATACAGAGGATTACCATGCGGCTTCGGATCGGAGGCCTGGAACAATTGGGCGCCCATACTCCACGCCCCTGGGCGCCCAGCGACAGCCTGGCTAGCTTTCAGGTGCATGAATCGGCTATTAACAACTTTTTGGATCGGCTGGATTTAGCCGGGCGCACCTTTACGCTGCCGGAACTCCGCCAGTGGGTGGCCGAGCGAATTCGTCGGCCAGAGTTCGCCCAACGCCAAACCGAACATGATGACATTACTCTGACCTTTGCTGAGCAAGATCCGCTGATGGTCCGCTTTCAGAATGGTCGATTTTCGGTCCAACTTTCGCTCAGTTACCTGCGCAAGGGACAAAATGAATGGAACGATTTTCAGGTTTGTGCGTTTTACCGGCCGGAGATTGCCGGAGCAGATGCCCGATTGGTGCGGGACGGGGTAGTGCAACTACGAGGCCAATTGGATATGCGTTCGCAGATCGGCCTCCGTGGGCTATTTGGCAAAGCCTTTGACAAAGAAAAGCCGCTCCTAATTGCCCCAGAGCATATCAGCCCGGATCCCCGAATGCGGGAACTTATGATTACTCAGTTTGTCGTCGAAGACGGCTGGGTGGGGATTGCCATTGGCCCTAAACAACGTCCCTCGCCGCCAGAAGTTGCTCGGTTGCCCAAAGCCGCCAGCCTCGGACCGATCTACTAAAACGGTATTCCATCTAGGTCGACTTTTGCCATTTTGGGCCTTTCTCGGGAAGAGTAATGTTCTAACTCTTTGTGAACATCGGAGTTAGGTACTAGGTGAACAGAAAGTTGCTTCATTCTAACTCTCAGAGGCAAACCAAGTTAGGAAAAATGGCAAGGTCGAAATCTAGAAGCCTCCCACTCAATACAGCCTCTTTTTGGTTCTTCAGATGGATCGGGGTTCCCCTTTCCCCAGCGAACCGACGAGAACGTGGGAGGCCGGTTTTCGCTCTTCTGAGCAAAGCAGGTCCTGAGACCGCAACCTCTTGGGTACTTTTTCCAACAATAGCTGGAAACGGGGTCATGCTAATTTTTGTGGTCCGTTTCGGAAAGATGGGGGGAAGGTAACTGGTACCCGGCTCCATCCGAATGGCTCAGTTTGGTATCTCCACAAAACATAAAGCCCCGGAATCCAAAGCCAGAGGCTAAGAGGCTGTCCTAAAATGGGAATTTGGCTGGTTTCTAAGGGGTTTTGGCCGACCGGCTCCTAGCCATCAGACTCCTTAAAAACAGGAATTTTGGGGATTCTGGGGTATTGAGGAATTAAACTTCCTTTTCATCATAGAAAATGCTGTTTCGCACAACCTCTAAGACTTTCTGCAGAGGAGTTTATGTCCCCATATCCAGGATAAAATAGAGGAACCTCTGCAAAATTCTGAACATATAGTGAACTTTATGAACTTTTGATTCTTAGGCCCCCCGTTTTCCTAGTCGAACATCTACTATCCTATTGGCTGCTAGTAATACTAGCAACTCCATATGTTGGGGTAAAAGGAGGACGAGCCAAAATGGTATAAAAATATCCCCCTTGAATTAGGCAGAGATTCCTAGATATCTGCTGAGTAAATCCGGATTTCCGGCCGTTAGGTTTGTTTTGCCTGTGGGACTATATTTTGCCCATTTGCCACACAAAATTTTAGCTACAGTCTGGCAACGGGGCAGTTTCTTCTTTTCCCTCCGGAAGGTATGATAGATAGAAACGAGAGAAGCTCAGGTATGGAGAAGGATCGACGAGGCATTCGGTAGGCTTTTGTTCAAGGAATCAATCTATGCATCGACGGGAATTTTTACACAAGTTGAGTAGCAGTGCTGCTCCGGTGGTTTTGGGAGGCAACTGGTGGCTCCGTCGCGGTTTAGCTGCTACCCAGACTCGACTATTGCCAGGCGTTCTGAGTTGGGAGGGTAGCTGCTTGCTGGCAGCGGATCGGCCGGTGGTGATCGAAAAACCGATCCATGGAGCGGTGCTCAACCGCCGCCAAGGCCAACTGACCCCAGAAGGACTCCAAATTACCATCCAAGGCCGAGCGCCGGAAGGTTGGCAGGTTCGGGTCAACGGCCAGATAGCCAGCAGAAACCAGCAAGCCTTTGAATCTCCGGTGCTGCTAAAGTCGCATGAGAACGAGGTGATGGCCACAGCCGAAGGCCCAGACGGTCAAAAGGCAGAAGATCGGATCCGAGTAGTTTGGGACCGGCATAGTTTTCCTCGTTACCGGGTGGCCATCGACGACAATAGCTTTTTCCTTCGGGACATTGCTCAGAAGCAGTATAAATCGCTCTTTGACTGTTTTTATCTAGCCAATTTGCGCAAATTGCACCAGAAATACGGAACAAAGTTTGTGCTGAATATTTACTACACCACTGGCGAGGACTTCAATTTAAGTCAATTTCCGGATCGGTACCGAGGTGAGTGGCGGGACAATGCCAATTGGCTTCGGCTTGCCTTCCATGCCTGGGCGAACGATCCGCCCCGACCCTATCAGGACGCACCGGCAGAAAAACTGCTGCATGATTTCGACAAAATCGCTGCCGAGATTAAACGTTTTGCTGGCGAGGAAGCCTACAGCCCCACTACCGTGGTTCATTGGGCCATGACCCGTCATGAGGTATTTAAACCTTTGTATGAGCGGGGGGTTCGAGTGCTGAGTGGCTATTTTTCCAAAAACGCCGAAGGCCGATGGGATATCAACTACCGATGGGACGACTTACATTCCGAATATATTTCCACCCATGACGTCTGGAAAGACTTTAATTCCGGTATTGTTTTCTCGAAGGTGGATATTGTCCTGGACCAGACGCCGGTGGAAAAAATCGTGCCTACCCTAGAGCCCCTAACCAAAAATCCAAATACCGCCGAACTAATGGATTTATTAACACATGAACAATATTTCTGGCCATTTTATGGGAATTATCGGCCTGACATGGTCGAGCGCGTAGAGACGGCTGTGCGTTTTGTCACCGAACAGGGTTACAAACCGGTCTTCTGGCACGAAGGATTTCTTGGTGCTCCGTTGGAATAAGGAGAAGTCTGCGGAAGTGAAGAGGATATTTTTACCGTGTTGGTTTATCCTCCTTCTAACCCAATATCTAAGCTCGACTTTTGCCATTTTCCCTAACTTGGTTTAACTCCATGAGTTACAACGAATCCTCGTTTTGTTCACGCAATTTCCTAACTCCAATCATTTCAAGGAGTTAGAACTTTCTGCCTTCGGCAGGAGACCAAAAATGGCAAAAGTCGAGCTAATAGGCTCTCCTAAAAGTATTTTCTATGATGAAAGGAGTTTTCCTTCTTCAATTCCTCAGAATCCCAAGAATCCTTGTTTTTAAGGAGTCTGAAGGGTGGCGCCGGTCGGCCCAAAACCCATTAAGTTGCTAGCATTGCTAGGATCCAATAGATCGTAGGTGTTCGGATTGTAGAACCGAAACGGCTATAGAATCGAAAGTTCATCTAGTTCACTACGTGTTCAGAATTTTGCGGAGGTTCCTAGGGGAATGATGTCTCTCGACGGCTGATAGGGGGTTTGACGCCTGGCAAATTTGGTGTGGATGTGGTACACTCCGGGTCATCTTGTCGCAGTGGGCCGAATGTGGTCTAATGAAATCGTCGTAACAATTCAGCCAAGTACAGTGGGTCTATTGGATCCCATTTCCTTTGGTCAAGGGGTAGCCTGAAAGGAGATTGCGGCGTCAGGTTCCAGTCGAGATAGGCCACGGGCCAGAC
The DNA here is from genome assembly GCA_025062105.1 of Thermoguttaceae bacterium. Classification (GTDB taxonomy): domain Bacteria; phylum Planctomycetota; class Planctomycetia; order Pirellulales; family Thermoguttaceae; genus JANXAQ01. Next base: position 103,199 of record JANXAQ010000121.1, read on the forward strand.
GGCCGCACACTAGCTTCCTGACCCAGCCTGTTTTGCAGCCTGGTCTCTGCCACGAGGAGGAGAAGTAACTTTCTTCACTCGGGGGGAATGCCCCACTTTTCCAAAGTGCTCTTATCTAGGAGATCTACCGATGGACCCCATTGTGCAGCAAGTGCTGGAGAGCCAGCATGGGCTTCGGATTGTGCGGCGGATTGCCCGGGGCGGATTTGCTGAGGTTTTTGAAGCTCAAGCTATTCCCAGCGGCATTCCCTGTGCGATAAAAGTCTCCCTGGACCCACTCGACGACGACAATCCGGCAATTGCCAAGGAGCTGGAAAATCTCCAATATCTGAAGCTACTGTCAGGGCATCCGCGGATTGTGGTGTTGATGGATGTTTGGGTAGTTGGCGGTTATTTGGTGACCCGATGGGAATTGGCCCCGGATGAAAAGATTCGGTCTCTGGAAGACCTTTTGAAGCACTACCAGAGCGAGGGCCAGAAAGGCATTCCGCCCGAACGGTTGCTGCGCTATATCAGCGAGGCGGCCGAGGGAATTGACTTCCTAAACGGTCAGGGCATCTACCATCGGGACATCAAACCGGCCAATCTGCTGCTATTTTGGGACCATGTAAAGATTGGTGATTTAGGGTTGGCGAAGTTTGTGGGGGCTTCGGTCGGGTCGCATTCTGGGGCAGGCACCATGGGTTATCTGCCACCAGAAGCGTACCAGGGGGAACTGAGCTCTACCGTAGATCTGTATAGTTTAGCTGCTACTTATCTAAAGCTCCGGACTGGTCAGGAACCTTTTGGTCGGAATCCCGAAGAAATCCTCCAGAGGCAGAAAAATGCCGATCCGATTCTCAATGGTCTTAGTAAGACGGAGGCGGCCGTAGTGCGGCAAGCTTTAGCTCCGGAACCGGAGGATCGTCCGCAGGAAGACGCCCGGGCCTGGTGCCGACAGTTGGCCGATGCCCTTGGGATGGTTCCCAACCAGTCCCCCGTTTTCCAGCAAGCACAACAGTCTGCATCCAGCGCCATTGGTGTATCGGCTGGTGTAGGGGCCGTTCAGTACCAAGCGGGATTAGACAATTTAGCCCGGGCCGAGGAAGGTGTACGTACTGGCAGGCCCGCCATGCCGTCGTCGCCTCCTCCTGTCCCGATGGACCAGGCGGTTACCTTCGGAATTTCTGGAGCGATTGCCGGCAGTATCTTGGGCGCCATAACCGGGGCCATAGCAGGGGCAATCGTTTGGACCCTAGCCGGGGTAAATCTCAACCAGATCAGTTTGGGCGCTCTCGGGGGGGGAATCATCGGGACCCTAGGTGGTGGGTTTCTAGCCAAGCTGGGCGGCTTCGGGAAAAGCATGCTTAGGGCCCTTGTGACGGTCGTATTTGGTCTTGTGCTGGGGACGATTCTAGGAATTGCCCTGGCTGGCGCTTTGGGCATGGAGGAGAGCCTGCTCTCGGCAGTTCTGCTAACCGCTGCGGTGGGCGCCATGGTCTGGGGCCTCATCTGGGCGATCCTAGGTGCTTTGCTGGGGGCTAGCGATCAAACCGCCGCACTCAAAAACCCTCCCCCCTCCCTCAAATAACGAACGGGAAGTTATTGCCCGATCGGCGCTTCCTTCTGTTGATCAACCGGCACAAGCCGGAAGGCCTCGTCCAGTTCGACCACCTGGAGCGTCCGGCCTACCGGCAATTGACGGAGCGCCGGTTCGATCTTGGTCCGATCGCCCACAATGACCATTAGCAGCCGATCCACTTGCAAAAACTTTTGGGCGATTTGGTGGACATCCTCCGGCTGGACAGCTTGCACCTCCGGAATAAATCGACTGAAGGCGTCATCCGGCAGATCAAACTCCAGAAGGGTTTCCAAATGTTCGGCCAATTGGCTGGCGGTTTCAAAATCCGCTGGGTATCCCCGACATAGATAATTCTTAGCAAACTCTAATTCTTTCAGGCTAACGGGCTTTGCACCACGAAGGCCCTCTATTTCGTTCAGGAATTCCTGGAGGGCTTGGGCGGTTACTTCGGTATGGACGCTGGAGACGGCGGCAAACGGCCCCGGTTGCCGAGGCCGCCAGTCAAACGCACTTCGAGCGCCATAGGTAAACCCATGCGTTTCCCGGAGGTTCATATTGAGTCGGCTGGAAAACTGGCCGCCAAAAATGGTATTCATCACTACAAGCCGAGCATACTCTGGTGAATTCCGCCGGGCGCCGAGTTGACCCACACAAATGACCGATTGGGGAGCAGCTGGTTTATCGAGCACTAAAAGCCGAGATTGGTGGATCGGCGGTGGTTCGGGTAGCGGCGGCCCCCATCGGCCGTTCCCCTCGCACATAGGTTGCTCAGCATTTTGGCTCCGAGCGACAAGACCCGAAGCAGCTGGCTGCTCCAGGGCGGGTTGCATCCAACCGCCGACGCCTTCGGACCACTCTGTTCCCAAAGAGCGTGGTGGAAGGGTTTGAGGCTCTGTTTGGGCACTGGGCGGCCTTAGATTGGCGGGCGGATATGCTGAGGCACTCTCCGCCGGCGTTTGCGATGCCGGAGGTTCCGTCGCTTTCCAATGGCCGAAAGCCTTTTCCAGTTCGGTGGCCAACTCAGCCTGGCTCAGATCGCCAACAACAATTAAAGTGGCCCGATTCGGTCGAATATGCTGCCGATAGAACTGTTCCAGATCGTGCCGACCGATACTCTGAATAGTTGAGGGAGTGCCTAAGGAAGGCTGCCCGTACGGATGGTCCGGCCCATACAAAGCCGCACAAAAGGCTAAATGCGCTACCATGACCGGGTCCGCACGCCATTGCCGAAGCCGACCTAATGCCAATTGCTTCTCTCGGTCCAACTGGTTTTCTGGGAAGAGCGGTTGGCAGATTACCTCTGCATAAAGCCGAAGGGCTTCGGTCCAGGATCGGCGAAGCGTAAACAGCCGGGCACCGCTGGTGTCCCAATCGGCGCCGATCGACAGGCTGGCGCCAAGCCGAGCTAAAGCAGCAGCCAATTCTTCACCACTTCGCTTTTGAGTGCCTTCGTCCCAGACAGCTGCCATCAGATGGGCCAACCCCGCCTTGCCTGCCGGATCCGAAGACCGTCCAGCCCGAAAGAGCATCTGGCAGATCACTAAGGGCAGTTCATGATACTCGGCAAAGACCACCTCTAAACCGTTGCTCAATTGGAACCGGCTAAAGGGCGGAAAGGTGAACTTCGGCGGCGGACCGGGCGGAGGCAACCGAGTGCGATCCGGCTGCTCGATTGTCGCTGCGTGCTCAGCATCCAAAGGCGACGGTGCACTCTGGTGGCTTTTGGGTATTTTCGGATTGATCTCCGCTTGTTTATCAGCGGAAGCCGGATGGTGTCGGCCATCATCCCTTTCTTTACCAGAAGGGCTGGAAAAGTTTTTTGGGCCTGAAGAATCGGACGAAGCTTTTGGCCCTGAAGAAGCTTCATCTATGGAACCCTCTGAAGCATAGGGAGAAGGGCTTGTGGCCTGGGACAGAAGCGTTTTTCTGGCTTTGGCAGCTGGGATGCGGGGATCGGGTTCGATGGTGGTCGTCTGGCCGGGCTGGACTTCCAACACTACCCGTGCTGAGGTCAAATACTGCTGGGCTACCCGCTGGATATCTTCCGGCCGGACCCGAACGAACCGCTCGAAATCCCGGCTTAGATTTCCTGGATCGCCGGTCATTACATTGTAGTAATTTAATTGGTCGGCCCGGCCGCCGAAACCTCCCACCGACTGCAACGAGCCGATCCAGGCCGATTCCAGCCGATGCAAAGCCTGTTGAAGTTCTTCTTCCGAGGGCGGCTGTTGCTGAATCCGTTGGATTTCCTCCAGGAGGGCATTTTCCAGTTGGGCCATCGACTGGCCCGCCCGCACCGTAGCCGTGATCCAAAATGTGCCCGCCCATTCTTGCCCTTGCTGGGAGGCGCTGACATCCTGGGCCAATTGGAGCTGGCGCACGAGCCGCTTTTCTAGCCGACCTATCTTCGGAGCCGATAGAATCCCAGCCAATAATTCCAAGGCAGCATCATCCTGGCTAAACTCCACAGCTGTGGGCCAAACCAGATACAGCCGACCCAGGCCCACCCGGTCGGTCATCCGAATGCGCTGCTCCTGGCTCAATCGGGGCATCGGCGGTGGTCGACGTACCGGTTTCGGCCCCGCTGGAATTCCGCCAAAATATTTCGCCACCAGCCGCTTTGCCTCCGCCGGGTCAAAATCCCCAGCAATACATAGGCTGGCATTGGCCGGGTGATAAAAACACCGGAAAAACTGGGCAATATCCTCTCGGCTGGCTCGATCCAAATCTTCCATGTAGCCGATGGTCGGCCAACTGTAAGGATGCTCGGGCGGATAAAGCGCCGCTAGAATCGTCTCATAAACTAGACCGTACGGCCGATTTTCATATGCTTGCCGACGCTCGTTTTTGACCACATCCCGCTGGTTATCCAGTTTTTCCTGGGTCATGGCCGGTAGCAGATAACCCATCCGGTCCGATTCCATCCACAGGGCCAATTCCAGGTAATTCGAAGGCACAGTCTGCCAATAATTGGTCCTGTCTTGGCTGGTCGAACCATTCAGCCTGCCACCAGCCTCCTGCAACGGTTTAAAATAATCCTGGTCGTAATGCTCAGAGCCTTGAAACATCATGTGCTCAAACAGGTGAGCAAAACCGGTTCGGCCAATCTGTTCGTCCTTGGAACCGACATGATACCACAGATTCACACAGACAATCGGCGTGGAACAGTCCTGATGTAAAATCACCTGTAAGCCGTTAGGCAAGCTGTATTTCTCGAATGGGATCTGGGGGATCCTACTCGGGGACTCAGTGGACACGGCTCCGCCAAACAACATACCGATCATCATCGCAACACTCCACATAGGTGATCTGTCCTTTTAAAAGACATTCGGAATCCAACCTCTCCGAAGGTCCCGCAGGTTTGGAGGGCCTAGAATGTGCTTCCTCTAAATGGTATTTCTCCAAAGGTTTGCTGTCCATCCGATTGGTCTTCAGCCCAAGATCTACTTTAGGAATAGCCAATGCTTCAAGATCTTTTTTTTGAGGAATTGTGCAAGACATAGGTCGGCTCATCCGACTATCTTTAGAAAAACCCAAAATAATTCTCCTCTGAGGAGGAGCTCGCCACTCGACTTTGGCCATTTTTCCTAACTTGGTTTGTCTCTCGGAATTCCGACGAACCCTCTTTTAGTCCATATCGTGTCCTAACTCTAATAATTCCAGGAAGTTAGATCTTTCCCCTTCGGTAGGAAGCCAAAATGACAAAAGTCGATCTCCAACCGCTTATCTAGCTGGCCGTCGGTCTCCGGTAGATTCTCCTTGACTGGGAGATTCGTATCATCATATCGACTTGTTTGGTGGCTGTCTAACCGGTGGGACAATTTTTTCCCCATCCTAGCTCTGAGATCAACCAAGCCCCTGGATCCGAAGCCCCCTATCGCGATCTCTTGACCAGTGCTACTAAGAAACGATAGATTAACACTTGGCTGCCTATAGCAGAAGGCGAAAAGGGGCTGCGATGATGTTTAGCTACTTCAAACGATTCCGGATGGAAATCGACTTGGCAGTGACGCCGTTGCCCCCGTTGGAATGTCCGGCGGGGTATCAGCTGTGGGCTTGGCAGGATAGATTATTAGAGGCGCACGCTCGGGCCAAATACGAAAGTTTTTGTGATGAGATGGATGCCCATTTGTTCCCCTGTTTTGGCAGCTTGGCGGGCTGTCAGCGCCTGATGCGGGACATCACCCAACGGGCGGGCTTTCTACCGACGGCAACTTGGCTGGCTGTTTATTCTGGCCCAGAAGCACAGCTCTGGGAACCCTGTGGTACGGTGCAGGGCATCATTGACCCCCAGGGTTTTGGCTCCATTCAAAATCTTGGCGTTAGCCCACTGCATAGACGCCGAGGATTGGGCAAAGCATTGCTGGCTCATGCCCTCCACGGATTCCAACAAGCAGGTATCTTCCGGGTCCAACTGGAAGTTACCGCCGGCAATCTAGCAGCAATCCAGTTATATCGACGGATCGGGTTTCGCACCCTCCGAACGATATATAAAGCTGTGGAAATCAATCCTGTTTAGAACCTCTAACAAAATGTAAATCCCGATACTTCTCAACTCCTATCCATTCCCTTGGGGGGGATAGGAAAAGTTATTTGGGTGGAGGCTTTCGGAAAAAAGATCTCGGCTCACTTAGCTGCCAGGTTGTTTCTACCACCAGGAAGAACTACAGCCCAGGATTTGGGCACCTTGGCTACCCAGAGCCTTCCCCGGCCGGTGGAAAAGGAAGATTGCCTACCTCCTTTTCTGACCACCTCTTAGCTCGACTTTTGCCATTTTTAGCCCTGTGCCGAAATGGGAAAGTTCTAACTCCTTGAAACTATTGGACTTAGGACATTGTGTGGACAAAAGGAAGTCTCGTCGTAACTACTGGAAACGAAAGGGGTTAGGGAAAATAGCAAAAGTCGCACTTAGCTCGACATTTGCCAATTTTGGCTTCGCCCTGCAGAGGGCTGTTCTAACTCCTTGTAACTATTGGACTTAGGAAATTGGGTGATCAAAGGGAAGTTTTGTCGTAACTGTCAGCAGTAAAACCAGTTAGGGAAAATGGCAAAAGTCGCGCTTAGAGGCCCGGAAGCGGCCTTTCTCAGGGCCCTCTGTAGCCTGCGCACTTTATCGCTCGAATGTCGCATTTTAGGGGATTTCTTTATTTCTAAGGTATTCGGCTTTGAAGATCTATCGGCTGCCAATTTCCCAACTCCCATATTTTCAAACGGGTAGGACAAAAAGGCCTCCTTTCCGAGAAATTGGTAAATGTCGAACTACTCGAAGGCTCCAAATTTCTAAGGAACCTCTGCAAAATCCTGAACATATAGTGAACTTTATGGACTTTTGATTCTATAGCCGTTCGGTTCTTCTATCCGAACACCTACTATCTATTGGGTGCTAACAATACTGCAGC
>JANXAQ010000216.1 GCA_025062105.1 Thermoguttaceae bacterium
AACAGTCAACCGACCAACTTCGCTCTCAGAAAGCTGAAGCTCAGCAAGGCGTTCCAAGGTGGTCCGGGCCGACAAACCGCGCTGATAAGGCAACGTGCGTAGCTCGATCTTGTTGTCGGGGCGTGGCTTGGCCCAGACAAAAGCCAATTGATCGGCCTGATCTGTCAAATAACAAAGTAGATGCTCGACATAGCGATTGCTTACTGCGCGCTGAACAGCCCGCCGAGCCGTCAGACCTGGAAGCTCCGATTTGGGCCAACGGACCAAAAAGACCGGCAAACCTGCGGCATGGGCCACCGACTGCAATAGAAGCGTCTGCGACAGAGGAGCCGGAACTGACAATTCCCACCCCTCCGAAGACACCACGTCCCAGCAAAACGTCTCAGCAAAAAGCTTCCGAAGCTGATAAAGGACATTGTCCTGGGTAATAGAGTCTAAGTGTCGTTTAATTTCGGCAGCCAAGTCCAATCGGGTACTCATCCAGGAATCCTTTCAGAATCTACCGGGTCCACAGAGCGGAAGCCCAAAGCGCAAAGGATGCTTGGTTCCTCGGGCAAAGAGGGGGTATCGAGGATTTCACAGAGCGTGCCTTCTTTGGCCCACTCCACCACCAGGCGAGCCAGTTCGTCATCGGGAATCCCTAAACGAAGTTGACGACGGAGTCGATCTTGGGCGGCTTCTTTTAAAGGATAACGATACACCTTGGTAATGGCTTCGTCCAGATCTTGGCCAAAACCCTCTGGAAGGCCCAAAACCAAAGAAAGCTTCTCCCGAAACGCCTTTAGACGTTCATAGACCCTGCGGGCAACCGAACGGCCAGAGCCGAGATGACCGCCCAAAGGATGTTTTTCTTTCCTGACGGCGTTTACACAGTCGGAAAGGAGCTGATAGTGATTGTCGGCAGGCGGCAGAGCGGGCGTATCTGGCCCACAAGCGGCCGCCCGAAAAATGGCCGATATGGACTGACTGACCAGACGACCTTCGGCATCGACCCGGACCAAGGTGTCGAAGAAGCGGGCTGGCTGATCAGGGGGCAAGGCAGCAGAGACGTCGGCCCGGCCTTCGGAAGAGGCCGGCGAAAATCGCAAATAAGCAATCATTCCGGGTGGCCCCTCGCCTTGAAGCGGGGCCGTAGTGCTGACCATCGGAGGAAGAGCTAAGGCGGCCTTCCGATCCGCCTCCGAAGCACTGTTCCAAACCTGAAGAGCTAAACTTGCTAAGTCGATATCCTGGTCGGCCGGATCATCGTCCAAGATGCCGGGCTTTTCTGCATACAAATCCCGTAAGGCATTTTCGGCTTGCTCGCCGAAGAAACATTCATCCGTGCCGATCACCTCCTGATTGATCTGCAAGCGTTCAAAAAGCCGACGCCGAAGCCGAATCATCCGCTCTACCCCATCAGACGGCAAAAAGGAATAGACGAAAATGGTGTCATGTCTTTGGCCGATCCGGTCCACCCGACCCGCCCGCTGAATCAAACGAATAATCGCCCAGGGTAAATCATAATTGACCACAATATAACAATCCTGCAAATTTTGCCCCTCGGCCAATACATCCGTAGCCACTAAAATGCGGAGCTCCGATTGACCAGCAGGTAACCCGCCATTGACCGAAGGACTAAACCGCCGAGCCAGCTCAAATGGATTCGGAGTTTCGGCAGTAACTACCTCCAAATCCGCTATGCCGGCGCGACGAAGCTGCTGGCCCAGATAATAGGCAGTGTCGGCATACTGGGTAAAGATAAGCACCTTTTCTTTCGGATGACGACGCTGGAGCAGATCCAACAGCATGGCCAACTTTTGATCAGAAACTGGATCCCAGACAGGCACTAGATCCAAAATCTGTTTCAAAGCCGCCACATCCGCCTCCAAGGCTTCCCGTAACTGCTGGGTGAAAAAACTGCCGTCCAGCCACTGGAAGCGGCCCTGAGTTTGCTGGAATTGATGATACAACAGTTTAGCTTGCCGACGCAGCTGCTGCAGATCATAACCGGAGTCGACCGGTTCCGACAAAGATACAGGGGTGTTTTCAAGATGAGGTTCCTCCGCAGAAGAACCGAGCAGCTCGGCATCCTGATCACTGATGGCCGGATCCAATAGCCCCACGTCCTGCACCCCAATAGGAACCGGTAAGTCATTTTCCAAGGCATACAAAGTAACCAGATTCCGTACAATATGCCGACGCACGGAAAGCAAGAAACTATAACCGCTGGACTCCAAACGCTTAAACAAGCTGGTCCGACAAAAGCCGATCAGCCGACGCCCCGCCCGGGTCAAATTGGCGATGATCCTTTTTTCCGCTGCGTTGGCCTGCTCTTCAGCCTGGGGCCGTAAATACTTGGCCAACCCATATCGCGGCAAATCCAGTGCCTCCAAGATGGAAACGACCTCTGAGGAAAGTAACCTTGCATAAGGATCAAAAGGCGAATCGTCCTGAACCGCAAAACCAAGTGTCCTAGGCTGACGAACCGGAAAATACTGAGGCTGACCATTAAGCAGTATGTAGTACCGCTGGTTTTGAGGATCATATTTTGCATAATGGCGAATGATGAACGAGCGGGTACGGCGGACTAGAAAAAGCCTCATCAAATCCTGCCAGTCCTCAGGAAATTGACTCTGCTCAAAGGCGCGGAGCGAAGTCGGCAGTGCTTGAAACCGAGCCCGAAAATCAGCCTCGGTCCGGCCCTGAGCAACCTCCTGCTGAAAAAAGCGCTCCGGCCGAACGCCCAGATCCTGATCTTCATCCACAAACAGCCGAAGCTGATTGCTTAAGTCTTCATACTGCTTGTTAAAAGGAGTAGCCGTTACCAACAAAACCCGACATTCATTCCGCTCGATATAGTCCTGAATGGTTCGATAACGTTTTCCTTCACGATTGCGAAGATTGTGACTTTCGTCGATGATCAGCAAGCGGTAACGAAGTAAATTAGGCAAACGTGCCTGCACCTCGCCCAGCGAGATGACCTCACCAGTAATCTGATACTTCCGGATATACTGCTGCCACATCGGAACTAACTTCGGAGGGCAAATGACCAGCGTGTTCGGACAAGTTCCATCCTCTTGGAGGATGCGAGCAATGGCAGTAGCCATCAGGGTTTTCCCTACACCTACGACATCGCCTAAAAGCACTCCGCCGCGTTCATAAAGATATCGAGCGGCCAAGACTACCGCCGGGACTTGAAAGTCGGCCAGAGGCGTGTGCTGTTGGGAAAAAATGGCCGGGAGTTTGAACTCCCGTTCGGCCCGACGAGCCTCTTCGCTCAGATGATAGGCCATTTTCAGATAAATCAGATACGGCCGAACGTTCTGCTGACAGGCCCAACTGTGTTCGATCAGCTCGGCCAATTCCTGGGAAATGTCCAGTGCCAGATTGTCCTGCCAAAGCCGCTCAAACCACTCTGCCAACTTGCCCGCCGCATCTTGGTCCAAGATATCGACATTCAGCTCCCCTTGGCCGGTCAGGCCAGGCTGAGTGAAATTGCTGCTGCCGACAAACCCCACAAGCCGCGCTACCGGATCCTCCCGCTCCACCAAATAAAGTTTCGCATGGAGCGGATACCGTAAAAAAGCTTTGATGTGGACCTTCTGGGCCCGTAATTGGCCGGCTAACTGCCGAAGCGTTTCCGCCGCCTCCTGACGAGGAATACCAAACTCCAATTGGCGTCGGAAACTTTTCAGGATCTGCTCTTTTCGACTCTGGCGCTCCCCACCCCCAAGCAGTCGCTCAGCAGTAAAAACCTCCCGGTGGGCAGCCAACCCTTGCAACTGCCGCACCACCTCCTCCGGCGGCCGATGCATCCCAACTAAAATCCGACAAGGCGGTCTAGCAAGCCGACCTGGTAACCGCTCCACCCAATCGGCTAATAACCGCCACCCCCATAAATGCAAATACCCCACACAAAATGAGGCACAAACCGCCCCATCTAACACCCGCCGCAAACCCTCTAAAAAAGACTCCGCCATGTTGTCGTAAATCGTAGGCATATGTCTCCCTTCGCACACCACCGGTAAAAAAGACCCCTCCGCGAACTTTTCGACGATCTACGACGGAAACCCCCGTCGCCCATGATCCCCCCCAAACCCACACCAATGCCTAACGAGGCCTAGCCTCCCCAGGCAGTCCCTACCCAGCGCCAGATACCAAAGTACAAACCTCCCCTTGGCCTATTGTGGACTCCCCCCCGAAGACCTACAAGTACCAGTCCTGCCTCCACCCGCTCCCTCTGTCCACCCCTTGCTGTTATACACAAGTTAGAGTTCAGATGCTCGGACATCACTTTAGGCAAAGCAGAAAAACCCGTTGAACAACACAGAATGGATCAAATAGAACAAATAGGCAAAATATTTTCAAAATTGTGCAATTTATCCAAAGTAACTATTGTCTTTTTTTCGTAAGGTTAGTTATCCCCCTAGTTGGGGAAGTCATTTGCTGCTGCTGTGAGGGTGAATCCATCCCAAAGATGTGTATAACAGCGTGCGGAACAGGTATCCCTGGGGAAGCAGGAAGCGAGGTTTTTATTTGTACCACTGAACTGCCGCTTGCGCAGGAAGGCATCATCGGAGTAGGTGCTCCACCGGGCTGGCCAATGATTGCAACCAATCCAGAGTCTCCCTGAGCAACGCCCACCGACTGACAAGCTGTCCAAACCATTTTGTGTCTTCTTAGGTAGAAAAAGACTTCCTTAGTTGACCGAGAAGAGTTTTTTTATCCAAATCCATCACCCACTAAAGAAGTGCGGCTAAAATTTGGTGGGTTAACTGGACAATATAGGGAATATAGACAAAATAAGCTTCGGCCCCACAAACCAACTTTACACAGACCCTCCCCTAAAACTCGACTTTTGCCATTTTTTCCTAACATGTTTGGTCTCTTGGAGTTAGGACGACCTCCTCTATTTGGGCACTAAATTTCCTAACTCCAACAATTACAGAGAGTTAGAGCTTTTCCCTGGGGGCAGGAGGGCCTAAACAGTAAAAGTCGAACTTAAAAAACCCTCTTTCCTTCCGACATATAGATACCCACTCCGTCGACCGACTCCTAGCCTCATAAAATACGTAGCCAAACTACGTAGCCTTTTGAACTGTGGCAGCTACTAGGGGCAGGGTGAGATGGGACAGCCAGCCACCTATCTTCGCCAAATCCCAAACTGACTACAAAAAATCAGCCGCCTCAAACCCCAGTTTGGATAAAGTACAGTTTAAAGATAAAAAAATGTTTCCTCTCTGAACCCAACACCTTTCGGACCAAGATGTTGCAACAGTTTTCTCCGAAAGCCCGCAAACAAGCACTCCGGAAGGCAAGCAACATAAGACTTGGGTGGCATACCCCATAGCCCCTTTGGTAGGGAATTGGCTAAGCGATGATTTTTCAAGAGGTTAAGTCAAAGTTTTTCGTCTGGCCTAGGGCCCGAACCCAAACGGGCCACCCAACCACCAGAAAAGCCCCCATTAACCTCCAAGAGGTTCCCTTTTGCCCCCTCCCAGACCCTCACAAAGATACGATGATATAACTCTCTCAGAAATAAGAAGTTATAACAATTTTCTTTTGCCAATCCTCACGTTGAACTATGGAGTCATAGTATAGGGGCCTCTCCAAGATACTGAACATATAGTGAACTTTGTAAATATTTGTTCTCTAGCTGGTCGGTTGTCCTACCTGCACAGCTACGATCTATTGGCTGCTACCAATGCTGGCAGCTCTATATGTTGTGTTAGAGGCTGTCAGAAAAGGGGGAGCCAGACTTCCTTATTTCCACCAGACGGTAAAGCATAGGGTGCCAAAATACTCAAATCTTGGGCTGTAGCCCTCCTGATGGGGGAACAACTTGGCAGCCGAGTGAGCCAAAAACTTCTTTTCAGACAGCCTCTTAGAGGGCAGACAGCCAAAATGGGATAAGGAACTATGCAGAGGTTCCCATAAAATTGCAAAAGCCTACGTGTGCTTTTACTTTTTCTAGTCTCTTCGTTGTTGTTTGCTATCTTACCGCCTAAGTCTCTCTTCTATCAGGAGACAAGAGGGATATAATTCCCTTCTTTAGCGGACCATAAGAAAGTTGCCCGGTAGCGGAGGAAGCTTTTAGCTCGACTTTTGCCATTTTCAGGCTCCTACCGAAGTAGGAAAGTTCTAACTGCTTGAAATTATTGGACTTAGGAAATTGTGTGGACAATAGGAGGAGTCGTCGTAACTTTTGGAGTCACAACAAGGTTAGGAAAAAATGGCAGAAGTCGAGTTTAGGAACCGTTAAAATAGAAAAAGGTTAAAGGAGAAGGAAATAGATTAAGGAACAGAAGGAATGGAATGAATGTGCTGGCGAGTGGGGCTAGGCCATGATACGCATCGGTTAGCCATGGGGGGACCTCTACGAATAGGGGGCATTGATATACCCCATGATAAGCATTCGGTGGGCCACAGCGACGCCGATGCCCTGCTTCATGCCATCGCCGATGCCCTTTTAGGAGCGGCAGGCCTGGGCGATATTGGTCAGTATTTTCCGCCCGAAGACCCAGCCAACTACCGGCGCAGTTCCGCCGAAATGCTCCAGTTGCTCCTGGAAAAAGTCCGAACAGCCGGTTGGCAGATCGTTAATATCGACTGTATTGTGCACTTGGAGCGACCAAAATTAGCCCCTTATTGGGCACAAATCCGGAGCCGTTTGGCCCAATTGCTCCAAATCCCGGCCGACCAGATCGGCCTAAAAGCAAAAACTGCCGAGGCTCTTGGCCCAATTGGCCGAGAGGAACTCTGGATGGCCCAAGCAGTGGCTCTGCTAACAAGAACTACTACTTCTAGCGAGGATTCCGACCCGGCACCAAAAAGTTTTTCCCAGATAACGGAAGCGAGGCAGCAGCGATGATTCGGATTTATAATACGCTTTCCCGAACTAAAGAGGTTTTTGAGCCGCTACGGCCAGGCAAGGTTGGCATATATTTATGCGGCCCAACCGTATATAAGCCGAGCCATATCGGACACATGGTCGGTCCGGTCATTTTCGACACCATCAAACGATATCTTACCTACAACGGCTACGAAGTAACCTGGGTAGTTAACATCACCGATGTGGATGATAAGCTGATAGCCCGTTCCCGAGAGTTGGGCATTCCGATGCAGCAATTGGCCGAACAAATGACGGCCGACTATATGGAATGCCTTCGCTCTGTAGGCGTGGAAGGAATAAATCATTTCCCCCGAGCCACGGATCATATTCCGGACATGATTCAATTTATCGAAGATTTGATCCAGAAAGGTTATGCCTATGAGGCGGATGGAGATGTGTATTTTGATGTGTCCAAGAAGGCGGACTATGGCAAGTTGAGCCGACGTAGTTTGGACAGCATGCAGGGCGAGGGAGGTGAAGGCAGCCAGCGGAAGCGTAGCATAGTAGATTTTGCTCTTTGGAAGCGGTCTAAACCGGGGGAACCCTCCTGGCCGAGTCCATGGGGTTTGGGTCGTCCCGGCTGGCACATTGAATGTTCGGTCATGAGCGCTCGGCTGTTGGGAGAGACGTTTGACATCCACGGCGGGGGTTTGGACCTAGTCTTCCCCCATCATGAAAACGAAATTGCCCAAAGCGAAGCCCGCCATGGCAAACCCATGGTTCGCTATTGGGTCCACAACGGCTTAATGCAGGATGCCGAGGCAGTAGTTAAAGTAGGCGGCCGAATGAGCCGAGCTGAGCAAACTCCTGAAGACGATATCCAAGCCCAAGAAGCCGGTAAATTAGCAGGCCGACACGGCGCCAAATCCTTCCTTTTACTCCTAAAAGAGGAAAACCTGCATCCAGAAGTAGTGCGGTTTTTCATTCTGGGGACCCATTATCGTCGGCCCATTGAGTTCAGCGTGCAGCGGATCCGGGAGGTAGGCAATGCGGTAGAAGCCTTTTACCGATTTTTCCGCCGATTCAGCCGAATTACCGGCGAAGATCCCTATCGGTTGCCACCGCCCATGCGACGGGCCAATGGCCAGCTTCTCCCCGGTGACAATCCTTTCTTGCAGGATGTGGCTGAACTCCGGAACCGGTTTCTAGAAGCCATGGACGACGATTTCAACACCGGTGCGGCTCTGGGCCACATGTTTGATCTGCTCCGGCGGATCAATAAATACATCGACGACCAACGCTTGGAAGAACCGGCAGCCCGCTCTCAAGAAGCCATTGGGGCCTTACGACAAGCTACAATTACGCTTCGAGAATTAGGCTGGATTTTTGGAGTCTTCCGCAAACCGGTAGAAATCGCTATCCAGCCGGAAGATCACCTAGTGCGGGACCTGGTCCAGGTGCTGATTGAACTTCGGACCGAGGCCCGCAAGAAGAAGGATTTTGCCACGGCTGACGCGATCCGGGATCGGCTAGCCAAACTTGGCATCCGCCTAGAAGATCGGCCTACGGGTACCGAATGGAGCTTTGCTAAATAGAACCCATTGCGACAAGGAGTAGGAAAGCTTTGTGCCCACCATTGAGAAACAGGTAATCAACTCGACTTTTGCCTTTTTTGTAACTTCTTTTATTCCAAGGAGTTAAATCTTAAGGATTCGTTGTTGAGCAATCCAATATTGTCAAAGAGTTGGGATATCCAAAAGGCGGTACACCCTAAAAATTGGCAACAGTCGAGATCTGGAACCTTTATTAACAATGGATTTTAACGATCGGAACCTCTGCATAATTCAAGGAGGATATTTTTATTTTGGCTTATCCTCCTTTTATCCCAACATATATAGAGTTGCTAGCATTGCTAGCAGCCAATCGATAGTAGATCTTCGACTAGGAGAACGGGAGGCCTAAGCATCAAAAGGTGATGAAGTGCACTATATGTTCAGGATTTTGCAGAGGTTCCGATCGGATCTTCGGGCAGATTTTCTGTTTGCAAGCAAGAGAATGGATTTCGGCACATCCTATAAGCTTGTAAGCTTGACTTTTCCCATTTTTCCTAACTTGTTTTGTCACCAGAGGTTGCAGTAAACCCTCCTTTTGTTTACACAATTTCCTAAGTTCAATAATTTTAAGGAGGTAGAACTTTTCCATTTCGGCAGAAGCCCAAAAAGGGCAAAAGTCGAGCTAAGAGGGTGGCCTGCAAAAGGGATAAGCCAGTCTTCTCTATTCCAATAGCCGATGAAGACTTTGGGTACCCAAGCTGTCCAAATATCAGGCTGTAGTTCTGTAGTGGGAGAAACAACTTGTTAGCCGAGGGGGGCCAAAAATCTCTTTTTCTTTTTCTTTTTTATTTCAGAGAGCCTTTAAGAAAGCAGGAAATTTTGTCTATTTTGCTCATTTTGCCTATATTCCTGAAATTCCTGTTCGGCTGTTAGTTATGTCCTGGTAAGTTATAGATGTTGCGTTTTCCGGGTGGTTTTTCAGGGCTAGGAGGTGGTTAGGCAGCAAAGCTCGGAAACATAACGGGTTTGGAGGAGTTTAGGGCATCCTGGCAGATGTTTGTTGGCAAGCGAAAAATGCTTTTCGGGGCAGCTTCTTTGGAGTGCCCTTCGGGGGGAATAGATCGGCCTAGAGCGAAGACAAAAGATAGTAGCTGCCTGGTACCTGAAAGGGAATACTGGACAGCTTAACCGGAGTACCGGACAAATGCCTCAGTAAGGAGCGGCTTATGGTGGGCGGCCGGATTCTAGGAGTGGATCCGGGGCTGAATATTACCGGCTATGGAGTATTGGAAATCACCATAGCAGGCCCCCGAGTGGTGGAAGCTGGAATTGTGCGTGGGGGCCAGCGGGGCGAAATAGGCCGACGTCTGCAGGCTATTTGGCAGGGGATTACCGAGCTGATCAGCACATTTCAGCCATCTGCCCTGGCCCTGGAGGCTCTGTATGCCCACTATGCCCATCCTCGCACAGCACTTTTAATGGGGCATGCCCGTGGGGTGATTTGCCTGGCCGGGGCGCAAGCGGGGATTCCGGTGGTCAGTTACTCTGCCACCCAGGTCAAACGGATTTTGACCGGTTCGGGGCGGGCGGACAAAGGGCAAGTCCAGCGAGCTATCCAGCGGGAATTAGGTCTGCAGCAGTTGCCGGCACCGGCCGATGTGGCGGATGCCTTAGCTGTGGCCTTGTGCCACTATCATCTGCAAGGCCGTCGGCAGATAGCTGCCATCCGGTAGCCGAACCCCGTCTGCTCCTTCGAGCTTCCCTGCCACGCAGAAAAAGATCCCTGGTGCATCAAATGGCAGGAACCTCTGCAAATCATGTGAACTTTGTGAACATTCGATTCTGTAGGGATTGACTCCTACCATTGAAAGACTTACTATATGTAGGTTGCTAGCAGTGCTAGCAACCCTATATCTTGGGTTATAAGTGGAGGGGTCCAAAATAGCTAAAAATATCTTCTTTAAATTATGCAGAGGTTCCATAAGGTTACACCATTCGGTTGAAGTATTCCACAATTTTTAACAATTGTATTTTCATGTTTTGCTTACCCAGGAAGATTTCATTGAAGCAGACTGGGGAGATTGATTGGAGAGTTGATTTTAGCCCAGAGGGGATCCTAACAATTGTTATTTCCCTACAAGGAGGAACTAGATTGGTACCGTTGCCGAGGAGGAGAAAAGCTTTTTTCGGAAATGCCCTCCGGCGGGATTCCTGCGAAAAGGAGGCTCCGGATTCTCTGGGCGGTGAGTAGAACTGGATTGCTGTGTTAGCTGGAATAAGAAGGGAGGTTTTCCACTGTTACGGAACTTTCCACTGTTACGGAACTTTTACCTGTACCCTCTAAAAAACCACCCTTCACTCCGCGGGTCTCGGCCAACGGATTAAGTAGAAGCTTTTTTGAGGATTTTGGCGTGATTACCAAAATTACGGGGCAATTGGTGGGATTGGGAGAAGAATCACTTCGGCTCAAAGTGGGGCCGATCGAATACGAGGTGCTGATTTCGGAGTTTACCCGGCGCCAGTTGCAGCAGCAGATCGGCCAAGAGATTAATCTCCATACGATTGAGTACCTCGAGGGCAATCCGGCTCATGGTCGGCTGACTCCTCGGTTAATTGGTTTTTTGACGGAAGCCGAGCGGGAGTTTTTCGAGCTGTTTTGTTCGGTCGATGGTGTAGGAGTCAAAAAGGCGCTGCGGGCGATGGTTCGGCCGGTGCAGGAGGTGGCCGTGGCCATCGAAGAGCAGCAGACTAAGGTGTTAGCCGGTTTGCCGGGCATCGGAATGGCTACAGCCGAGCGCATTATCGCGAAACTCCGCCGAAAAGTCCCTAAGTTCGCCTTGATGGTAAACCGCGTTCAGCCCCATGAGCAGGCAGTGCCGGCCGATGTGGTTTCCCAAACCTACGAAATCCTGCTAGGTTTGGGCCATTCGGAAAGCGACGCCCGCCGTCTCTTAGACCGTGCCTTACAGACGGGCAAAAAATATCAGGATGTGCAGGAACTGATCCAGGCTATTTACCAACAGACCCGGCCAACCTAGTCCGCAACCCGGCCTGGAGGGCAGCGGCGAGGTTTTCAGTCGGCCGAAAGCTTACCAAAAATGTAACTTTTCAGCCGAATGGAGTTATCCTTTTTCCCTCTCCCCACCGCGGGATAGGCACCTGGTGGAAGGGACAACCCCACTGAGAGCAGAGGAGGAAAGCAGCAAGCATACGGACAGTTCGACACTAGAACGTGTTCTCTCCTCGGCGTTAGGCGTCTCTGTTGGAAGTCACAGGCCCGCTCTACCCCCTTGACTTCCACACGGTATCCACACCCCCGCCATTCAGACAGCTGACCGGTCTTTACTGGGCCAGGGGAGAGACGGCTTTCTACACTTGGCTGAAATGTTCCCGAATTTCTCTCTTTTCAAACTCAGGGCAGCTAGTTAGACTACAATGTTTTTAAGACGCCGTTATTTTTAGGTGGGATCGTCCTGTATGATTGAAGTTCGAAGAGAGAGGGAGGTTTTGTTTTTCAGGGGTGGGCATAGGAGGGGCTGGAGAGACGATGGAATTTTCGATTTTAGACCGCATTGTAGCCTGGGTTCCCGGACGCTGGATTCGGGCAGAAAAATGCCTTGGTGAGAGCGAACCCTATCTAAGGGATCATTTTCCAGGCACTCCGGTCTTGCCAGGGGTGTTGATTCTGGAAGGAATGGTGCAAGCCGGCAGGGCGTTAGTGGATCTCAGCGAGCCGGGCCCTAGACGCCGTCTGGCGGTGGATGCATTTCGGGGAGTGAAATTCATGCGGTTTGTCCAGCCGGGTGAGCGGCTGGAAATATGCTGCCAACTGATGGATTTCCGCAAACCGGAAGGCCCGGTAGAGATGCTTTGTCAGGGGGAGGTGGCTGGTCGGATGGTAGTCTCTGCTCGAATTCGGCTCAAAGTCCGTAATTCCAACCATGGATCGGCAGAAGAGACCGGAACATTCAAAAATCGAGAAGCAGTTCCATTTTGCGCCTCCCCTCAACTCGTGCAGCTTGGCTCTGTGCAGAACGAATCCCATGGTGGCGAAGTGTTTCGTTGGCTTTGGATTGATCGGTTCACGCAGTTTCAGTCTGGTGTCTGGGCGGAAGCTTACAAAGAAGTACCTTCGGCTAGCGCCACCAGTGGGCTAGGACGCATTAATCCCCAGGGACTTAGCGCCACATTTATTTTGGAAGGGATGGCACAGACAGGAGGATTGTTGGTTTTTGATGCGGTGGGATTCCGGCTTTCGCCGATCATGGCTCGGATTGCTCAGGCGGAGTTTTATTTTGAACCTCGGCCGGGAGAGAATTTGGTGTACCGGGCTTCTTTAGATCGGCATGGTCCGGAAGGGGCCGCCGTTACCATCACCAGCCACCAAGCAGAGCAACTTCAGGCTAAAGCAGAAATTTTATTTGCTTTAATAAGCAACGGGGCCGATGCCCAGCCAAGAGTCGATCCGGCTATCTTCTATCGTATGATGACGGAACTGGGTGCCTTTGACGTTCCCACTCCAGGCCGACCTATTCCCCTGTCCAACCACACCGCCGCACCATATTGAGCTTCCCTGCTGGTTGGGTCAATAATCGCTTGAGAATCCAGGCCAACCTTCTAACGTCGTAAAACTTCCGTCGAATGGAGGGATCTCATTTTCCCCTTATCTCCTCCTGAGAGGGGAAAGGAGGGAGCAACTGGTTTTTGCCTAGTCCCTTGGCTTGCCTTCGGCAATGCCGGGCTTTCCGAAGGTAGAACATTTAGTGGAACCTCTGCATAATTCAAAGGGGATGCTTTTATACCATTTTGGCTTGTGCTCCCTCTAACACAGCATATACGGGTGCCAGCATTGCCAGTACCCAATAGATAGTACCTGTCCCGGTAAGACAACCGAACGAGTAGAAAATCAAAAGTTCACAAAGTTCACTATATGTTCAGGATTTTCCAGAGATTCCTAGAGTATCTCCATAACCGTTTTTCCTTCCAAGATGTTCATGGTGCGCCAGCCAGATGACTCCCACCTATTGCGGTCTCTGGGAAACTGTGTAGATACCAAGCAGCGAGGAGGAAGTGAGTTTCTTCAGTCGGCTGAGGTGTTAGCCAAGGTCAATCAGGGCGGGATTTATTCTTTTGAGGAGGAGGTACAATGAGTTGGAGGTGGAAAGATGCCAGATGGTTATTTGTTTATTATTTTTTATTGGGGTATCCTACTTTGGCGGCCGAGCAGGAGCCTGCTAAAAAGCTTCTACCGTCCACCACCGATCCGTCCTCCGCTTCCCCGGCCGGGGGTGCTCCCCAAACCAACCTATTTCCACCTTCTTCCACCGAGGAGTCATTGCTGAGTGGTCAGCTTCCGGAGGCCAAACCGGTCCCAGCCATGCAGGTCCTACCCCTACCATACGAGCAGGCATCCTTCCAATACCTGGGCCGGGAATTGACCCGGTATCATTTCGGCCCAAGCCTCCGAAGACCGTTTTTGTATCCAGTGGCTGGTCCGGAAGGCAGATCACTTACCCGCATGGGGCATCCGCGGGATCCCTTCGGCCATAGCCATCATAATTCTGTTTGGATCTCCCATGCGGACGTGGGGGGCGTAAACTTCTGGACCGATCGGCAAAATACCTTTGCCGGCCAATTCGACCGATTCGGCCGGATTGTCTGTCAACGGATCGAGCAGTACGAGGATGGCGACCGGTCGGCTTGGCTGGTAGCTGCCCATGCTTGGCAAACGGAGGCAGGCAAAACACTACTTCTGGAACGACGCCGCATCGAAGTCCAGCTTATTGATCCACAGAACTGGTGGATTCTTATCGACATGGAAATGCACACGCCTGCTCAAGAGCCGGTTACCATTGGGCAGAGTCCGTTTGGCATGATTGGCGTGCGGATGGCTAAGACGATTGGTGTTTCTGACGGCGGCGGCCGATTGCTCAACTCAGAAGGCCAACTAGGAGAACCGGCTATATTCCGTAAACCTGCCCGCTGGGTCGATTACAGCGGCCCGATCCTACCTATTCCTCATTCAGCAGGTTCCGTCGCTGCCCAGGGGCCGAACTTTTCTTCGCAGGCAACTCCTTCGGCCCCTCCCGGACAGCCGATAGGCAGCTTCTCGGAGCCTGGCTGCATCTGTCCCCCTCCCGCTGGGCTGCCAGGCGACCGTCCAAAACTGCCATCAGGCTCAGCAGCCCAACCTAGCCCCACTACCAGCCCCGGAACGCCCTCCTCCGCTGCTTCCCAAAACCACACGATTGATATAGCCCAATACTGTGCCGGGATTACCCTGATGGATCATCCCGCCAATCCGACCCATCCGACCCCCTTCCATGTGCGGGCCGACGGCTGGATGGGTGTTTCGCTCACCCTAGCCGGGCCGATTACCATCCAACCGGCAAAACCCCTCCGGCTTCGCTATGGCCTGTGGATCCATTCGGGCCTACCTAGCCGGAACCACATCGACGCTCAATGGCAAACCTTTGCCAAAATGCCGATGCCAACCTTTCCTCCCCGAAAAACGCCTTAACCAGCAACCCCATGGCCGCTGACCTCTACCCGGCCAGGCGGGAATTGTTCTAGTTGGCCCTGGTGTCTATCAGAGCCTCTTGCCACGTGCCGATCAACCTCCTCTTAGCTCGACTTTTGCCATTTTTTCCTAACTGCGTTTGCTTCCAAGAGTTACGCCGGAACATCCTTTTGTTCACTCAATTTCCTAAGTCAATAGTTACAAGAAGTTAGAGCTTTTCCCCTCCGGGAAGAAGCTAAAAATGGCAAAAGTCGAGCTTAGCACCCGTTTTGGTATTTTCCAGGGTGCAGCCCCTTTGGATGTCCTAAACCTCTGAGCTCGACTTTGCCATTTTTCATAACTTCTTGTACTCTAAGGACTTATGTAATAGCCACTCATTTGCCCACCTAATTTCTTAACTCTAAGCTCTGTTAATGATTTAGACGATTATTCCTCCAGCTGACGTGCAAAAATGGCAAAAGTCGAACTGAAAGGTTCTCCTGAAATTGGGATTTGGACGGTTTCTCATGGGTTTTGGTCGACCGGCTCCTACCCTCCACAGTGCTTAAAAACGGGAATTTTGGGGAATTGAGGAAGGAAACCTCCTTTCAGCATAGAAAATGGGAACCTCTGCAAAATCCTGAACATTCAGTGAACTTTGTGAACTTTTGATTCTTTAGCCGTTCCGTTGTCCTGCCAGGACATCTACTATCTGTTGGGTGCTAGCAATCCTAGCGCCTCTATATGTTGTGTTAGAGGGAGCCCACCCAAAACGGTATAAAAATATCCCCTTTGAATTATGCAGAGGTTCCAATGTTTTTAGGACAGCCTCTAAAAATATTGGAGTTATGGAATCTGCTGAATCCTCAAGGCCTAACTTCCTGAAATAAGAGAAGTTACAAAAACTGGGCGAAGTCAAGATAAAAGGCTATTCTGAAAAGCCTTTTCCATAAGGAAAGGAGGTTTCTCTCCAACCCTAGAATCGCCAAAATCTCTAGGAACCTCAGCAAAATGCTGAACATATAGTGAATTATATGAATTTTTGATTCTATAACCGTTTAATTCTGCTCCCCGAACACCTACTATCTGTTAGGTGCTAGCCATGCTAGCCCTCTACATGTTGGGTTAGAGGTGCAGTAAGCCAAAATCCTATAGAAATATCTCCATGGAATTATGCAGAGATTCCTATTATCTATTGGGTGTTAACAATGCTAACACCTCTATGTTGTATTAGAGGGAGGATAAGCCAAAATGGTAAAATATTCCCTTTGAATTATGGAAAGGTTCCTCTATTTTTAAGGAGTGCCGAGGGGAGGAACTGCTCCGCCAAAACCCATTGGCAACTCCCAAAACCCCAAGTTCAGGACAGCCTCTCAGGCCAGCATTGATGTGCGGCAGGTGCCCACAAATCGGAAGCCTTCCTCCTTTTTCAATTTCTTTGAATGTGGCATAATCTATGGCAGTCCTTGATTATCTTTGTCCGCTGTAACCTCTTTTTCTTCAAGGGGCTTCAACCATGACTGGTCAAATCATCCAACATCAGTCTTTACAACCATGTGCCAGGCAACAGCAACTTTCTCTGCCAGGCAAAAGACCTACTCTGGATGCAGCAGGAGTCCCTTTGCAGGGGAGGCAATATTCTAGGGGACATTTTGGTGGTCCGGTGGATCGACGGCGTTTTTTGGTTGGCAGCGGCCTGATAGGCCTTACCATTGCGAAGCCGCAGTGGGTTTGGGGCAGCCAAGCCGCATCGACGATTAAACTAGGTCTGATTGGCTGCGGAGGCCGAGGCAATTGGATCGCGGATCTGTTCAACCAACATGGCGGCTATCGGTTTATTGCAGTGGCGGATTATTTCCCTGAGCGGGCACTCAATACCGGCAAACGCCTCGGCCTGCCAGAAGACAAATGCTTCAGTAGCCTTTCTGGCTATAAACGAGTTCTGGATGCCAAGCCGGATGCCGTAGTGATTGAAAGTCCCCCTTACTTCCACCCAGATCAGACCTGGGATGCCGTGGAGGCCGGTTGTCATGCCTTTGTGGCCAAACCGATTGCCGTGGATGTGCCTGGTTGCCAGAGGTTCCTGCAGGCTGGCCAACGGGCTACGGAGAAGAAACTTTGCGTGTTAGTGGATTTCCAAACTCGAGCTAACGAACTGTATCAGGAATGCGTCCGTCGGGTTCAACAAGGCGATATCGGTCCGATCGTCTCCGCTGAGGCTGTCTATTACACCGGCACCACCTGGGGCGGCGCCGTAGAGCTTACGGATGCGGAAACTCGCATGCGCCTCTGGGGCCGAGACCGAATCCTGTCCGGCGATATCATTACCGAGCAGAACATCCATGCTCTGGACGTGGCCACCTGGTTTTTAGATCAGCATCCCCTCTGGGCCTATGGCGCCTGCACCCGCCGGGCCAGACAAGAGTCACAGTCCCCTTCGGATCTAGTTTGCCATGATGCCTTTTGCTGTGTTTTTGTCTTCCCCCAGGATATTCCGCTTAGTTTTGCCTCCAAGCAGTACGGAACCGGCGTGGAAGACATCGGCTGTTGGATCTTCGGGCCAAAAGGTACGGCAGAAACACACTATTTTGGCCAAGTGCTCATCCGAGGAGAAAAATCCTATCGAGGAGGCAAACTGGGCAATCTGTACACGGAAGGAGCTGTGGCTAATATCGCCTCCTTTCATCGGACCATTACTCAAGGCGATTTCCAAAACCCCACCGTTGCTCCCAGTGTACGAAGCAATCTGACGACCATCCTCGGCCGAACCGCTGCCTATCGAAAAGCTGTTGTCTCCTGGGATCAGATGCTTCAATCGGCTGAAAAATTAGAATTCCCCCTCCACCAACTAAAATCGTAAAAAGCTCTCCTAAAATTGGCATTTTGAGGTTTCCGGATATGTTTTGGCTTACCGTTGCTTCCTCCGATGGTCCAAGCCCATAGAACCTTTGCGGATCCTGGGGGATTAAGGAAGGTAAGCTTTATTTCATGTATAAATATCTTTTGCCAGATCCTCTAAGCTTGAGTTTTGCCATTTTTGGCCGCCGGCCGAACCGGGGAAAGTTCTAACTGCCTAGAATTATTGGCGTTAAGAAATGGGGTGAACAAAAGAAAGGTTCATCATCACTCCTGGAGATAAACCGATTTACGGAAAATGACAAAAGTCAAGTTGTGTCGATCCCGAGGCCTTCTGGCGGGGCAGTGGTCGTGAGGGCGGAAATGATTTGTTCGGTGGGCCTTTTGGCCGCCGCAGCCGATATTGCCGAAGACAATACCGCTCTGTTGACATGGTAGGCAGGGGGCCGTTTCGCTATTCCCTGGAAGTGTTATTCTAAATCTAATAATTGCAAGATGTTATGCCCTTCCTCTTTCGGTGCAAGGCCGAAAAGGTAAAACTCAGGCAGAAAAGCCCGCTACATGCGGCGGAACTGTTATGGTGCAGGGGGGGAGGGTTAGCTAGAAAATGTAAACATTTCTTCCGCTACTGCCTGCACATGTTCTGCAAGGATTATCTCTTGGCTTTCGGCATAACCCAGCAGTAAGGCCAAATCAGCTAGCCGATTGATCCGGCGGGGGACCCCGTGGCTAAGTTGGTGAAGGGCAGCAAGAGCATCGGGTTCGAACAGGTCTCGGCTGGCACCGGCTACTTTTAACCGATGGGCTACATACGCAGCCGTGTCCATCGGTTCAAAAGGCCTAAGCAAACATTTGATCGCCAACCTGTCTTCCCAGGCAGGCATCCGCTCTAGCAGGGGGAGAAGAGGCGGCTGGGCTACCAGCAGCAGCGTCCAGCCGACCCGTTGCCCCGCACGAAAGTTCATCAAAAGTCGAAGTTCCTCCCAATGCTCTGCCTCTGTAATCAAATGGGCATCCTCTACTACTAGGATCGGATGCCGCCCTTGCCCGGCCAACTTGTCTAACAACCGCTCTATCCGTCGAATGCTCCAAGCAATAGAAGCCGAAGCCCTTTCCGTTTTCTCCCCCTCCAATTCATCAGCCACATATTCCAAAACCTCTTGCAGCCGCATCTGCGGGAAACCAAGCTGGATCCACGGCCCAAACCGTTCTCCCAATAGATGCCCAAGCATCCCTACCAGCAGCGTCTTTCCCATGCCTGGTCCAGCAGCCAGCAACGCCGCCTCCGCCTGGGTTTCCAAGGCATAACGAAGTTTTAACAGAGCGGCTTGATGGCACTGGCTCGGATAATAAAACCGCAGATCCAGGCTGTTTTCAAATGGCCTTTCTGTCAGTTGCCAATATGCTTGGTACATTAGCTTGGCCATCTATTGGGAGAAACTTTTCCAACCGTTTGGGCCGGGCAGAGACGGCTGGGGCATCGCCCACTAGGGCAGAGGCTGGTTCAGAAGCTGCCGTCAGGAACTAGCCCAAGGGTTTACCGGGAAGGGCCAAAGAATTATACACAATTATCCACTATCCCCACCACCGGCACTCCCATCTCCTCCAACCGCTGGCGCAATGCTCCAAGCTCCAATTGCCCCCCACTGGTTCGTACATTGCGGACTACCACTACCCCTTCTACCAAGCAAAGCGGACTCCTGGGACGTTCCGACGGCTTCTCTCCCAAACCCTCCAACCCCCCCAGATCCACCAGGATCACATCGTACTGAGAGCGGAGTCCTTTTAGACCATCGGTAATGGCAGTACCAAAACTGCTCCTCTGCTCTGCCCCGGCTTGAACCGAACCGGCCCATGGTAAAAGCGTCACTTTATCCGTATGGGATTCGATAAGCACCTCCTGGAGTGCCCGGCACCTCTGCCCTAGATCCGACCAGCCAACTTGGGGAGCTACATTCAACCGGTCGGCCAAGTCCGGATGCCGTAAATTCGCCTCCACCAATAAGACCCCGCAATTTCGAGCGGCTAACCGACGAGCCGCACATAATAACAGGGTCGTTGCCCCTTGGCCGGCTTGCACTGATGCAAATCCGATAATTTTCCCATGCTCTTTACTGGCCACCAGAATGGCCTCAGCCATCCGATCCAAGGCCGCCGGTGCCTTGGCTTCCAGGGCTAAACAGACCTTCGGCCAATGGAAGCCCTTCACATACCAGTACGGAGAAAACACGGGTGCTCCTGGCACCAAAGTAGCTGGAACTGAGTCCCCTTCTGCTTGGCACTGATGGGCAGTAGGTGTGGGTTCCGTGTCCGCGGCTTTCCCATAGCTAGCTGGGGGCCGGCCACCTTCTGGGGCTGTCCGGAGCCGAAGCATCCCCTGAACACCTCTGTCTGCCTCCGATTCCTGGTTCAAACCATCGGAACTCAATCCCGTTACTCCGCCACTGCCTGAATGAAGTTGCTGCCTTGAGGAATGAATTTGCTGCATCGAAGAATCTGGTCGGAGCGACTGGCCGGTTTTGGCATCCGGGACAAACAGGTTCAGCCGAGGACGCTCCAACACACGGGGTAACTCAGGTTTCCCACGCAGCTTGCTCCTCTGGGGAGGTTCATGCAAAGGAATAGTCGGCGAAGGCGGCTCAAAAAAGCAAACCTCTCGAGGAATCTCTAAATCCCGAAGAGTAATTTTCCGGGGATTTTTAGGGAGTTTCTGGACACTAAGCGAGGGCGAGAAAGAAACAATCTTATCGCTTTGCTCCTGGCAACAAGTCGGAAATTCCAAAATACACTCTGGTTCCCCATCTGGCCGATTTTCTCCAGAACGCTCCGCTGGGTCGGAACACTCGGGCGATTCGGGAGAAATCCCGCTGAGTTTGGGAATTTGGGGGCTTCGCGGGGTTGTCTTTCTCAACTCTTTGGAAAGAATATGCGGACTTTTTACCGACGGATGGGCCGTGCTCCCCTGTCTGTCGGCGGTGCCTAACTGCTGCAAAATCCTCCGATCTGGTAATCCAACCGAAGATCCCCGATCTTTTTCCTCCAATACGTCAACCAACGAAAGTGAGGGAGTGGAATAAGCTATTCTTTTGCGGCCCCCCGGCTTAGCGACGCTTTTTCTGTTACCCCCAACTGCTTTGCCCGAAAAGGATCGGTTTTCTGTGGGAGCTGTGTTTACTGTGTTATTTTCTATGCTTGGAGAATTCTCGGCAGAAAGGGAACAGTTACCTTCTGGGTGAATGCTACTGGGGTGCGAGGAAGGGTTAACAGACACATGATCACCTAATGACTGCCGGGGCGCATCGGCAGCAGAAAGCGGTTGCTGTGGAGGCTGGTTTTTTTCCGCGGAAGTGGGGTTGGGGAGGCTTTCGGAAGCTCTCCGCCCCGTCTTGGCAGCCCCAGCCTGTTGCAAATACGCCTTAATAAATGCTTGATCCAGTGCCGTCATAGGCACTCCTGATGGGAGGTTTTTCAATAGTCCCCTTGAACCGAGCTACCCCCGGCTCCTCTCCTCCGAGGGGGGGATGTTCAGTTCCTCTGGCGAAGGATTGGAATCTGGAACCTTGCCCCGGCCCCGAAGAAGAGGGGAGCACATTTCCCGAAGGCGGTCCATTCCATCGGCCGGAGTAGGATGGAGTAGCCGAAGGAACCATGGGAGATTGGTATCCATAGGGATCAGGGGGGATCATCCCTCCTGGTGGGGCAGGATATGAAGCTCTACCCTCTAGTAGGGGAGACCTACCAGGTAGTTGCTGATAGAAAGAGGTGGCACCTCCCCCATTCGGCAGTTCCCTTTGGGAAACCTCTTGATATTGAGAATAGATTCTGGGAACAACCCCCTGACTCGGCGGCTCCTCAGATTCAGGCAAGCCCGCTGGTCTTCCCCCAACCATCGGACCGAGGCTAGGGGTCGGAGGGCTGACCGATCTCCCCGGAGCAAAAGGTCGGCCCGGAGGAAATGCCACCGGATACCACCGGCCGTCCGTACTCGGATAATACACAATTTGATTGTTTGGGATATTTGGATAATTTGCTGAGGTTGGGTAATAAACCATCGGTGCAGAGGTTTCTGGAAAATATCCATATCGAGGAGTTTTCGTATCTGCCCTCGGAGGAACTTCCTCTGGCAATACTCCTTCCCTGGAACTCCTGACCACTCCATCCCCACTATTTGGTCGAGGAGGCTCCACCCGGGCTTCTGCTGCCGGAGCCCCAGGACACGGAGATTGTCTGGCAGTTGAGTTTTGGGAGGGAGAGGATTCCTGGGCAGTAGCCGGTCGGCCAAATTCAGACTTATCTTTCTTCCCCTTATCCAAGACTTTCTCGGAGGTCTTTGCACTCTGTCGGGACTCTAATTGGCTCTGACCGGCTTGTGGACTGGAAGAGTGAGAGGAGGCACTGGTAGTTTGCTGAGCTGCGTTGGCCTGTTGAACTGCCTTTGCTTGGTGGCCTATCTTTGTTTGCTTGGTAGTCGCTGCCGGAACTGAAGAAATCCCTTGGCTGGAGGGATTGGAGCTGCTCTGGTGGGAAGTTTGTGAGCTGTCAGGAGCTACCTGTTGGTTTCCATTTGGCGATCCGGGGGTAGGCTGACTCTGGGGGGAAGAATCAGAGCGGAAAAAAACCGGCAGGGCCGCAATCAGAAACAGCACTACCCCTCCCCCCAGCAGAATCCTCGCTGAAAGACCGGGGCTGAAAAGCCGACCTCCCAACCGCCGAGAGGAACTAACCACTTCGGAAGTTGCTTCCGCAGGAGGCTCAGTTACATCTGGAATCTCCGCCAAGACGCTGCTTTTTTCTGCCGAAGTTGCACTCTGGGGTTTCAATTTCTCTAAGGAAACTGTTTCCCCTGGCGCACTCTCGGCTCCAGGCCCCCTAGTAGGGGAGCTACCTTGTCGTTGATCTAGCAGCTCTTTGATTAACAAGGGGAAAAGTTTCATAAAATATCCTCGTTTTCCAAACAACTTTAATCATCCCGGAGTGTATCGACCTAGTTGGCAATTAGACTCCAACAGTGGTGTCCAATGCCCCTCTCTTTGGGGAAAAACACCGTGGTGATAAAGACTCTCTAGAGTGCCTCCCTGCCGGAGGATGTGGTTTAAAAGTTTTTAAACCTTCGGAAAGTTCCCAAAAATCTTTATTCCCCACCAATGGAGGATAAAACTGTTAAAACCCCCGAAGGGGCCTCAACGGAAGTATCGGGTTGCAGTTTTGCGGAGCTTAAGAATTATTCGGTCCAGCAGAAGTCTAACGATCAGGCAAACTGCAAGGGGTTTGGTACCTACCCTTTCGGACTTCTGAGCAGGGCCTTTGCTCTTTGTCCTAACTATTTTGGCATCCAGGAGTTACGACGAAAACATCCCTTTGTTCACGCAATTTCCAAAATCCAATAATCCAAAGTTGTTAGAGCTTTCTGCTTCCGGGATCGGGGAAAAGTGGAGCTGAGAAGCTCTCCCAGAAAAGCCTTTTCTAGGAAATAAAAGAGATTCTCCTTCCCAAATTCCCTAGAATCCCCAAAATTCCATTAGTGGGGGGAGAGACCGTCAGCCAAAATCTTACGAGCTACACTTCAACCAAGTAGAGTAACAGCCTGGGAACCTACCATTTAGTGAAACTGGGCAATTAAAGAGATCTGAATAATTTGGGAAAAATTGGAAATTGTTGATAGTACTCTATTGCAAACTGCCAAAAGTTCATTTTCAGAACAGCCTCTGGCCCGACTTTTGCCATTTGCCCTAAGTTGGGTTGTCTCCTGTAGGTTGCTCGAAAACCTCTTTTTGGACACAAAATTTTCTAACTCCAATACCTATAAGGAGCTAGAACTTGCTCCTTTCAGTAGAAGGACAAACAGAAGGAAAAAGGGGCATTTTTTTCACACCACGATCTCCCATCTATAGAAGGATTTTGGACAAACTGTACCTCCTAATCTACAGAGAGGCTCTGTTGAAAGGTTGTCCGCAGTCTGGGGACGTTTTGCCCATACTGGTCGGTTTTGCTTCAGTTTTGAGGGGTTTAGGCCTCCGAGCGGCAAGGGTTGCAACACAGCCCCACAGAGAGTAACATCCTCAAAACTCAACCGTTGGGAAAAAACTCAACCGTTGGGAAAAAATGTCAAAAGCTCTGCATAATTTAAGGGATATATTTTTATACCATTTGGCCCCCCCTCCTTTTACCACCATATAAAGGTTGCCAGCATTCCTAGGAGTCGACAGGCTATTCTGGTAGAAAACGGACCGGCTAGACGAATCAAAAGTTCCTAAGTGTTCAGGATCTTTCAAAGATTCCCCGAAAACGGTACTCTCCTAAAAATTCCACTACAGTAGGGGATGGTAGTAGGTTTGACCAGCAGATGAAGAATTTGCTGGAGCTATTTTTCCCGGAGCCGACGTGCCAAACAACAAAACAGACATGCCAAACCACCAACCAAAAGAGGCGATCGAAGCTCAGTTGCAGGAAGCGGTTACGCTGCTGGGTTTGAAAATCTTTCAATCCCAAAGTAGGGCAGGAGCGGAGAGATACCCCCGTTGTATCCTCGCTATAAAGGGGACTTTTGCGAAAGTACAGTGGAAAAGAAGACTAGGCACGAGGAAACATAGAAAGTATCCGTTCCTGAGTTTTTCCAAATCATGGACACTGGTTTGGTTGAATGATTACGGGAAACTCTTCCGACGAAGGTCTGAAGATGACTTCCAACGGAGAGCAAAGCAGTAGGTTGGAACCAGACCGGGAACGAAATGAAGGTACTGTTTGGAGAGAGTTCCCGGAGGAACCCTTCGCGCACTGCAGCATGTCCAGTTCCTCTAAGGGGTTGCTCCCTGCGTCCGAGTTGGGCCACAGGGTTGGGCAGCTGGAATCTGTGCCTCCGTTGGCGCCGGGTACTATTTTGGGGATTACAGTAGCTGTAGAAGGGGGTTTGGGATTGGTAGCGGTGGGAGTAGGCTGGCTGGTAAAAGAACCGATATGGGGCAAAATCGATTGGAATTTTTCGGATGCCTTGGTGGGGGGAATAGTTGCAGTACCGCTTTTAGTCGGATTATGGGTAGCGGTCAACTATCCGTGGGGCCCTTGGCGTGGGCTGGTGAGGGTGTTGCAAAATTTGGTGGTCCCGCTTTTTAGTCGGTGTGGGGTTTGGCAATTAGGCTTAATTTCTATCCTGGCTGGGTTGGGCGAAGAGATGTTCTTCCGAGGCCTGCTGCAGGATGGGCTGGCCCGTTGGTTGGGCCAATTCGGGATCTTCGCACAAACAGCCAGCTTATGGTTGGCCGTCGGATTGGCAAGCTGCCTTTTTGGCCTTTTGCATTGGATCAGCCCATTTTATGCCTTCGTAGCTGGGCTGATGGGAGCCTATCTGGGCTGGTGGCGGATTCGGAGCGGCAATCTCCTAGGGCCGATCATAGCCCATGCCTTTTATGATTTTGTCGGTCTGGTCTATTTGACCAAATGGTGGCGACCGCGCTAAGCTGGACTTTTACCATTTTTCCTACCCCCTTTGATTTCCTGTAATTACAATGAAACATCTTCTTGTTCACTAAATTTCCTATACGTCGAGGAACCTCTGCATCATTCAAGGGGGATATTTTTATACCATTTTGGATGCCCTTCCTCTAACACCACATATAGATCTGCAACATTGCTAGCACCCAATAGATAGTAGGCGTTCGAACAGAAGAACCGAACGGCTATATAATCAATAAAGTTCACTACATGTTCAGGATTTTGCAGAGGTTCCTCTAATATTTCCAAAAAGGCGCACTTGCCGGAAGGGCTGTAGTCTGGAAAGTGGCAAAAGTCGAACTAAAAGTTCGTAAGAAAGTTCGTAAGACTTTAGCCGAACACAGAGGCCGCTTGTGTCATTCCTACGAAAGCAAAGTACCAATGCATCAAACCAGTTGGCTCTGTTGAAAGATTGCCCGCAATCTGAAGGAGGTTTTGCCCATACTGCTCGATTTTGCTTCGGTGTTGGTGGGTTTAGGCCTCCGACCGGAAAGGATTTCAACACAGTCTCACCAGTTCAAAATACGGGAGAAAGAATCTCGCGGATTCCTGCTGGGATGCTAGTGATGATGCTAAGGTACTTATTGCGGCAAAAAAAGTCCCTCTCCACTGGCGGGCAACTGGTACAAAAGGTCATAGCATTTCCGCCCAGCGCAGAAACGGCTTCACCTCTCCGGCCAAGAGGCAGTCCAGCCTCCGACTGGCCGTCTGCAGCGGTAAAAGGTCGGTTGCCCCCTCTGATTTTCCCCCTCATTTTCTCACCCAGAGGAGAAGGGCTATATAAGACACGTCATTCGGCCAAAGTGTTCCATGAGTTTATTGGATTCCAGCCGTAGAGCAACCAATTGCCACTAGGAGGCTGCGCTGGCATACCCACATTTTCTTCGCTACAATAATAAAATAAACTGGTAAGCTCTCAGTGGTTGGCAAGCAGGGAGCTTGGTTTCCGAAAAGGTTTTCGTAACATTTCAACCGAATGGAGCAACCCTGTTTCCCGTCTCTCTCCTGGGCTAGGCGGGGCAGGGGGACGGAGAAATGGGGTCAGGATAGGCGTTACATCCGTACATGTTCTGCAATTGAGGGAGTATCAGTTCTGCCGGTATCTTGGCAGCGTAGGGACCTAAGATGTTCTTTCACTCGGGGGAAATGTTCTAAGTTTTCTTTTCTGAAGGAGGCAGCTTCATGAAGCGTTTGGTCTGGGCTATGGTGGCTGGAAGTATTTTTTTGGTCGGGTGCGTGGATTCTATTAAGCCGCTGGTTGATCCCCAGAAGGCCAAACCAGACAAACAGCTGGTGGGACTTTGGCGGCAGGTGCGTCCGGATGGAGAGGTTAGCTTCTACCACATTGGCCAACCAGGGGATGAGTGGCCTGAGGGCGTATTTCGGGTGGTAGTTCTGACTCACCGGGAGGGGCGGTTAGAACCGCCAGCGGAGATATTACTTTTTCCCACACAGGTAGCCGGACGTTCTTACCTGAACATTGCTGAACTTAAACCGGGCCTACTGGAACTGATCAAAGAAAAAGGCTGGGAAGCGGTACAAGGGTATTTTATTTGGCGATACCAGATTGAGGGCGATCGGTTGACTGTATGGGCTATGGACAACAACGCCAAACGTCGGGCTATCGAAACAGGGAAATTGAAAGGAGAAATCACTAGTGGCCAATTCCAGGTAGCTAAGTTCACCGATACGCCGGAGAACTTGGCACGCTTTTTGTCGGAAGCAGGCGATAGCCTCTTTTCGAACGAGCCGGTCCGCTTGGAACGGCTCTCCTTGTCAGGCCGATAGAAATCCGGCAAGATACGCAGAAGAATAACCCTTATCGAATGTCTTCCCTTTGAATCTCGGAAGGAGTATCAGCGATGGCAGTTCCAGGAACGATGGGACGGGTTCTATTTGTGGATTTAGACACCGGAGAACTTCGGATAGAAACGCCGCCGGACGAAGCTTATCTGCAGTATCTGGGCGGTTATGGCCTGGGGGCATGGTATCTATATCGTCTCCAACGGCCGAAGGTGGAGCCGTTGGGGCCAGACAACTATCTGGGATTTTTTACAGGTATATTGACCGGCACCCCTGCTATTACTGGGAACCGGTATGTGGTCGTCGGCAAGAGTCCGAAGACAGGCACCTGGGGGGATGCCAATTCTGGTGGGGATTTTGGGCCAGCGATGAAAGCAGCCGGTTTTGATGCGGTAGTTATCCGAGGCATTAGCCGGGAGCCAGTCTATTTATTGTTACAGGATGGCCAGGCGGCTATCCTGTCTGCCGCCGAGTGGTGGGGCTTAGACACGAACCAGTTGGAAGACCAGGTGCGGGAGCGGTATGGCAGTACGGCTCGGGCCGCCTGTATCGGACCAGCCGGCGAACGGATGGCCCTGCTTTCTTGTGTGATCAACGATCGGGGCCGAGCTGCAGGGCGAAGTGGCCTAGGAGCGCTGATGGGTTCTAAACGCCTTAAAGCCGTAGTGGCCGTCGGAACCCAAACCCCAACGGTAGCCGATCCCCAACGTCTCCAGGAAGCCATTCAACGCTATCGGGAATTCATGCAGCAGCAAGGGTTTTTCCAGGTGCTTCATCAATATGGCACCGCCGGGATCACGGCCGGCTCGGTGGCATCGGCCGATTGCCCGATCAAAAACTGGGCCGGCACACCGGCCGATTTCCCCACGGCTGCAAAAATCAGTGATGATTCTGTCTTGGCCATCCAACGACGCAAATACGCCTGTTGGCGGTGCCCGATCGGCTGCGGCGGCGAAACCGAGGTCCCTTCGGGGCCCTTTGCATCCAAAGGGCATAAGCCGGAATACGAAACCCTCGGCTCTTTCGGCGCTATGCTGCTAAATGACAACCTGGAATCGATCAATCGGTGTAACGAAATTTGCAATCGGGCCGGATTGGATACTATCAGCACTGGTTGCACAATCGCTTTTGCCTTTGAGTGCTATGAAAAGGGGATCTTGACCGATGCGGATACAGGCGGTCTAAAACTAACCTGGGGTAATGCGGAAGCCATCGTCCGACTCACCGAGCAGATTGCTCGGGGCGAAGGCTTTGGCAAGCTGTTGCAGGATGGTGCCAAGGTGGCTGCGGAGCGGATTGGCCGCGGTGCGGAACAATACGCCATGCATATCGGCGGCGAAGAGGTGCCGATGCATGATCCTCGGCTAAGTCCTGGCTTAGCAGCCAGCTACAAGATGGACGCTACCCCCGGCCGACATACCCAAATGAGCGCCTGGACTGCCGAAGCCCAGTTTGCCCCGCCTGGGCTAGTAACAGAGCAATTCGATAAATATCGGTACACCGGCAAGGGGCATATCTACCGGCGCATTAGCAACCATCATCATGCTAGTTCGGCCGCAGGCATGTGCCTGTTTGCCTGGTCGGTATTGCCTCCGGAATGCCTCCCAGAGGTGCTCTCTTGTGTAACAGGTCAAAAATACACATTGGAAGATATGGACCGGATCGGTGCGAGGATTGCCGCTCTGCGAATTGCTTTCAACCTTCGAGAAGGCATCCGGAATATCGACATTAAAATCCCCGGCCGCGTCATCGGCGATCCACCCCTAACCGACGGCCCAGTAGCTGGCGTTACCGTGGATGTGGACACTCAGGTTCGGGAATACCTGCAAGCCATGGGCTGGGACACCCAGACCGGCGCCCCAAAACCAGAAACATTGCGAGAGCTAGGTCTGGAATTTGTGGCCGCCGATTTGTATGGAACATAAATCTATTCTCCCCCTTTCCGTCGGTGCCTTCAGAAAGCTTCCAAAACCCTCTGGAAAATCCTCAACATATAGAACCCCTACTAAAATAAAAATATAGATAGATGCTAAAATGTTATCTACTCCCTTGGGGGATAGTAGAAAATTCATTTTGTTGGAAGCTCTTGATGAACTTTGTGAACTTTGGATTCTCTGGCACTACGGTTGTCCTAGCCGCATACGTACTATCTATTGACTGCTAGTAATGCTAGCAGCCTCCATACCTTAGAGGCTATGTTACATTGGAATTTGGGCGGTTTCCCATGGGTTTTGGCCGACCGGCTCCTACCCTACAGACTCCTTAAAACAGGGATTTTGAGGATTCTGGGGAATTTAAGAAGAAAACCTCCTTTCATCACAGAATCTGCTTTTTAGGACAGCCTCTTAGATCGACTTTTGCCATTTTCCCTAAGGCCTTTTGTTTCCAGTAGTTACGATGAGACTCCCTTTTGTTCACACAATCTCCTAACTCCAACAATGACAAGAACTTAGAGTTTCCTCCTTCCGGGAAAAGGCCTAAAATGGCAAAAGTCGAGCTTAGATCTGCCCTGACAGTAGAATGGGGGCAGTTTTCAATGGGTTTTCCTGAACGGATGATCCCCTCCTTATTCGCTGAAAAGTTTGGAAATTCTTAGGGAATTTCAGGAAGGTAACTTTATTTCATCATAGAAAAACTTCTTAGGACAGCCTCTGAGAGAAAGAGCCGCCTAACCTCGACTTTTGCCTTTTTGGAACTTCTTTTATTTTGAGGAGTTAGGCTTTGAGGATTTTTGTTCAGCAATTTTCCTAACTCCGATATTTTCAGAAGGTTAGGGCAGCTAAAGGAGCTCGCTCCTAGAAATTGGCAAAAGTCGAGGTCACAGGCTATCCAAAAACCCCTTCAATTATGCAGAGGTTGCTTACATTCGACTTTTTTCCATTTTTTTCTAACTCCCTTTGTTTCCTGTAGTTAGGCCGAAATCTCCCCTTGTGCATTTGATTTCCCAAGCTCGACTTTGGACAATTTTAGCCTTCTGAGAAAAGAGACAGCTTTAACTCCCTATAATTATTGGAGTTAGGAAATTGTGGGACCAAAAGGGCATTCGCCCCAACTTGGGGAGAAAACCAAGTTAGAAAAAAATGGCCAAAGAAACCTCTGCAAAATCCTGAACATATAGTGAACACTATGAACTTTTGATTCGGTCGCCTTTCGGTGTTCCTACCTGAACACCTAGGATGTATTGGGGTCTAGGAATACTACCTACCCTACATATTGGATTAGAGGGAAAGTAAACTAATATGGTATAAAAATATTCTCTTTGAATTATGCAGAGGTTCCCAAGGTTGCACTCAGAGGCTATCCTGAAATAGAATTTCCGTGAGAAAACAGTGCACCATCTTGATTTTCCCAGAATCCCCAAACGCTCTATTTTACAAGATAGGCGATCGAAAGACCGGCAGTCCAAAATCCCTCGAGAAAATTCAACATGCCAATTTCAGAATAGGCTCTAAGTACAAGGGAAGAGACCATTCCTCCTTTACCAAGCAGCTGAAA
>JANXAQ010000292.1 GCA_025062105.1 Thermoguttaceae bacterium
CGGCCAATCAGGACCGGATCCCAAGTGTTCTGGAAATTGGCGTGTCCGCCGGTGGAGGCGTCCAATCGGCCATTGACAATGATCCGCTGCTGGCCATTCTGAAACTGCCAAACCAGATGCGTCCATTGGCCGGTCGGGATAACGCCATTGCCGCCGGTATCGTTGCCATAAAACCCGAAATGCCCCCGGTCATTCCGAATGATCAAATGCAGACCTAGATTGGTGCTGGTGGCGTCGGTGCCGAAGATGGTTCGATCGCCACTGGTGGTATTTGGCCGAACCCAAGCCGCCGCCGTAAAGTTGCCGGTAATGCCAAGAGTCCCGGCATGTTGGTTGGTGGAAACATATTGACTCGAACCGGCGCTCAGTTGCAGCGCCTGGCCTGATACACCCGATGCAAACCCAGGCGAATTGTAGGCCGTTCCATGGTAATTATTGCCGCTGGAATCCAGATAGTTGCCCTCGAACTTCCAGTAGCCGAGCAAGGCGGCCTGAGCCGAAGGCCCACCCCACAGGATGATGGCCGCCATCATCACCCCAACCATCCAGTAAGCAGTGCGTCCCATGGCAAACCCTTTCCCAAAGCAGGTCCACATATGTTCCCCAGAACGGAACCACATCCCGAAACCACCCAACCTGATGATCCCCTTCCTAAACAAAAGACACCGATCGCCTTTTTTCGGAAAGGGACTCTTTTCTCGGACTGCAAAGAATGTCCCTGCAACGATTCCCCTAAAGGTTTGGCAGGGAGGCAAAAAGTACGTCTTCCGATAAACTCCCCCCAGACCAACCCCTTTGTACTACTGCCTTTATGGTAATCAGAGAGAATAAAGATGTCAAAGAAATGGCAGAGAAAAAAGGAATAACCCCTACTTTTAGGTTTAATTAAACAACCATTTAGAGGGGAAATGGTGAGGATCAAGCCAGCCACAGCCAGTCTGGACAGACTAGGCCACCTAACCGCGTGTGTTAGACGGCGGTTTAACTCAGTCGGGACAGACTAAGCTACGGAACGCCGTCTGTTAGAGGCTGTCTGAAAAGGGATGTAACCAGTCTTCCTTATTCCAACTTATTCCAACGGCCGGTGAAGGGGCTGGGTAGCCAAGGTACTTAAATCCTCGGCTGTAGCCCCTCCTGGTGAGGGAAACCACTTGGCTGCCGAGTGAGCCAAAAAACTCTTTTCAGACAGGCCCTTAGCTCGACTTTTGCCGTTTTTGCTAACTCCTTTTGCTTCCAGAAGTTACGTAGCAAACTCCATTTGTACATGCAATTTCCTAACTCTAATACCTACAAAGAGTTAGAACGTTACACCTCCGGCCCAGGCTTAAAAATGGCAAAAGTCGAGCTTAGACGGTAGTAGAGGTTTGAATTACTAAATTACCCCTCCCAGTCCGGCAAATACTGCATTTTCTGGCTTTCGGGAGCAGCCCTGTTTAATTTGTTATTCAAAGCTCAATACCTAAATTAACTGAGTCTGGACAGACGGAGTTAGGAGGGGCGCATATCTTCCCGCACCGGGTAGAAGACGTCGATAGCCTGCAGGCCTTCCGGCCCGGCGGTTACCTCATGAGGCATATTGCCTGGAATCCGCCACATCTGGCCGGCCTCGACCTGATAGGTTTGGTCGCCGATACGAAACAGGCCGCCGCCTTGGACCATATAGCCGATCTGTTCATGCGGATGCTGGTGCTGCGGGATCACTGCTCCCGGCTGCATCTGCACGACCGAAAGGGTCATGTGCTGGCTTTCAAACGTGTGCATAGTAACCCCTGGGAAGGGGGTCAAGCGGTGGCAATCCGAAAGAGAAAGAATTAGTTGGGGCATAGTGGGTTTTCCTTAGGATGAGATCAAAAGAGGTTTTTGAGCCTTGGTGCTTTTGGGATCGGGGATCCAAAGGATCTGACCACGAATTAGGGATGGTCTGTGGGGGAGGAGTCGGGTTTTTGGGATTCTTCCGGTTCCACATGGATAGTAACTTGGCTTAAGCGGGGCAAAGCGGCCCGGAGGTGTTTCTCGATCATTTCGGCCAGATCGTGCGCTTGGGCAATACTAGTTTGGCCGGGCAGTGTACAATGAAAGGCAAGGGAAACTCCCTCTTGGGATTCTAACAGCTGGAGATCGTGCACCGAGGCTTGGGGTTGGCAGCTTTGGGCGATTTGCTGGATCAATACAAATAGCTTGGACTTTTCCCAACTTACAGGTAGTGCTTGGGTGGGCTGACTGCTGGCAGTAGGTTCCAAATGGGAAACAATTCGGCCAATGCCGGGTAGAACCGCCTGTAGCTCATTTTCGCAGGCGGTGGCCTGGCCATGAGCTTGCTCTAGGCTCAAGTGGGCCGGCACTTCCAAATGCAACTGGAGGGTTTGCTGGCCGGCGTGTTCGACCAACTGAATAGCATGGGCGGCCAGACCATGTCGGCCTGCCACCGAACGAACCGTGCCGACCAGGTCTGCCTGCGCTGGGCTGAGCGGTTCTACATGGACGACCACATCGGCTCCGGGTAGCAATTGGCGCACCGCTTGTTCGGCCTGATGGGCCAACCGATGGGATTGTTCAAGGGTACTGGTGGGGAGAATCCGGACCGTTAGATCGGCAAAGACTTTCGAACCGCTGCGGCGCACCCGGACCTGATCTACCTCAGCTAAACCAGGCACCTGTTGGAGGGCAGCCTTCAATTGGGCCTGCAGATGCCCGGGAATTGTGTCCAACAGTTCCTCTATAGCCTTTTGGGCCAGGCGCAGACTTAAAACCACGACCAACACCGCTACAATCATTGCAGCGACGGCGTCAGAGCGAAGTAGCCAAGTCGGCCCGCCCCGCTGCGCAGCGGCCACCGCTACCAGCCCCACTAGCACCACCAAGGAAGAAAAAATATCGGTGCTAAAATGCAGGGCGTCGGCCTCCAAGGCTTGGCTTTGATGTTTTTGGGCCGCCCGCCGCAACGCCCGACTCCGAGACCAATCCACCCCGATCGAGGTCAATACCACTAAAAACGCCCACACATTGGCTTTCACTTCCGGTGGTTCGGCTGCTGCCAGCCGCTCAACCGCCTCGTACATGATCCAACCGCAAGTTGCTAGCAACAAGAGCGTCTGCAGAAGCGCCGAGAGGTTTTCTACCTTCTCATGGCCGTAGGTATGTCGGCTATCGGCCGGTCGGCTGGCCAGCCGCACCGCCCAGACCGTCATCGCCGCCGCCATCAAGTCC
Organism: Thermoguttaceae bacterium; assembly: GCA_025062105.1. Lineage (GTDB taxonomy): Bacteria > Planctomycetota > Planctomycetia > Pirellulales > Thermoguttaceae > JANXAQ01. The sequence goes on from JANXAQ010000292.1 coordinate 3,208, forward strand.
AGGGCCGAATGCGCTGCCTCCGACAAAATCCCCAAACTATTCGTCCAAAGGCCGACGACTAATTTGAAAGCGGTCAGAAACACCGCAGCGACCAAAGAACTGATGGCTACCCAAAACTTCTCCCCCTCCCCTTCCCAAACCCCAACATTCCGCCCAGCGTGATCCATAAATCATCGCTCTTTGAAAAATTACCACCCTGACCACTAGGAGCCTACCGTAGGGCAGGGACGCCGACCTGCCAGAAGCCCTGGTAGAGAGAGATTTTCGGCGTCGGCGGGCTAGTCGCTTGCAATTCCGGCAGCAGAGAACCTACGGCCTGCTTAGTTACCATTGTCGGGGGGTTACCTTGGCTTGCACCCGCAGCGGCAGCCCCTGAATCCGCAAAAAACCTTCAGCATCCGACTGGTTATAATCGCCCCCGGCCTCCATAGTTGCAATGCCTTCATCATACAGGCTCAGTGGACTACTACGGCGCCGAACCATCATATTGCCTTTGTACAAGGCCAAGGTTACCTCGCCGGTAACCGTCTTCTGCGCCTCCCGGATAAAGGCCATCAGGGCATCCATTTTGGCCGAGTACCAAAATCCATAATAGACCAGCTCCGCTACTTCCGGGGCAAGCCGATCCCGAAGGTGCATTAGGTCTCGGTCCATGGTGATTTGTTCTAGCAGACGGTGGGCTTGGTAAAGAATGGTCATTCCGGGGGCTTCATAGACGCCTCGGCTTTTCATGCCGACGAAGCGGTTTTCGACGATGTCGATTCGGCCAATGGCATGTCGGCCACCGATTTGGTTTAACAGTTTGACCAGGCTGGCTGGGCTAAGGGTTTGGCCGTTGACGGCCACCGGCACCCCCCGCTCGAAAGCAATGGTAACTTCCTCCGGCTGGTCCGGCGCCTGCTGCGGGGAGACCGTCATGCCGAATTCGACCAGCTCCAGTCCGGCCACCGAAAGGTCCTCTAGTTTGCCCGCCTCGTAGCTAATATGCAGGCAATTTTCGTCGGAGCTGTAGGGGCGGTCGGCGGTGGCTTTCACGGGAATGCCCCGCTGCTGGCAATAGGCAATCATTTCTTTCCGGCCAGGGAATCGCTGCCGGAAGCGTTCGATCCGCCAGGGGGCGACCACTCGGATGCCGGGCCAGAGGGCTTCGGCAGCCAACTGGAATCGGCATTGGTCGTTGCCTTTGCCGGTAGCTCCATGGGCAAAGACATCGGCCCCTACTTGGCGGGCTACTTGGAGGCAGGTCTTAGCGATCAGGGGGCGGGCGATGGAGGTGCCCATGAGATACATTTGTTCATATTTCGCCTGCCACTGCAAAACCGGAAAGGCGAAGTCCCGACACAACTCCTCCTGGGCGTCGATGGCCCGGGCCGAGGCCGCCCCAATCCGCCGTGCCTTCTCCAATAAAGCCTCCCGATCCTCGCACGGTTGGCCCAAATCCACATACACGGCATGCACCTCGTAACCTTCCTCCAACAGCCAGCTTAAAATCACCGACGTATCCAACCCACCGGAATACGCTAGCACACACCTAGCCATGACCCAGCCGTCCTTTCTGAAAAATAACCACTCCCCAAGCACAAAACGTAAAACTTTTATTGTGCTGTTGAACCAATTGCCTGGCAAGGGGAAACAAACAAACTTCTGTAAACTGGCTGTGCTCCTTACACACCCCAAGCACTGGCTCCATTGCCCACAGGCTGCCATGTTTTTGCTCTTAGTTTTTGCTCTTACTATGATACTTATAAGGAGTTGTTTTGCTACGCCTTAAGCCGAGGGGGAGTCCCAAAGCCCTCTGGAGTTCGTGGGCCGCAGTGGGAATTGCTTCCAGACTATATGGAGTTGGATTGTCCTTTTGCAGGGAAGCACGTATGATAACGAAGGGAGAAAAAAGTGGGGGCTAGTGATAGGGGGATCGAACTCCCTATGTTTACTACCAAAATTTTAGGGATTAATCCCACCCAAAAGATCTATTGGAAGATAAGCTTCCTTGGTTAGGTTGAATACTGTCTAAGTAGTGCCTTTGCAAGTTCATAAATAAAAAGAAGTTATGATTACTGAGCTTAGCCAGCCGCTGGGAGCGTTTTCGGAGTGGATTCGGACAGAAGACGTCCATGCGGCCTATCATCTGCAGCTTTTGGATCAGGCCCAACGGGTGCTGGAAGGCGGGGAAACTGTCTCGGCCACCAAGCGGGCCCAGCTAGCCGAACGGCTAGAGCGATGGCGCTACCAATGGCTTAGCGAGCGACAAGGCCAGCTTCGGCCGAAGGACCTCCAGTTGGCCGAGGCCCTAGACCTGGCGGCCAATCGCCTGGCCGGCCGCCCAGACCGTCCCCCCCGCTCTGTGCGCAAGGTCCTCTGGGACCCCCACTTCCACCAGGATTTGATCCAGCAGGCCGAGGCAGGATTAGACCCTGGGTTTCCGCTGGATCGGCTGGTGGCTCAGGCCCAACAAATGACCCAACAGCATTTTGGCCTCCCTGGTCCCGAAGAATCTGGCAGCGGCACACGCCGCATGTTTCTTTATGCTCCTTTGTACCTGTCGAATTATTGCATTAATTACTGTCTTTATTGCGGGTTTCGGTACCCAGAACAGATTCCCCGTCGGCAATTATCGGTCCAGGAGGCTCTTCAAGAAGCTGAGGTGCTTTACCGATGGGGATTTCGCCACTTGCTTCTAGTGGCCGGCGATTTCCCCAGCCGAACCCATCTCGACTATCTGACCGACATCGTGCGCCGATTGCACCAACGGGGTTTCCAATTGGCCGTGGAGATAGCGCCGCAGACGACGTCCGCTTACGAAGCGCTTCGGGCTACTGGCGTCTGTGGCGTAACCCTGTATCAAGAAACCTATCAGGAAGATTTCTATTACCAGTATCACCCCCGGGGGGTCAAGTCGGCCTACGATTGGCGACTGGAAGGGCTAGAACGAGCTGCCGAAGCTGGTATGGGCCGATTGGGACTGGGGATTCTGCTAGGCCTTGCGCCGCCGGAACAAGACCTGTTGGCAATGCTCCGCCATGCTCTGTATCTGCACCAGCGCTTCCCGGACCGAATCCTGGCCTTCAGTTTGCCCCGCATTCACGATGCCCCCAGTAGTTTCCGAATTCCTTATCCGGTAACCGACGAGCAATTGGTACGCTTTTACTGTGTGCTCCGAATAGCTTTTCCCTGGGCGGAGCTAGTGCTTTCGACTCGGGAGCCAGCCTGGCTGCGCAACCGCTTGGCCAAGATTTGCATTACTCAGATGAGTGCTGGCAGTTCCACTGCTCCGGGCGGCTATGTGGAAAAGGATCTCTTCTACCAACAAAAAGGTGCTCTTTCCGAAGCGTGCCAGCCAACCTCTTTCTGCAACATCCTCCCGGCCAAGGCCTTCCAATCTTCTGAATCGCCATGCCTCTTAGAGAGTTCTGAAGCCGCTCGGGCAACCGAAGTAGCCAACGGCGGACTCCATCGTCGGCCAGGCGAACAATTTCCTGTAGCTGATAACCGAAGCCCGGCCGAAGTGGCCGACTGGCTCCGGTCCGAAGGCTTCCAAATCGTCTGGCAAGGTGAAGAACCCGCCCAGGCAGCCGAGTAAAAGAACCTCTGCAAAATCCTGAACATATAGTGAACTTTGTGAATCTTAGTCTCTATACCGGTTGATTCTCCTATCTGAAAATCTACCATCTATTGGGTGCTAGCAATGCTGTAGCTCTATATGTTGTGCTAGGGGAATGGCATCCCAAATGGTATAAAAATATCCCCCTTGAATTATGCAGAGGTTCCTAAACACACTGCCGAAGGAAAATCGCTCCCGAAGCTTTTCGGTTATTCAGAGGCGGCACCCTTTTTAGGTTGGAGAATCAGCTCAGCCAGTTTTCGGCGGGCCGTTTCCCAGGCGGCTGGGTCCGGCTCCCACTCAAACCACGAAGGGGCTAGCTCCAGGACGATCTTTTCTGCCTCAGCAGCCCGGCCCAATCGCTCTAAAATGGCTAGGTAATCGTAGTCTTCGATTCCGTCTCGGAGGGCTTTTAGTCGAAGGCTCGGCACAACACCCTCAAATCCCACTGCCCGAGCCGGGTAAAGCAGGCTCCCTTCCCCGTTAAAAACAGGTCCTTTGCCTTCGGAGCGGCGGTCGTAGGTCCAAGGCTCGGTCCAAGGATCTTCCACGTGGTTCCAGAAGCTCAGACTTCCCCAATACAATAGGCCCCGGATCCGGTAACGCCAGGCAATCCAGGTCGGAATCCGATAATGGAGCAGTGGATAATCCGTATGCCACCAGGGCGTTGGTTTGCCTTGGCACAAGGCGGTATAGGTCCAGATCATTTCGCCTAGGGCTTGACGTTGGGCGGCGCTATCGGGCTTGAAAAGGGAAAATAGTGGGCACCAAATGTCCACTGCTCCATAGAGATCCCCCCAGGCCTCGTTTTGCGTCCAGGGTTGTTCAACCACAAGCACTTTCACCCGGCTACCCAGGTGCCGGATCGCCCGACCCCACCGCTGTACATACCGATAGTCTTCTTCGGTATTAGGTTCGTCCCGGAGATAGGTGTAAAAAAGCACTGGCCGGTTGATCTTTTCGATGGCTTCGTCCCAGGCAGCAAACCAGGCCCGGAGTTTCGCTTCTTGTTCAACGGGATCTTTGACCACACTGGAAGGATGGGGGATACAATAGGCATTGACATGATACCGATCCACAAACTCCTGGAAGCCTTTGATCTGGTGGTCTGGGATGCGGAAGGAGCCGTCCGGCTGGGACTGAGGAACCAAGGCTCCGGGCGGCGGCGTAGCATTGATCCGATGTTCGGTTAACAATTGAGCGCATTGGGCGTCGATGGCCGCCCAGTCCTTCGGCGCTGGTTCCTTACCGGCTTTGGCCCGCCGCCCGTAGTAGCTCCGCAGCGAAGCCGCCGGCGAACCAAACGCAGTGTACAACACTGATACCCTCGGCAAATCAAAATCCCACACAGTAAGCCGAACCGGTATCTCGACGATTCGACCGTCAGCGGCGGTAACCCGATAGCTGCCCTGATATTGGCCAGCGGGCGTTTTCGGCGGCACATAAATATCCACCAAAAATCCGTGTGTCTCTTGGGCCGGCAGGTCAAATGGCATGGCCGTATATCGGGCACCTTCCACCCGAACTGCATCGGCAGGCAACCGGGCCGGGATCAACGCGTCCGGATACCAATCCGGCTTAAACTGGCTGTTTCGGTAGGTGCCGATGGTAATGTGCAATTGATGTTGGCGGAACAGTTCTGCCTGGTCGGCTGGTAACCGATGACCGCCCGGCCCGACCAGATCAGCAGGTTCAATACGTACACCGGGCACCGGCCTGTGGCTCCGCACCAGGATCTGGAAACTTTCCCGTTCTCCTCGGCAGGCAGCCAGCTCCACTGCCAAGCCCTGCCCCGGCAGGCTGGATCGTAACACCCGCTCCGTGCGCACCAACGTCCATACATGCCAGCTCTTGGACTCTGTCGGGTTTGGTTGCTCTTTTTGGCCGTCGGCTCCGAAGACCAAACCCGCTGCCACCGCCCAACCCCACCCAAAAACCGTTCCCATTTTGCGCCACATCGGTTTGCCCTTTGCGAAAAATAGTCCCAAACACTGCCCTGGCCTGCCGACTAGCTTGGTTTTCTTTGCGCCAAAACAGGTCGAGCTTGTATCTATCGGGTTAGCATACTCCTTCCAGCCCAGACAAGCAACCGGCTTCAAAAATCCAGCAGAATTTTCCAAGGGAAGAAGCAAGTTTTTCTTTGGCAGGATGTTGAAAAAGCTTGACACCCCTTCGGGCCTAGATTCCACTAAGAGGCTGTCCTGAAATTGGGATTTGAGCGGTTTCCCCATGGGTTTTGGCCGACCGGCTCCTACCCCTAAGACTCCTTAAAAACAGGGATTTTGGGGATTCTGGGGCATTTAGGAAGGAAACATCCTTTCATCATAGAAAATGTTTTTTTAGGACAGCCCCTAAACAATCTTAAACAGATTGGCCTGGCCCTCCATATGCACCATGAGCAGAAGGGCTGTTTTCCGCCCGGCTGGAATTGGCCAGTGCTCAACGACCCCAACTGCGGAGGCCGGGACGGAGCCGAAGCCACCTGGATTGCCCATATTCTCCCCTACTTGGAACAAACGGCCCTGGCAGCTATGATCGACTGGACGAAAAGTTTCGGCCATGCGGGGTACAATTCGCTTGGCAACCCCAATCTTGCGATCACGCGGCAAACGTTACCGATCTTTCAGTGTCCCTCCGGTCCCAAGGCCAGGCCAATCCCCTCCATCGATGTTACGGAGGGATATGCCCGCGGAAGTTATGCAGCCAATAATGGTCTAGGTCCTATGAAGGAGTACAATCTAGCCAACGCCGTTCCCACCACCCGTCCCCAGCAAGACGCCGGCGTCTTTTATATGAATAGCAACCTGATCGCAGAGCAAATACGGGACGGCCTGAGCAATACGATGTTTGTAAGCGAAATTCGCTTAGTGATGGGCAACGATTTTCGCGGTGTGATGCACTACCCGGAAGGCCCCCTCTACCATTACAATTACACGCCCAATACGCTTGTGCCGGATGAAATCCGATCTGGGTTTTGTAATAATCAACCGGAAGCCCCCTGCACCACGACCTTTAGCAGTTGGAACACCCGACGGATGATTGTAACGGCGCGCAGTTACCATCCGGGCGGAGTGCAGGTGCTCTTGGGCGACGGCAGCGCGCATTTTATCCAGCAGGCGATTGCTTTGAACGTCTGGCAGGCTCTGGGCACGCCCCGGGCCGTCAGCGGCGAACAACCCGTTAGCCCCGGCACGTTTTAGATCCAGCAAACGCTTCTCCAGCCAATACGGCGGGCAGGGGCTGTGTTTTCTGC
>JANXAQ010000018.1 GCA_025062105.1 Thermoguttaceae bacterium
CAGGGCATCGATCTGCTGCTGAATCCCAGCGCCAGCCATTTCGCCTTCGGAAAGTTTGAGGTCCGAAAACGCCTGGTGCTGGAGGGTTCCCGCGCCTTCGGCGTTAGCTACGTCTATGCGAATCTTTTGGGTAACGAAGCAGGCCGTATCATCTATGACGGCGGCAGTATGATCGCCTCGTCTGGGCAGTTGGTGGCTGTAGGCCCCCGATTTTCTTTTCGGCCGATGGTCCTGACAACGGCCGTAGTGGATGTAACCGCTACTCGGATGGAACGGGCCCGACAGGGGACTTTCTCGCCCCAACTGCCCAGTAGCGATCCGGTGCGGGCATCGCTTTCTGTGGATTGGCCCGATCTGGATCCGGAGCCCTCTCAGGTACTCCCGCCCGCCTGGGAACAGGGGGCTTACCTCAAAGAGGAAGAATTCACTCGCGCTATTGCCCTGGGGCTTTTCGACTATCTGCGCAAAAGCCGAGCGAAAGGCTTTGTAGTCAATCTCAGCGGCGGAGCCGATTCCTCGGCCACCGCCTGTCTGGTGGCCATTATGGTCCACCTGGCCGTAGAGGAACTGGGCCTAGAGGGGTTCAAGCGTCGGCTGGAACATGTGCCCGGTCTGGCCCAAGCAGAAACGCCCCGGCAGTGTGTGGCCCAGCTGTTATTCTGCTTGTATCAAGCCAGTCGAAATAGCAGCCAGATTACTCAGGATGCGGCCCGAAGCGTGGCAGAGGCCATCGGCGCCCGATTTGCCTGCCTGCCGATCGACGCCCAGGTGGATCACTATGTGCAGGCGATTGAGCAGGTGCTGGGCCGACCGCTCCGCTGGGAGACCGACGACGTGGCTTTGCAGAACATTCAGGCCCGCGTGCGGGGACCGTCGGCCTGGCTACTGGCCAATGTGCTGGACGCCTTGCTGCTGACGACCAGTAACCGGAGTGAAGCAGCCGTCGGCTATGCCACCATGGACGGCGATACCTGCGGCGGCCTCTGCCCTTTGGGCGGCATCGATAAGGCGTATCTGCGCCGTTGGCTCCGCTGGCTCCAGACGGTTGGCCCCCATGGGCTAGGTCCCATCCCCGCCTTGGAAAAAGTTACAACCCAGGTCCCCACCGCCGAACTCCGCCCCCCAGAAGCCGGCCAAACCGACGAAGGCGATCTGATGCCCTACGAAGTGCTAGATGTAGTCGAACGCGCTGCCATCCGCGATAAACTCCATCCGATCGAGTGCTTCCGACGCCTCCGCGTCCAATTCCCTCAATACACTAGCGACCAGTTGGCCGAGTGGGTGGCCCGCTTCTTTCGACTCTGGTGCCGAAACCAATGGAAACGCGAACGCTACGCCCCCAGCTTCCACGTGGATGACGAAAATGTGGATCCGAAGACCTGGTGCCGATTTCCCATCCTTTCCGGCGGCTTCCAGCGAGAATTGAAGGAACTAGCCGAGTATGCGGCCCAGTTGAAGAACCCATAACGAGTAATAGTTGGGGTAACACTTCAGCCGAATGAAGCCCTCTGTCATCCCTGCGCAAACAGGGATCCCGTTGGAACTGGGGTGCGGTCGATCTGTGGATTCCCGCTTGCGCGGGAATGACAAAGGGCCTTTTTCCGCCTAAAAACAGACTAGTACTTCCACCGGCTGAAGTTATTATTACTAGTTGGGCAATTACTCGGCCCGGCGGTAGAGCAGTACGGCTGCGGCTGGGCGGTCGGAGAGTTTGATCCGTAGGCCTTCTTCCACGAGTTGGCGGCCAGTGGTCTTTTGTTCTGTCTCACCAGGCGGTTCTAATGTTTCCAGAACATAGAGGCCGGTAGGGTCAAGTTCCCGAAGTTTCAGCCGCACCTCATCATCGGCCGCCTGCTGCCGACGAAACACCTGTACTGCTCCGGCACCAGAGGCCGGATCATGAAATTGCCAGCCGATCCAGGCCCGCTCATCCTGGCTGTACGGTGTCAGGGGGTAAAAATCCCCGTAGTAAAATTGGCTCATCCGACGCCACGCATGATACAGCCGGCGTAAGGTATTATAATCCAGGTCTGGGACTCGGATGTCGATCCCGCAGCCAAGCGAAGGGGCCGCATTGCTCCAAAACGCATACGGTTCCACCGGCGTGCGCCCGCCGCCGTAATAGGGCGCCCTAGAATAGGCCACCGTTCCAGTGCCATGATACGGCAGCCAAAGCGAAATGCCATAGGTCATGCACTGATGGCCGATCGGCTCATAAGCATAATCGCTCCGCCACAGGGGCACTGCCCGGCGCATGGTTTCCAGGTCGTTGCGTCGGCCGCCGCTGGCGCAGGAGTCGATCAGCATATTTGGACGGCGGCGCAACAGCTCATCCCAATAGGCCAGGTAGCCCCGCACATATTGGTTTTCGGTCATTCCCTGCCGATCCGGAGCATCGGCCGCCCGCCAAAAAGGCAAGGGATCAATATTGAAATCCTGCCGATACAGGTCGATGCCCTGCTCCGTGAGCAGCCGGTCAATGTGTTCTACAAGCCACTGCCGGGCTTCCGGATTGCCAAGGTTAAGGAGCCGAGGCCCCTCGTCGCCGCCTTCGCGCGGCTGGTCATAGAGGCTGAAGGTGGCAGGGTCGGGCTTCGGGCCTGGTTTTAACCAGCCGTAGCTCCAAACGCCTGCGGGATTTTTATCCGCCTGAAATTGCTTGGCCGGGTCAAACACTTGGCCGCCGGGTCCACGAATCTCGACTTCCAGGCCAGTAGTGTCGCAGAAATAGTTACCGTTGCCCCAGCCGACTACAAAATCCACGGTTTGACCTTTTTCAAGAGTAATTTGGCCTTGATATTGGGCTTCGGTTTTCTTTTGGGCCATGTCGATCTGGCCGGTAAAGAGCGAGCGGGCGCCGGCCAAGATATGAACATCAGTTGTTGCCTGCCGGTCGATGCCTAACATCTTCGCCTGGACCTGATACTGCCCTCCGTCCGGGGCCTGAAACCGGACCACACTATATTCGCCTTTGGGGCCAGGATGGAAGGAGAGTCGGCCCGGCGTCCAACGGATGCCCGCCATACGCCGCTCGTAGGCGGTGGAATTATAGGTAACACAGGGGTCCGGCCCACCCAGGGCTTTGGAGGTCCATGCCCGCAGACCAGCCAGACTTTCATATTCTTCGGCCGGCTTTGGCCGTAGAAGCCACTGCGGCCGATTCTGATAAAGCCAAGTGCCGGGCATAACCCGTTCCGGCTCAAACCAGACCAGAATTTTTACTCCCCGGGCATGGGCATGATCACTAATGGCCCGCAGTCCGCGCGGAAACCGCTTCGGATCCACCTCCCAAGTGCCTACCTGCGGCCAACCGTGCTGCTGAATGTACCAACCGGCGTCCATCCACCAGTAGTCGATTTTCAGGCCCTCTTCCAGATACCGGTTGATATGCATGATTTGGTTTTCTTCGTTGGCGTGGATCATTTCTTCATAGGCGCGGGAACTGGAGGCCACAAACTGTGGCGGCGGCAGTCGACCGCCAGGCCGGGGCATGTTATGGGCCATCATCCACCGCCGCCAGAGGTTCTGCGAACGAAGATAATCCCCCTGCCAAAACAGAAGCACCATCCGTGGGCTGTGGAACTCTTCGCCAGGCAGGAGTTTGGTATGGACCTGTTCCTGGCCGGCCTGAACGCAAAGCTGCTGGGCCTCGTCTCGGCGGAACTGGCAGAACCATTGGCCGGGCCAGCCGACTGCTATGATTACCCCCTGCTGGCCCCACTGGAGGTTAAAATAGGACCAATGTACATTAGTTGGCCTGCCACCTGCCCCGGCCAGTCGCAGTTCGGCCTTCGGCCCTAGTGGAGTTTCCCGAGGTGCATAATCCGACCGGTTGGCCTGAGAACCAGCCGCATGATGAAGCAAGAATTCCTCTTTGTCGGCCCGTTGCCAACTTACATCCAAAGCATAGACTTGTTCTAAAATGGGCGTCTCCTTTTGGCCGACTGCTCGAAAAGTAAGCTTCCACTCCACGACCGGAAAGTCTTGATAGAGGATGCCCTCGTAGCAGACCTCCAACCCAGTGGCCGGATCGGCCCAAACCAACCGCCGCCGAATCCGTTGGGCGTCTAAGGGTTCGGTGGTTTCTTTGGAAGGCCAAGCTGGCAGAAGTTCCACTGAACGTTTACCCGCATACACAAAGGAAAAAGGCCATTGGGCCGGCGCCTTTGGATCAAAGGCTGCTTGGGCAAATTGCTGGGCCTTTTGGAGTTCCTCCCGGCTCGGGTTTACACCATACGCGGGCGTCGCTCCTGCCCATACTCCCGCCAACATTCCCAAAACCACCCCTATCGTGGTACGCTGGAAAATGGACTGCAATCTGGACGGTGTCCGGAGAATGGCTGAAAGCATCTTTTTTTCTCCTTTTTCAAAAAGCTGAACAAGTTTTTCTCTGGCCATTGCCTAGGCAAGAACTCCGAACTTCTAAGCTCGACTTCTGCCGTTTTCCCTAACTGCTTTTGCTTCCAGGAGTTACGACGAACCCTCCTTTGGTTCACCAAATGTCCTAAGTCCAATAGTTACAAGAAGTTAGAACTTTTCCCCTCCGGGAGGAAGCTAAAAATGGCAAAAGTCGAGCTTAGCGGGGCCTTCGACTAAAGACAACAGCCCTGACCTCGGCTCGAGGGCACTGTTAGCGGAATTGTTAGATGGAAGCGGAATTGTTAGGTGGGATTGGTTGGGGGTGATTCGCTGAGGATTTGACGAATGGTTTGGATCAGACTATGGGCGTCTGGCTCCAAAGGGACGGTTTGCTGACTTTGGCGGCAGAGGTCTTTCAGTTGGCAGACACTGGCCGCGAACTCTTCGGAACCAGCAATCACCGCCAGCCGAAAACCCCGCCGATCCGCATATTTCAGCTGTTGAGAGAGCTTCTTAGGTTCTGGATAAAGTTCCACGCCTAGGCCTGCTCGGCGCAACGATGCGGCCAGACGCAGATAGTCGGCCAATCGCTGCGGATCAAAATAGGCAATAAACACCGGGGCAGGCGTGCCCACCTTCTGCAAGCGGTCTAGGGCCTCCATGGCAGCCAAAAGCCGATCCAGCCCCAGCGAGCCCCCCACCCCAGGCCAATCCTGGCTGGTATAAAGCCCTGCCAAATTGTCATATCGGCCACCTGAACATACACTGCCGATCTCGGGCAACTGGTCCAAAAGGGTTTCAAAGACCATGCCGGTGTAATAATCCAGGCCTCGCGCAAGAGCTAGATGCAGCCGAACCCGCTCGCCTGGCACTCCAGCCGCCTCAAGCCCTGCCAACACCTCCCGAAGCCGAGCCACTGCCTCTTGTCCTGCCGAGCTACCGACCACCAACGCCTCGGCTTGGTTTAAGATGCCCTCATTAGAGCCAGTCATTTCCCCTAGGGCCAGAATCTGCTGAACTTGCTCTGCAGAAGCACCGGCAGCCTGCGTGATTTCCTCGGCCACCCGCCCCGGCCCAATTTTATCTAGTTTATCCAAGGCTCGGAGCACTGCAGTTTGCCGATCAGCCAAACCCAACCGCTCCAACAACCCGCTCAAAATCCCCCGATGATTCACTCGAATGGTAAACTGCTGGAAGCCCAATGCCAGCATCAGGTCATAGACCACCTGAAGGGTTTCGATATCGGCCACCGCGCTTCGGGTACCAATAATATCGAAATCACACTGAACAAACTCTCGATATCGGCCTCGCTGCGTGTTTTCGCCCCGCCAGACCGGTCCAATATGGTAGCGTTTGAACGGCACCGGCAGTTGGGCGGCGTGTTGAGCCACAAACCGGGCCAGCGGTACCGTCAGGTCAAACCGAAGCCCCACCCATCGGCCACCATGATCCTGAAACCGATAAAGCTGTTTGTCGGTTTCCTCGCCACCTTTGCCAGCCAAGATTTCCAAATATTCTAATGCCGGCGTATCGATCGGACTAAATCCATAGCGCCGATACACCTGCCGGGCTATCTCCATCAGATGCTCCCGAGGCATCATCACCTCAGGCAGATAATCCCGAAACCCTTTCAACGTTCGGGGTTGTATCCGCTCCGAACCACTCACCGATTGGCCCTTTTGCTCACCTACCCGCTTGGATTAAATCTCTGCTCCCTGTTCAGGGGCCAACAGCTAAACTGCCGCCCCTTCTGAATTAGCCCACCCCCCTTAACTCCAACTTTCTCTCACTTAGATTATCACAGGCTTTAGGTACCGACTAGGCCACCGAAGGGGGGCGAAATGTTTTCGAGCAGGAGGGCACTTGGGCTATCGACTAGAAGGTTCCCCTGTGGGAAAAGCAGAAAAGGAAGATCGAGTTCTTCCACAGGGAGGTGCCATCTGGCGACTTGCGCTGGCCTTCGCAGAGCTTTGCGGAGAGGCTGTCCTAAAAGGGGGGATTTGGCTGGTTTCCAATGGGTTTTGGCCACTGGCTACGATCCTACACACTGCTTAAAAAACAGAGATTTGGGATTCTGGGGCATTTAAGAAGCTCCTTTCATCAATAGAAAAATGCTTTTTTGGACAGCCTCTGTGTGTGCTGAAGGGTTCTTGCAAAGGGTAGAACCGTCTGCCAGCTTGGGTTTGGCACAGCAATAGGATAAGAGAGTTAGCCAGAAGGGGGTTGTAGGCCTCTTGATTCACAGAATCCCTCCATAAGGTGGGGAAACTTTCTCCAAATAGGGGGCTATTTTTCCTCTTGACGGCCGGGGCTATTCTTGGGACACTGCCTGCCCCTGAGCGGCTGTTCGAAAAGCATGTCACGATAACAGAAGGAGGTGGCTCTCCTTAAATTCCCTTCAATCTCCAATGACCCTATTAAAAGGAGGAAGGCGATAAAGAGCTGGTCAGCCAAAACCCATCGGAAAACCGCCAAAATCCCAATTTCAGGAGAACTTTCTGAGAGTCGGACATTTTGGGTTGAGTCTCCAGCTCTTTCAGGAAGTGTATGGGGCAGGAACCCACAGGTTGTATATCTTAGCCGAAGAGAGAAGCCGGCTTCCCCCGTGCCACCAGGCCGGGTAAGACGCTAGGCTACCTTAGGGGAAATGGCGGGGCCCCGCGGTCCAGCTCTCAGGCCCCCTAGGTCTCTTCGCCTAGGTAAGCAAAGGAGAAAAGAGATAATAAGATGACTTCATTCGAGTGAGGTGGTACTGGTTTGGAGTTTCTTTGGTCAGTAGGAGGAGGAAAAGAATGCGGAAATGGGCATGGATGCTTGCTATGGGGGCCATCTGGGCACTGGGAGGAGGCTGTGGCCAGTCTGGGTCCTCCGGTACTGGGGAGCAAGGAGTGGATAAGTCGAGCGATTCCCCCCCAACCATAGTACAACAAAACCCCAATCCGAAATTAGAACCCCCCGCAGAGGCCGTTTATGAGTTTCTGGAAGCAGTTCGTAAGGGAGATGACCAAGGCGCCGAACGGATGCTAACTAGCTTGGCCCGCAAAAAAACCCAAGAAATGAACATGGTGGTCGCCCCTCCTGGAAGTGATACGGCTAGTTTTCAGGTGGGTAAGGTTACCATGCTAGATGACAATCGGGCCGAAGTCCTCTGCAAATGGACCGACCGGGAACCCGACGGGAGTTTTCGGACCGACGAAATCATTTGGCTAGTGAAAAAAGAGCCGGAAGGTTGGCGGGTGGCAGGTATGGCGGCTATGGTCTTTCCTGATCAGCCACCGTATCCTCTGAATTTTGAGGATCCGGAGGACATGCTTCGGCAACAGGAGAAGATTAAGACAGAACTGGCCCGGCGAGAGGCGGCCAGCCGCGCTAGCAGCCAGTCTCACACGGCTCAACCTCCGGCTGGTGGGTCCCAGGAATCTACTCCCCATTCTGGGTTGCCAGAACCTCCCCCTCAGACTGCCCAAACCCCGGATCAACCTATTCGCCGCTAAAAACCTTAATTTTCCTAGTTGAACACCGTCAACCCCCTAGGAGAAAAACACTTTCTTTTTAGGAACACTATTAGTAGTATAACAAATTTATCCAGATACAACATTTTGTATCCTTAATTTCAATAACCCTATCCAAATTAAGGAGGACGTCGGACGCAGGAAACCGGAAATCCAAAAATAGCCCCCCTAAATAGCAGATTAATATAACCCAAATTGGTTAAATCATTCCTCGGAGTGCAAAGAATTTTAGGGGTAATTGGCTAAAACCCAAAGGAGGCGATCGAAGAAAGATCCCTCCTTTTTTTATTTGGGATACACTTGGTATGAAACTATATCCTAAAGTTTTTGTAGATTAGCTATATGCTCTATTTTTCCTAAAAGGAAAAAATTTTCTTCCCGGAGGCTTGACAAACACTTTATCTATGTTAATTTAACATTCCAAGTTTCCTATTTCCTCAGCCCCACTGGATAGGCAGCTTTCACAGGGCAGCGGCCGGATCCAGTGCTAAGGGCGGGTTTCCTCGACGAGCCGTCCGTCGAGGAAATAACACCCTGCCAGACGGTACCCTACAGCGAATCCTTTCCAGTTTTGTCCTTCCTTCGTAATTGATGGAGGATGCATCGATGAATTGGACCCGTGTGATTACGCTTGTAGCTGTAGCTGCGGTGTTGGGCCTGTTTGTGCTGAGCACCCAGGCGGATGCCGCACTCACCTGCCGGCCGAAAACCTGTGCGCCGAAGACCTGTGAACCGGTAACCTGCGCACCGAAGACCTGTGAACCGGTAACCTGCGAACCGAAGACCTGCCTGCCTCGTCGGTGCAAGGTGCGTACCTGCGCACCGAAGACCTGCGAGCCGGTCACCTGCGCACCGAAGACCTGTGAGCCGGCTACTTGTGAGCCGGTTACTTGCCGGGTCCGTCGGTGCCGGGTCCGCACCTGCGCCCCGGTAACTACCTGCGCACCGAAGACCTGCGAGCCGGTTGCTTGTGAACCGGTTACCACTTGTGTCCCCCGTCGGTGCCGGGTCCGCACCTGCTGCCCGGTAACCTGCGAACCAGCCACTTGTGCACCGGCTGCTGGCGATAAAGCTCCACCGGCCCCGCAGGAAAAACCGGCTGAAAAGGCCCCAGCAGCCCCGGCTCCTCCCGCATCGGCTCCTGCTCCTCCGGCCCCAGCCCCTAAGGCCTAACGGAGCTAGCTAGTGCCTCGGGTCGATATGCATTCTCTAGATGCTTGCCCTGTGGGCTTCTAGAGAAATACCAAATGGTGTCGAAAATTCAAAGAAGCCGTCTCCCTATCCGGGAGGCGGCTTCTGTTTTTTTTCGTGCCGACTCTGTCCAGAGATTCTACCAAAGGAATCCATCCCTCCTTACCGGTGTTCTTTGAGAAGAGGAAGTCCTGGCCGTGGGCAAAAATGTAGCTTTTGGGTTACGGCTGAAATTCTGTGGGTTAATTGAGCAAGCTAGAACACAATATACAGGAACCTCTGCAAAATCCTGAACATATAGTGAACTTTATGAACTTTTGATTCTTACACCCTGCCGTTCCCCTGGCTGAACATCTACTATCTATTGGCTGCTAGCAATGCTAGCAACCCTAGATGTTGGGTTAGGGGAAGACAAGCCGAAAAGGTATAAAAATATCACCCCTTGAATTATGCAGAGGTTCCTACACAAAATAAGCCTCACAGCCCGAAAAGTCAGCTTTCTATAGAACCTGCCCATTTTTACTTCCGGATATAGAACCCTAAACTCCTTCCAGAGCGTTATAGCCCCTGGAATCTGGAAGATGGAGCTTTTTGTTCTTGGAGACGCCAGGGGGAAGGTCGGTTCGACGGGCCGAGATTATCTATGTTCCCCAAATCTCCTACATTGACTCCCAAAAATCAGCCCTACCCCGGCTTTTTGGAGTAATTGCTCCTATAAAGCTTTCGGGATATAATCTGCAGAAAATTCCTTTCCTTTTCCCCGATATTCTTTTCCTTAGAAAGGCGCTTCCGATGGACACCGGAGAGAATCAGCGGCGAAAGCTTCGGGCATGTTCTCCACGCAACGGTTTTGTTGCTGGGGTGTTTGGTACAATGTGGATGGGTATTTTGTTGGCTTTCTTACTGGAGGCCAATGGGGCACCCAAACCGCCGAAAGTTCGGGTAACCATCTCTAAAGAAACGACCTATATTACGGAGCCACTTCGGGCCGACGGTTACCCCGACTATGCGGCCGCCCTAAATCAACGTTTGGCCCAAGGAGTTACTCCGGAAAACAATTCGGCGGTCCTGTTTTGGGAGGCTATGGGGCCGAAAAAGATTGACGCGAAGATTCGGGCAGAATACTTTCGCCGACTCGGCGTGCCGGTGCTACCAGAGGAGGGGCAGTATTTCCAAGGATTTCGAGAATATGCAGCCTCGCTGGCCAAACAAGGCGGCCTGAACCTTTCGGAGGAAAAGATCGAGCACATCTACAAGCAAGTACAAGAAAGTCCGTGGGAGGCCGAGGAGTTTCCCATGGTGGCCCAGTGGCTCCAGGCCAATGAGAAACCACTTGCCCTGATCATACAAGCCAGTCAGCGGCCCCGGCGATATGATCCGCTGGTAGTGAGCCGACTGCTGGAAGGAGAGCCGGAAATGCTGGTGGCCGCCCTATTGCCAGCCGCTAGCCACATGCGGGAGGCTGTGCAGGCAATGCAAATCCGGGCCATGCACCGGCTGGGCCAAGGCAAAGCAGCCGAAGCTTGGCAGGAAATCCTGACCATGTACCGGTTGGCCCGGCTGATGGCCCAAGGTGCCACCCTGATCGAAAATTTGGTGGCAGTGGCTATCGAGACTCAGGCTTGCCAAGCGGCCCAACGATTGGCCAGGGAAGGCAATCTCTCGGCCAAAGAGGCCTTGGCAATCCGGGATACCCTAGTTGGTTTGCCGCCGCTTCCGACTATGGCCGACAAGATCGATCTGGGCGAACGATTCATGTATTTGGATGTAGTATGCACCCTGGCCCGAACCCCTGGAACATCCTTTCGCCTTCTGGAAGCATTAGAAGGGGGTCAGAGTGGGTTGGCTGGCTGGGCCAAACGATTGGCCGATCTGCTGGCTACCGCCGCCGGCCAGATGATCGACTGGGATCTGCTGCTTCGGATGGGAAACCAATGGTACGATCGATTGGTCGAAGCTGGCCGAAAACCCACCCCACAAGAGCGTGCGGAAGCCTTGGCGTCCATCGATGCCCAGCTTCAGCAACTAAAAAGCAAAACCGAAGATCCTACCGCCTTGGTCTTTGGGATGTTCAGCGCGCCCCGGCAGAAGGTTTCCGAGCAGCTTGGCCACGTGTTAATTGCTTTGCTGGTTCCGGCGATTCGCCATGTGTATGTGGCCGAAGATCGGGCCGCCATGCAGCGACAATTGACCATTTGCAGTTTTGCCTTAGCCGCCTACCAGGCAGAACAAGGCAGATATCCTAAGCAACTAGAAGAATTGGTCCCCCGGTATTTGGCCGCCGTACCCATGGATGCCTTCGCTCCGCAAAAGCCGCTCATTTATCGCCGAACCGAAGAGGGCGTGATCCTTTATAGCGTCGGCCCCAACGGCAAGGACGACGGCGGCCGATCCTTGGACTGTCCCGCTTCGGAAGACCAACGCGAGGGCGACGACCTAGTGCTGCGAATGCAAACCCCCAGTTCCCCTGGGCCGAAACAGAAATAAAAAAGCCGGTGGAGCATATTCTGCCAACCGGCCCTTTTCGTTTCCACATAATTCGGAACGTCTGGGTAAGAAGGAGTTAGCGTTTAGAGAACTGGGTGCCACGGCGGGCAGCGTGCAGGCCGTATTTCTTTCGTTCTTTCTTGCGGGCGTCTCGAGTCATCAGGCCAGCCTGACGCAAGATAGGATAGAAATCCGGATTATATAGGCGCAGAGCCCGGGCAATGCCTAGCATAAGGGCATCGGCTTGCCCGGTCATGCCACCGCCAGTAGCCCGAGCCCGTACATCAAACTGGCCCAGCGTGCCAGTTACCTCAAATGGCGTAATGATTGCTTTGTGATGATGGAGGCCGGGGAAATACTCTTGGTAGGGGCGACCGTTGACTAAAATTTGACCTGTACCTGGCCGCATCCGGACCCGCGCTACCGAGGTCTTCCGCCGACCCGTTGCCACATATTCTGTTACCGTTTGCGGAGCAGCGGGAGCTACAGGAGTTTCCGTCGTCATATCATTTTCCTCTTCCCTAAAAAAAGTATCCAGAGGGTTTTAAATCCCACAAAAGGCCCAAACCTCCTCTTCCAACCCCCCGCTCTTCGACTCTGTGCTATTCGTACGATGGAAAGGAGGTTTCTCCCTCCTAATAAACTTCCCTAGCTCTAAAATCCCTATTTTTAAGGAATCTTTAGGGAGGGCTGGTCAGCTAAAACCTATTGGAAACGGCCAAAATCCCAATATCAGGATAGCCTCTTAACTCGACAGTTACCATTTTCCCTAACTGGTTTGCCCCAGTAGGTACGACGAACCCCTTCTTTGTTCATCCAATTGCCTAAGCCAATCGTTGCAAGGAGTTCGAGTATTACTATTTCAAGAGGAGGCAATGGCAAAAGTCGCGCTTAGGAGGATTTGTCCCAGTTCAGCCGAATGGAGAAGCCGCTGTGATCTTCTATCTTCCCTCCAACCGGAGGGATTCAATTCATCAAACCACTAAAGCCCCATTTGGATTCCCCGTTAGGGGGGAAGGCCCATTGGAGTGCACCTACTCTCCTCTCGGCTGAAGTGTTATAGAGTATTTTATCGGTTAGGTTCCCGGAGCGGCAACCGGCTTAAGTCGAAGTACACCTCGATATTTGGTCAGTTCAATTAATTGTGGCTGTTGGGCCTGATGCGGATGCTCCGGCCCGGCATACACCTTCAATTTTCGGAGCATTCGATAAGCCAATTTATTTTTCGGTAGCATCCGTCGCACTGCTTCGGTCAGGATTTTGGTAGGATGCCGCTCCAGACGTTTTCGGGCTGTTTCCGAATGCTGGCCCGGATAGCCGGTATACCACCGGTACTCCTTCTGATCCCATTTTTTCCCGGTAAAGACTACCTTCTCGGCGTTAATGACTACCACATAATCCCCGCATTCCACATGGGGTGTATATTCCGGCCGATGTTTGCCCATCAGCAGCATAGCAATATTGCTCGCCAATCGGCCCACAATCTTGTCCTTGGCATCGATCAACCACCACCGGGGCTGGATCTCGCCGGGCTTAGCCATATAGGTCTTTGCCATCCCTATTGAACCTTCTATATTCAAGGCATTTTCTAAAGAGGAAAAATTATAATTTACTCCTAAAAACTCAGATCGACAAGGGGCATTCCCGCAAAAGGAGGGCTTTACGGCAAATTGTTTCCCCTCTTTCGGTTAGGTGCTCTTCGGCAGTGAAGCACACATAATTTGGATAATCTGGGAAAAAAGATACTTCGAGATTTTCTAAGTTTATCACTTCGACTTTGCCATTTTTGAACCTTCTTTCTGAAAAAGTCCCCTTTATGGGGGTTAACTTGCTCTAGCTCTGGCTTACCTTTAGCGGCTGCTAGCAAGGCCCCTTGGATGGGCTAGCAGCCTAACCTATCGGAAGGCAATAGGTTCCCAGGAGCCATTTTGGTACGGGCTTGGGCGGGGGCTTAGAAGTTGGAAATTCTCTTTGGGAATTGGCGGCCAGGTTGGGCTGGCTCCATCGCCTCTGCCCCTAACGAGTGATTTTGCAGAAAGTACAGTTATTTCAAAGAGTTAGGCTTTGAGATTTCTTTGGTCGGCGAATTCCCTAACCCGAATATTTTCAAACGATTAGAACATCCTTAAGGAACCTCTGCATAATTCAAAGGGGATATTTTTATACCATTTTGGCTGAT
>JANXAQ010000007.1 GCA_025062105.1 Thermoguttaceae bacterium
CCCCCCCCCCCCCCCCCCCCCCCCCCCCCCCCCCCCCCCCCCCCCCCCCCCCCCCCCCCCCCCCCCCCCCAATGGAGTAGGGAGTAGAGAGTCGGAGGGCAGAAGGCAGAGGGCGGAGGACAGCAGAGTGGTAGCGGAGGGCAGATGACTCCTAAAGTGTCATTCCCGCGCAAGCGGGAATCCAGGCTCCTTGCGGTGGTTTTTTGTTCAGCCCTCTGCCCTCCCTCCTCTGCCCTCCGCTCTTTAACCCCTCTCCCCTGGAGCGGGAGAGGGTGGCATTGCCTTTGGCAATGCCGGGTGAGGGGGATTTCCGAGCCGCGCCCGTTAGGAAGCGGCCATCTGGAGTGAAGGATATGCTATGAAGGCGCCGAAGCGTTGGTGGATTTTGATGTTGCTTTTTGCCGTCGGTTGCGGCGGCAGTGGACCGGGGATGCGAGTATGGGGTACTGTTACCTATCAAGGCCAACCGATCCAGGAAGGCCAAATCGTCTTTACGCCGATCGAGGGCACGCCCGGGCCTTCTACCGGCGCCGAAATCAAAAACGGCCAATATGAGATTCCCAAGCATATTGGTCCGTATGCTAAGGGGGTCTATCGGGTGGAGATCACGGCGATGGGGCAGGAAAAGACCTATTCGCCCAACGCATCTGGGCAAGGCCCGTTCTACACCGTGCGTGAACAGATCATCCCACCCGCCTACAACCAACGAAGCACCTTGCGGGTAACCATCTCGCCAGAGCCGGACAAAAACCAACACGACTTCCACCTCCGGTAAGTCGATTGGGAGAAACTGTTTTTCTGCCGATCTTCCAGAAGTGCGGGGATTGTACAAAAGTTCCATTAATTTGGCCCAAACGCTCAAAGCACTTAAAAACGGGCGGATATGCATCAGAAGGTTCGTTTAAGAAGGGAGGAGAGTTGCCATGCGGTCCATTCTGAAACTCGTTGGGAGAGGTTTAGCAGTGGGGGTATTGCTTGGGATACTGATCGGTGTGGGGTCGTCGGAGGTTTATGGCGGCCTGGTGGGCTACTGGAACTTTGATAATCCCAGCCAAGTGCTGGCCGACTCCTCCTTGGCAGGCCGTCATGCCACCGGTTATGGAACCCTGGTTCAAAGCACCGATGTTCCCTCGCAGATCGGCGCAGGCCGGAGTTTGCAGTTTAACGCCGACGACGGGCGCGATTATTTCGAATCTGTTTGGAGTCCGGCTTCGCCAATGCGCGCGTTTACCTTCTCGTGGTGGCTTAAGCCGATCAACTATAACTATCTCCATGCTGTAGGAGCCTCGGGCGATTGGGGGCAGTTTCATTTCCATGGCTCGGGTGGCAACGGTTCGGTGTATGTGGGCATAAATACATCACAAAGGTTTACCCCTACCGAGTTGCCCGCCGGCACGATCAGCACCGGCACATGGCAACATTTTGCCTTCGTCTATGACGGCACAAACCAGTACTTCTACAAAAACGGCGTGTTACTGGCTGGTCCGAAAAGCTCCACTGCTCCGGCTAATTGGACAGGCGTAAAGATGGGTTATGATAGTTCGGGAGGTAGTATCCATGGCTGGTTGGACGATGTGGCCGTGTGGAACGAACCGCTCACAGCGGCGCAGATAGCGGCCCTGGCCAGCGGCCAACGCTCGCCTGCCAGTTGGAACACCTACTACTCCACCACCATCATGAAAGACCGGCCCATCGCCTATTGGCGACTTAACGAGACTTCGGGCAACAAGGTCTATGACCAGACGATCAATAACCACGTTGGGACGATTAGCGGTTCGGTGGTTTTGGGCCGGCCCGGGGCTAGCCAATTGGATGCGGATCCGTGCGTGGAATTTGCCGGCGGCTCGATCTCGTTTCCGACCGTTACCGGCCTGAGCCGCAATTTCAGCGTGGAATTCTGGATCAATCCCGATACCCGCTCCAACTGGAATCAAGTGATCGGTGCAGGGGCATGGAACCAGTTCACCTTCCACACCACCTCCGACGGCTCGATCTACTGCGGCATTGACTACGGTCCCGGTAACCAACGTTTTACTCCTAGCGAGTTGGGGCCCAACACCTTAGAACTCAACAAATGGCAGCATTTTGTCTTCACCTTTGCCGAGGATTCCCCAGGCGCCAGCTCGGGCCAGGCCCGTTTCTACAAAAATGGCGTTCTGTTGGCCAGCAAGCAGATGCCGGTGGCCCAGTCGTGGACTAAATTCGAGCTGTATTCTAGTCTGGACGGTTTGGTGGATGAAGTGGCCATTTACGACTATGCGCTGTCGGCTGAGCAGGTTCGACTGCATTACCTGGCTGCTGTGCCGGAACCGGCCGCCGGTATCTTACTGGGCTTAGGCCTGATCGGCTTGGTCGGTTGGCGCCGATACTGCCGCGGCCGTCTCAGCCCCTCAGGCTGGTAAACCGCTTCCACTTCCTTGCCGGGGGCATTGAAACAAAGTTAGTTTGTTTCGTCTGGAACCTCTGCAAAATCCTGAACATATAATGAACTTTATGAACTTTTGATTCGGTAGCCGCTGGCTTCTCCTAGCGGAATACCTACTATCTATTGGGTGCTCGCAACTGTAGATTATTGTGTTAGAGGGAGAGTAAGCTAGCATGATATAAAAATATTCCCTTTGAATTATCCAGAGGTTCCGTCTTTAAAAACGGTAACCTTTTACCCAAGTAGCGAAACTGCTTCTTCCCCGGGGTGGGAGAGGCGGGGGAGCCTCCGGCTCGGCGGGTGAGGTACCCTCACCGAAATCAGAAGGCCGAAGGCGGAGGCCAGAACACGTTCCCGACCCGGAATGGACCGTCTGCCTTCTCTCCTCTCCCTTCCACCCTCAGTGGTTGTCCCCCTTACCCTGCCCCTTTCCAGCGAAGGGGAGAAAAAAATGAGGATTCTCTATTCGGAGGAACTGTTACAATGAAGGATTGGGGAAGAAGGCATCTGGCGAGACTGAAAGTCCACTCAACCCCGGCGAATCGGTTACAACATAATCAGCGATTGCCGAAGGACGCCTCAGCCAAAGACAAAAAGAACAAAAAGGAGTCTCTGCTAAACAAAAAAGGAGTCTGTGCAATGCCTAGCAGGAAGTTGGGGTGGTGGATGAGGGGAAAAGGTATCTGGTTTCGGCTCCGGACAGCCGATGGCCTGCTAGCGGCCCTACATGGTTTCACCCTCGTGGAGCTATTGGTCGTTATTGCCATTATTGGGATTTTGATTGCCCTGCTGTTGCCGGCGGTTCAGGCGGCCCGGGAGGCGGCCCGTCGGGCGCAGTGCTCCAATAATCTGAAACAGATTGGTCTGGCCCTTCTAAACTACGAAAACCACATCCGAATGCTTCCGCCCGGCGGCCTGACTACGGCAGTAGGCGGCTATGGACATTCCTGGTGGGTGCGGATTCTGCCCTACATCGAACAAACCGCTATCTACGAAAAGTTCGACCAGACGAAATATCGGTACACCGGCTGGGTAGGCGGCGACAGCTATGGCGGCAACGTGCATAACCGAGACCTTCTGCGAAACGTCTATTTTGCTTTCATGTATTGCCCCTCGAGCAATCTGCCGCCGTTTGTCCTGACCAATGACGAGCACAACCGCGCCAACGTCATGAGCGCCACTT
Organism: Thermoguttaceae bacterium; assembly: GCA_025062105.1. Taxonomy (GTDB): domain Bacteria; phylum Planctomycetota; class Planctomycetia; order Pirellulales; family Thermoguttaceae; genus JANXAQ01. The sequence continues at coordinate 3,609 of JANXAQ010000007.1, forward strand.
ATACGGGGGTGTCTGGTGCGTTGGATCATCCAAGCACTCGGGATAAAGGCCCTAGTGGTGGCGCCTATGGCAAAATCTCCTGGGGCGGTGTGCTGGTGATGCACCGGGGAGTGGCCTTGCAGGAGATTACTGATGGGACTTCAAACACGATGGCCGTGGCCGAACAGTCCGGCTGGTGCCTTACGGCCACCGGCCAAAAGAGCGATTGCCGAAGCGACTGTTGGCACGGTTTTCCCATGGGGCCGGGCAACGACGGCTGGGAACGGGCCTTCAACACCACTTGCGTGATCCATCCGGTCAATCAGCGATCGGCCGAGGCGCTTGGCGTGCCGGGAAATTGCGGCCCGAATCGGCCGATTCAATCCGCTCATCCCGGCGGCGCACACATCCTGCTGTGCGACGGTTCCGTGCGATTTATCAGCGAGTCGATCCCTATCCAGACCCTGTACAATCTAGCCAACAAGGATGATGGACGTGTGGTTCCGGCAGATTTTTAAAAGAAGGTGCTCATCTATAAGGGCACTTTACTTTTCTATTCCTCTGGCGGCGGCGGGGGGTATTCTGATGGGCCTAAGCGGCTGCGGCTCCGGGCAAAAGCTGGGCCGGGTCCATGGCAAGGTAACCTTCCAGGGCCAACCGGTCTCCGAGGGCATCGTCTGCTTTTCCAACCGGGAAAAAGGGATTTTCCTGACCGCCAAACTAAATCCAGATGGGACCTATGAACTGGTTACGGCCCAGGGACGAGGCCTGCCGCTGGGCAGTTATCAAGTGGCCATTAATCCGCCTCTGGTGGATGCTCCGTTAGGACCGGCCTTGGGACCGCCCAAACTGCCTTCCTATCCGAATATCCCTGAAAAATATCGAAAACCGGAGACCAGCGGCCTGACGCTTACCGTGCAAGAGGGCGACAATGTTTTCAACGTCGATATGCAGCCGTAAACACCTCCTCTAGTCCGCCTACTTCTTCCGGTCGCTGCGTAGAAGCGTTCGAACTTCACTTTCGGCAAATCCCAAAAGCGCGTGGAACAGCGCAGAATGGATACAATAGGCGATCTAGCTAACAAAGTCTTTGAAACCAAGCACTTTTTGCTCTTGGAAGTGATCTTTCCAAAATGCGGCAATTTCTCCCAAGTACCAATTGGCTTCTTTAGAAAGGTTCGTTATTCCCCTGTGTGGAGCAATCATTTGCTGCCGTTGGGATGGGAAATACTCCTAAAAATGTATATAACAGCGACCCACCGCGGGAGAGAATGGCCGGGCGCCAAGTCCGGCCGGGTGAGGGGGAAATAACCGAGATCGGAACACAGAGGGCAGAAGGCAGAGGGAGAGTTCTGTGATGGGAACGTGTTCTGCGATCCGCCTTTAGGGCTCTGCCTTTGGTGTCTAGGGTCGAGTTTTGCTAATTTTGCTAACGGAGTCCGTTTCCGGGCGATAGGGCGAAAGATGCTTTTGTTCATCGAATTTCCTAACCCCAATAATTACAGGGAGTTAGAACATTGCTCTTCCGGGCCGAAGCCTAAAATGGCAAAAGTCGAAATCCAAACATCCCCGAAAAATACCGAAAGCCAGACACCAGTGGCCTAACGCTCACTCACCAAGAAGGGCCGATAATCTTTTTACTGTGGATAGACAGCCGTAACTTATCCGACTCCGCTGCGTTTCTATGGCACCGTGGTTTGAGGTTTGCCATGTGGGGGCTAGCCGTTTAAGGGCTGTCTTAAAAAGCCTGTTCTATGATGAAAATATGTTCTTTTCCTAAATTTCCGGAATTCCAAAAACTCTGTTTTTAAGCAGTGTCGAGGATAGGTGCCGGTCGGCCCAAGCCCATATTAGAAACCGCCAAAATCCCAATTTTAGGAGAGCTTCTTAGCTTAACTTTTACTATTTTCCCCAGTACAGCCCTAGCCCATTGAACATATTCCAGTCAGGAAATCTGCTGAACAAAAAGTCCTCAAAACATGACTCCTTGAAATAATAGAAGAATTTACAAAGATGGAAAAAGTCGAGCCAAAAGGTCAATGGAAAGGCCGTAGCCAGTTTCCCTTACTCCCAAAAGCTTAGGATAGCCAAAGTATCCAAATCCTGGCCTGTATCCTCCCTGGTGGGGGAAACCACTTGAGAGCCGAGGTGAGCGAAAATCCCTTTCAGACAGCTCCTAAACCGTCCGATTCGTTGATGTGAAGGATCCTACGAAAAACCGCGTCGAGATCAAGTTGTAGTCATTCGTCTTCTGCCGCCAAAAGGGACAGGCCGGGAGACACAAAAGGCTCTCACCGATCCCTATTTGGTTGCTCTTTGGGCCTAGGATTCGGCAATGCCGCACTGCATCACCTAGCCGTGTTGCTATAATCCACCCCTCTTGGCTAGGTGCTCCACTATACGGATTCAAAACGCCATGCAGATCAACCGCGCGATTTCTGTTTTACCTGCCCAGACACACTAGAAGTCTCTTAAATATCGCAAGATAGGCTCGAAACCAGATTCGCTCCCATGAACCCAATTAAGTTATGGGACTCTCTGTAACATCCTAAGATGCAAAGAACTAAGGAACTTTTGCTTCTAAAACCAGTGGGCTATGACGGTTCCGTTGCACTACTATAATGCTGGCCACTATCTGGGATTAACAATATAGCCTATAATTACAAATATAGTAGGAACCTTTGCATAATTCGGGGGAGATATTTTTATACCATTTTGGCTGGTACTTTCTTTAACACAATATATGGAAGTACTAGCATTGCTAGCACCCAATAGATAGAAGGTGTCCAGATAGGACAACCGAACGGAGAGAAAATCAAAAGTTCATATAGTTCACTATATGTTTAGGAGTTTACAGAGGCTTCAATATATATAGAAAGACCACCCAACCAAATAGGTGCAGGCGTTGCATTGTTGTTTGTCGTGTAGAGGGAGCCAAAGGGTCTCGGCTCTTGGCGGCAGAAGCTAAGTGCTCTTGACTCGTCTGAGGTGTAACCCATATAATGGCATGGGCAGGGTGAGAGCCAGGAGGGCTGATGGGTTAGGAACACAATTCCTAGCCACCCTACCCGGTTTAAATACGGGGCCTTTTAACAAAGCCCATGAGATGGGAGTGGGCGTGAAGATGCTAGGAAGGCAAGTGTATGCAGATTCCCATCTCTGGAGCGGATCAATACGCAGGGGAGAATGCAAAACTTGATCCTTCAGGAAGATGGCTTCAGAGATTGCCAGGAGGGCTTGGGTAATTCTGCTTACACTCCACCCATCCCCCTGACCCAGTACAAAGCCGGTGTCCAGTGTCAGGAGGATCTGGCCCGGCGTTTTTTATTTTTCTAATACTGTAAATTTGTTTAATAAATCTATTGCCTTCTACCTTGCTCTTCCTGCCCCTGTCGATCGCTGCCTCGTTAATCGCTCCCACCTACTAAGCGCAAGAATGACGCCAGTCACGTTCGAAGCTAGATTCTCAAGAAACACTTCCAGCCTCTTGCTTAGGTACGGCTTCTGTCTGCGAGTAAGCCTTTTGGCTGTTATCTCGGCTCCGGGCTAATCGGTAGAAATTAGTTCGGGACATGATATCGACTTTTGCCGTTTGACACCTCCAGCGAAGAACCATGCTCGAACTGCCCCACTCGGAGCTTGAAAAATTAGGTGATTGAAGAAAATCTCGTCACAACTAGGAGAAGCAAAAGCCCGGAGTAAACATAGCAGAAGGCATGAGGTAACTAAAACTGCACAAAAAGTTCTCGTAAAACGAGTTTTACTCCCTCGGCCAAGGGAGCAGAGAACAGTTATAGATGCCTTGCTGTTTTCCTTATGTAAGAAGTTTTTGAAATCAACTTCCTTTGGCGGTGCCAACCTGGTGGGATTTCATTTTTGCATCTTTTTTTCGATCTGCTGAATAAATTCTTGAGTCGCATCGATGGGTTTAAGGTGGGCCGGAGGTTGAAAGTGGAAAGTCTCGGCGGGCAAAGGCACATTCAGACTGAGTTCGACAAACTCCAGTTTGGCCAAGCAGCGATCCTCCGATCGGAGCCAGGCGAACTCAGTTAGCCATCTGGTCCATCGGCGCGAAAGTTTGCGCCGGTACTGGATTTCATAGGGAAACAGGTCCTCTTGGCCCAAGAAAACCACTACTTGATCAGGGATGCCAACTGGGAGTTTTTCCCATTGGATCGGCTGTGATTGATAGATTCCCTGCGCCTGATCGGGAAGTAGCATGGTCAACCGCTCCGGTTTCCACGTGCCCAGTAATTTCCAGACCGGGAGCTGCTGGCTATGTTGGCCGTCGGTAACTCGGATAGATCCGGGTTCAAGCAGAGTAAATTGGAAGTTGGCGTGGAGCGAACGGAGCAGTCGGGGGAGTCCGCCTAGTCCAGGCCAATTGCCTATTTCCCCTAGTTTGGGCAAATTGCCCTGTTTTTTCAGATGCTCAGCCAGTTGAAGCACATCCACCCGAGTAAGCTGTTCTTTTTGGTCTTTTGGGAGGGTTTGGTAGGTCCATAAGCTTTGACCGTCGAAAAGTTGCCACCAATGGAGGGTTTGGTTTTGGAAAGGTAGATGCAATTCCCAGCGAAAAAGTTGTCCGGATTCGCTCAGTAGGGCAGAATAGTTCCCAATACCGTTTACTGTTTGATCATTAAATAACTCAAAATAGTAATGAATCTTGGCATTCACCGAGCTCCAGGTCTCTAGGTTGAGGATAGCTCGTTCTAACAGGACCTCAGCTTCCTGATTTGGATAGATTTCCCCTCCTGAAGTGGGCATACTAGCCCGCTCCAAATAGGCTGCTCCTCCATTGGTTAGTGCGCCTATCCATTGCCCGCACAAGCAGATTCCTACACCCCCCCCTAATAGGGCAATCCAAATCCTGCCTCGGGCCCATCCTTTTAACCACATTTTAGGGGTTCTTCCGGATTTACCAAAGAAACCTGTTTTTCCAAACCGAACAATAGCTCTCAGAGGGAGAGTTATACCAGCATAGGCTAGGGCCTCTCTGCTCTAAAAAACATTCCCTACTTTGACCAAGTTGAAAGATTTTACGACACCAAAGGCAGCAGGGCGATGGGAATTTCCGGCCTGCGTAAGTTTTCCCGAGAAAGGCTCATCGGCGTTGGGGACCAGACCGGCCGATTTTTGATTATTCAAACCCAATTAGGAATCTCATACCACTTCAGCCGAGTGGAGGAACAGGCTTCGGAATCCACCATTTGAGAAAATGGGCAATTTAGTGGGAGTCTGGGAAACATAGGAATTAGGAATTTTTCCTCCAAAATTCTATGGGTACACCATTCGGCGGAAGAGGTACGGAAACACCTCGGAATCGGGACAAGACGTCGTATTGAGTTTGTGTGAACTAGGGCCTGCCGAAAGGCAAGTCCATTCCCTGATCAAGCACTCGCTAGCAGGGGGGAGACTATGAGAAAGAGTTTTTCTTTCATTGTAGTAGGGATTGTGGTGATAGGGCTGTTGGGCTGCAAGGGGCCTTTTGCTAAGAATCTGCCCCCTGCGCCGTTATTGGCCCATCCAGGCCCAGGGGTGGATGGACCAGGGCCTGGAGTGATGGCTTTTGAGCCAACTCAGCCTATCCCTCCGTTGGCCTCACAAATCCTATTTGTCGGCCCGGAGGGGATGCAGGTAACCTGGGGCGTTACGCATCCGTTGGCCTTTGATTCGGAGCCATTGGTCTGTCCAGGAAGATATAACTTCCCCCAAGGCGGAATTTATCAACTGAAGCTCAGTAATATTCCTGGTCGGCCCGGAGTGGAACTGTATCCTACCCTGGAGGTGGCCAATGCCATTCCTCGCACGGCAGCGTATCTAGCCCACTCGGCCATTCCGATCCAATTCACCGAGGAAGATTTCGACCAGGTTTTGAGCGGGAATTTTGTAACCAAGGTGATTTACCTTCCCGATCCGGAGTTTCAGGAATTAGCCATTGCGGGGGTGGAAACCCTGGTAAGCACCCGGCTGGATCCAGGGGTGGACCCGATTACCGAGGCAGACAATCGCGGTTCGATCTTAGCGATTGTGCGGATGGGCAATAAAGACCTTCAGTTGCCCACCGAAATGGGAGGCAACGGAACGGTGGTGACCGGGATGGGTGGGCCGATGGCGGCTAATGGGGCTTTGCCTGGGTATGTGGCCGGTTATACTTCGCCCCAATGGGGTATGCCGATAACGGGCACTCCGATTGGTCTGCCTGGTCCTCCCCATGTACCGTTAGGAGCACCGGCCGGTCTGTACAAACACACGATGGTCAACCATACTTGGGAACACATCCCCGAGCCACAGCACCGGATGCGGATCGACGTCAAGCAACGTCCCGGCTTCTGGTATCCTCGTCCAGCCAATCATGCTTGGGTCGTGGAGCGGAATGCCGGCCCGCCGGTCATCTATCGGCAGCCCTACGGGATCAAACATCAACGGATTGGCCCCGATGGCTATTCGGATGGCACCTGCCCGCCTCAGAGCGGCTGGGCGCCAACCAATACCACAGAACAGTAGCCTCCGGATCGACCATCGGATCCGGGCATGAAAAACAAGCCGGGCAGATCCCTTACTGCGGGCACTGTCCGGTAACTTTTTTCCACCAATTTCCGCACCTCTGGGAACAAGTTCCTGCCATTGCTTCCTACGCCCATACTCCACCGTCGAAAAGGAGTTGGCCTACTTTGATCTGGGCAACCGAACAGTTGATACGTCGGGCATTGGCCTCTGAGGCTGAATCGGTCGGCGCAGTGCAGCAGCAAGATAGTTCCGCTAGGACCGATCCGGGGCAGATTTGGGCAAGGATCTTTTTAGGCGGTTGGTGGGGGCGGCTTACCGCCGGGATAGGCGTGATAATCTGTGTGTTGGGCCTGGAAAGTCCGTTATTAGCGGAGCAACCATCAGCCATCTCTGCTGCTCCGAAGGTTCTCAGTGGGACGGCCGCTTTGGGCCAGCCGCCGGTCCATTTCCAGCATGAAGGGATTCTTTCGCCGGGGCATATTGCGGCGGGTCGGTTGCCCCGGGGAGGGCCGGTAGTGGGCTATTTTCAACCGGTGGAGATCAAAGCGCCGATAGGCGTTTCCGTGGCTTTGGCCGAAGGGAGTCAATTCGGCCCCTTGGAACCGGCACCAGTCCGGGTAGGACTTCTGATCGGTCCGGTCTATCGGCTTCGAGTAACCAATATTCCTCGCCATCCCGGGGAAGAAGTTTATCCTACAATTGAGCTGATTGATCGGCTGTATGCCCCCCTGGGGCAGGAAGCTCGTTTTGCCATCCCCATCCAATTGCATCAAGAAGATCTAGAACTAGCCTTGGCAGGCAAACTGGTTACTCGCATCATCTATTTGGAGGATCCGCAGCGGGCGTTGCCGGTGGCTGCCCAGGTAGCCAGTGGGGAAAACTGGTTTGAGGCACCGCCGGGCCAAGACCCGTTAGCTGTAGCCGATCAGCTTGGCCGACCGGTAGCGATCCTGCGGATCGGCGGTCGGGTGCCTTTAGACCCAGAACAGCCGGAACCCGAATTCATGGGACCGGCAGCTCCATACCAGCGTCTGCCGCCTCGGATGCGTATTTTGCAGCCGCCTCCTCGTAAGCCTAACTCAACCAAGGAGGCAGGCCAATGAAAATTTTCTTGGTTCCCCTTTGCTTTCCTGTTTCAGGCCCGCGGCAGGCACTAGTCAAATGGGCTCAGATGGTTGGCCAATTGATGGGGCTGGGCCTGTTGCTAGTGGCTGTATGTTCCTGTCGAACGATGCCCGGGCAGTCGGGGGGGCTAGCTACCATTTCCGCTCCGACAAGCTCGGACAGTTTGCCACCGGAAGTATTCTGGCAACCAGAAGGTTGGTCTGCTGCCGCAGGTGCCGGCTGGGGGTTGGTCAAAGACTCAGAAACGGGCCAATGGGTGCCAGCGCCGGCACCGCTTGTAGCCTATGGTCCCTGGCAGCCGCCCGGTTTTGCGCAGCCTTGGCCGGAGGATGAATACCTTCGCGACGGTGGCGATCAAGGGGTGCAGGCGGCTGTGGATGCGAATTGGCAAGTGGCCGGCCTGGAAGCAGAGGATACTATCGCTCACTACGATACCATAGATGGCCAACGCCGGGTGGAACCTTCCAATAGTATCCATATTTATAGTCCTCGGTTTGGCTCTGTGCGCCAGGTAAGCAACCTGGTGGCCAACGAAGGACGCTCCGGCTGGGCCAATCTCTACCTGCACACCAAACTTACTCAACACGAAATCCATCACTCTCCCTACTGGCACAAACAACATTTTGCCCTCGGCCGACACCATGTTCAGGACCGACCGGTGCAGTATTTCGGCCAGCTGGCTCGCCATGTCCTCTCTACCAGTCTAGGCCCCCAAGGGTTTCAAGATCGGTTCATGCCGTTTGAGGACTTCCAGATCATTCGGCTCGGCCAGATGGAAGATACTGAAAAGGCGGAACTGGCCCGGTGGGTGCAAGCGGCCGTTGTCTGGGCCAAGGATGATACCGTGGCGGTGCTGCTGAACGAACAGACGGCTGCTGCCCTCATTCAGGATGAAAGCTTGGTACAAGTTTACGTGGTCCATCAGCCGCCTGCCAATCCTAAGCTTCGCTTGGTAAAAGTGGCTTCGACCGCCTACGCCGAACCGGGCGATTTGGTGGATTTCACGCTGCGGTTTGACAACGTGGGCAATCAGCCGATCCAGAACGTAACCATTCTGGACAATCTGTCGGCCCGTCTCGAATATGTGGCTGATAGTGCCCAGTGCAGTCTGAAAGCTCAGTTTACTGTGGCGCCGAACGAAGCGGGCTCTCAGCTATTGCGCTGGGAATTGGCTGAGCCGCTCCAGCCCGGCCAAGGCGGCATTATCCGCTTCCGATGCCGCGTCCGCTAACGCCGCCGACTGTCTGCTCTCCGATAGCTGCAGACTCCCTCTAGCTCTGTTGAAAATTTGTCCCCATTCTGGGGAGGTTTTGCCCATACTGGTCGGTTTTGCTGCAGTTTTAGTGGGTTTAGGCCTCCGAACGAAAACGGCTTCAACAGAGCCACTCCTTCTATAGAACCACTTTTGCCACCGGAAAGGGGAGTTTATTTTTGTCCAAATCGTTCCTCTCCCCCCCACTTTAGCGCCAAATCGCATGCGAGCTTGTTCCTAGGTACGCGGCTGAAGGGTTAACGCTTTTAGAAATGGCTTGCTACGTTGGGGGCTTCTGGCGGGATCTTCGTCAGGCTTTTATTCTTGGCTTTTCTGATGGTGGCTTTCTACTCCAGGAGATGGGGGCTAATTTTTGTGGTTCGTTTTGAAAGATGAGGAAGATAGCTAGTATCCAAATGCATCCAATCGCCTGTGTGGGGTTTCTTCAGGAACAAGCCCCCGTATTCCAGATTCAAAGACTCTTTGGGCGGACTTGTGCATATCCGGAAGTAAAATGGGTAGATGCTGTGCAAAGCCAGATTGCTAGAGGTTAGGCTTGTTTCGGGGTATGCGGCAACCGCTTTCTCCACGGCACCCACAATCGTGCAAAGCCAGATTGCCAGAGGTTAGACTTGTTTTAGCCGGCCCCACCGCAGCCAATTGTCTTGTCTGGGTAAACTCGATATAGTGAACGTACACGGCTCTGTAGAAACCGTTGCCAGTCGGAGACCTAAACTGACCAAAGCGACAGGCAAAATCCATCAGCGTGGGAAAACTTCCCCAGGCTGGAGCCGACCTTTCTCCAGACCCATCTTCAGAAAGAATTGTAGTTTCCAAGGCCACGAGGACGGAAGGAATGGAGGCCATTCTGCGAGGGTTGACAGATGCGCAGCGAGAGGCGGTTTGCCACTTAGAAGGACCGCTTTTGGTCTTGGCGGGGCCGGGAAGCGGAAAAACCCGGGTCATCACTCACCGGATCGCGTACCTATTGGCCCAGGGCGTGCCGGCAAACCAGATTTTAGCTCTTACCTTCACCAACAAGGCGGCCGAGGAAATGCGGGCCCGCGTGCAGGCTCTTGTGCCGGGGGAGCCGGTCTGGATTGGAACCTTCCACCGTTTTTGTGCTCGGTTGCTCCGCACTTACGCCCCCTTGGTAGGCCTACAGGAAAACTATACCATCTACGACACGGAAGACAGCAATCGGCTGCTTCGGCGGATCTTAACGGAAATGCATCTGGAGCTTTTGCGGAGCAGTCCGGAGGCGGTGGCCTCGGCCATCAGTTGGGCCAAAAACAATCTCATTCGGCCGGAAGAATATCCGGCTCATACGGGACATCCGTTAGGCCGCCTGGTGCCGGAGGTGTATCGGGCGTATCAAGCGGCGCTGTTGGCGGCCAATGCGGCCGATTTTGACGATCTGCTGCTACATGTGGCTTGCTTGCTGCGGGACAATCCTGAGATCCGCCAGGAGTTGGATGCTCGGTACCGATTCATCCTGATTGACGAATATCAGGATACCAACTTAGCTCAGTATGCGATTGCCCGGGCTTTGTCGATCGACTATCCAAACTTGGCCGTTACCGGCGATCCGGATCAATCGATTTACGGCTGGCGGGGAGCCAATTTGAACAATATTTTAGAATTCGAGCGGGATTTTCCGAATGTTCATGTAGTCCGGCTAGAACAGAACTATCGCAGCACCCGCCGGATCCTGCGCGCAGCAGCCGAACTGATCTCTCATAACATCAAGCGAAAGCAGAAAAACCTTTATACCGAAAATGGACTTGGCCAGCCGGTTCGGCTTGTCTGCTACCCCACGCATCAGGACGAAGCCCGGGACATCGCCCAGCAGATTGCCGATGCGGTTCGGTCCGGACGACGCCGATACCGGGACTTTGCTATCTTTTATCGGATCAATGCGTTAAGCCGCACGGTGGAGTTGGCTCTTCGAGCAGCCGGCATCCCCTATCAACTGGTCCATGGCGTGGAATTCTTCCAGCGAAAAGAGGTCCGGGATCTTTTGGCCTATCTGCGCTTATTAAACAACCCTCGAGATGAAGAGGCATTTTGGCGGTGCTTGCAATCGCCGCCCCGCGGCATTGGCAAAACCACGGTAGAGCGCCTGCAAGAATTTGCCCGGCAAAACAATCTTCCGCTTCTGGAAGCCCTCAGGCAAGCGGAGCAAATCCCCACCTTGGACCGACGCTCTCGCAACAAATTGGCCGAGTTTGCCAGCCTCTGGGATCGGCTGAGCCAAACGGTGCATCGCCCCGTGGAAGAAATTTTAGGATTGGTGCTTTCAGAGACCGGTTACCGGGAGCAGTTCGACGCCGATACGGAAGAAGCCCAACAGCGCCTGGCTAATATCGAAGAACTGCTCACCGCCTGCCGGGAATTCGATGAACATTATACCGGTTCCACTCCACTGGAAGATTTCCTAGAACAGACTAGCTTGGTAAGCGACACCGACCCTTGGGAAACCGAGCAGGATACAGTTACTCTAATGACTCTCCATGCCTCTAAGGGGTTGGAATTCCCAGTGGTCTATTTGATTGCGGTCGAACAGGGGCTTTTGCCACATGAACGAAGCCGAGGCAATCTGGATGAACTGGAAGAAGAACGCCGCCTAATGTTCGTTGGCATGACGCGGGCGCAAGAAGAATTGCAAATCAGTTACGCCCAATACCGGGACTTCCGTGGCCAACGGAAGCTAACCATTCCGAGTGAATTCCTGATGGAATTGCCTCGGGCAGAGATGGAAGTAGTGGATATGGAAACCGGCATGCGGGTAGGACCCCGTCAACTGCCAGACCAGCAAACTCCCAACAAAGCTGATCGACCAGAGGGAATTTCCTCCAAAAAAGGAAGCCCTACCAGAATCATTTCTTCGGATTCGTTGGAGAAGGTTTCGGAAGAGGGATTTTCTAGCGAAAAAGGGAGCCCTAGCAAAAAATGCTTTGAGACGTCAGGAGGGACAAAAGGTGCGGAAGCCCCGGCTAGAGAAAGCAGCTTAGCAAACCAATCTGGCCCCGGGCTGGGTGGCAAGGTTGGTGCACTCAGCGGGGGGCCTACTCTGCGCACGGCAGCCGAACTGGCCGGCCAAGTGTCCCCCGTCGCTATTTCGCCGGATGAATTTTCCCACGGCATGTTGGTTTTGCATCCGCAATATGGATTGGGGCGAATTGTAGCCCTTAGCGGCGCTGGGCCGCAGCGGCAGGCAACGGTCGATTTCTTGGCCGGGGGGGGCCGGAAAAAGTTTCTCCTCCACCAGAGCAGCCTCCGGCCTGTCCATCGTCAGACCAACGACCCAAACCAATAAAGGGAACCTCTACAGAATCCTGAATATCTGTAAACTTTATGAACTTTTGATTCTTTAGTCATTCCGTTGTCCTACCTGGACTACTATCTATTGGATGCCAGCAATCCTAGCGCCCCTATATGTTGTGTTAGAGGAACGACCACCAAAATAGTATAAAAATATCCTCTTTGAATCATGCAAAGGTTCCAATGCAACCTCTGCAAAATTCTGAACACGTAGTGAAATATATGAACATTTGATTTTATAGCCGGTTGATTCCCCTATCTGGACATCTACTATCTATTGGGTGCTGACAATACTAGCAGCCCTATATGTTGTCTTAGAGAGAAGACCAGAAAAAATGGTATAAAAATATCCCTTTCCAATCATGCAAAGGTTCCCAATGTTTTTTAGGACAGCCTCATGGAAAATGTTTTTTCAGTCAGCCTCTAAGCTCGACTTTTGCCAATTTCCCTAACTTGATTTAATACCAAGAGGTACAGCATGCGAATCTTTTGTTCACGCAATTTCCTAAGTCTAATAATTGCACGGAATGAAAGCTTGCTCCTTTCGGCAGAGGACTAAAATTGGCAAAAGTCGCGCTAAGAAGAGTCGTCTCTTTTGACGATTTCGTTATCGATTTCGCCAAATGGCTGAGTCGGGGATACCCAGCGCAGCTTGTCGAGTGGCAATGGCGGCCCGAAAGCGGCGAGCATCTGTGGGATACCCAGCCGTGGGCCGAATGCCAGGAAGTTGCTCGGTCCAAAACCGATTCCAGGCCTCCATGGCCAATTCCCGCAGATATTTGGAAAGCATCGAAGCAAGGGCTACCGGCAGAAGACTCTCGCCGCTACATCGAAAACGAAAGCTCACCATGCCGTTGCCTCTCGGAATTTGGTAAATGCTTTCCTGTCGGCTCTCCTGCACTGGTTTTACCTGTGCCGGTTGAAAAAAGGAAGGAGCAAAAGTTGCCGAAAGCAAATCGACGTATTTATCCCGGCCACCATGCTTATCGCACACCACTTGCACTACTCCGGTGGGTAATTCCTCTAACAGGCGACGGACCAACTCCAACGTCTGCAAGGAAAGCATAGTGGCTTTGTTGCCATAGTGGCTTACCAGCCGATTAAATCGCTCCGGAAACAAAAACAGCGATCGGCCTCCCAAAAACCTGATACCCCGCTCGGCCAACCGCTCTGCCACCCACTGGGCCAAACCTCCGATCTCCTCCGGGGAAATGCTTTCGGGTACCCTCGGCCAATAGGCTGGATACCAGGCCAGGGCGGCCTGTTGGCTTTCTGGATCAAAAGTTACGGCTTCCAGCAGATCGATCCAATTGGAAGGCCTGTTCCCTGCGGCAGTTAGCATCACCAGCACTGTTCGCTCCAACCCAGGCCGACCTTGGCGAGTGTAAACCAGTTTGGAATCGCCGATGACCAAAGGAGCCCATTGTTTCTGTGTGGCTGTTTTCTCCGAACAACCGGCGGTCCAAGCGTTCGGACAACCAGATATCCCGGATAACATGCCTTTAGCATTCTTACAGAGGTTCGATTGTTTTCGCACAGGCGGTTTGGAGAGAATCGGGCCAGAAAGATGCTGATACATTTGTTCTGGCTGGAGTCCGTCTGGCAATTGCCAGATGGTGGCCGAGATGACCAGCGGCCCCAACCGCGGCCCATAACCTGCTTCATCTACCCCAATGCAATACACCATGACCACCTAAGCTTTGGCTAACACTTTCGCCCAGGAGACCAAATTACCCCTGCCTGAGGTTGAGGAGTTCGGCAAGCGAGACAGTTCAGCTGACTGGGCTAAAAACTAGCGTGTTTGCCCCCTTCTGCGTCAGCTCAACCCTTACAGGCTGTCCTGAAATTGAGAGTTGGGCGGTTTTTAATGGGTTTTGGCCGACCGGCTCCACCCTCGACACTCCTTAAAAACAGGGATTTTAGGGATTCCGGGGGAATTGAGGAAGGAAACCTGCTTTCATCATAAAAAATGCTTTTTCGCACAGCCTCTAAGCTTGACTTTTGCCATGTTAGGCCTTCTCCCGGAAGGGGAAAACTCTAACTCCTTGTAACTATTCGACTTAGGAAATTATGTGAACTAAAGGAAGTCTCGTCGTAACTGCTAGAAACAAAAGGACTTAGGGAAAATGGCAAAACTCAAGCTTAGGTGCCGTCTGGCGGCGCAGCAGGCGGATACCCGAAACGATTGCCTTCGGACATCTGCCCTTAACCTCTTTGGAGCAGCGGGCAGAGGGAAAAACTACTGCGCTGAAGGTTTCCAGGTTTGGGACCATGTCCAAAATAGCACCCGCTCGAGTAGGCCATTCCGTCCGGAAACCCACGTTACAAGATTTTATTGCTTGGGGAGAAGTTGAGGGAGGGGGGAGAGGTTTTCCAGAGCTTGGCGGAAATGGGTTTCCAGAAAGAGCACATCCTGTGGGGAAAGATCTTGGCGGCCTGCAACAGCTTGGACCACCAACGGAATAGGTACCTCACGGCCGCGGGGAAGCCGAGTGGTGGCCAATGCCTCCGGAGCAGGGATACCTAAAGTAACTTTTTTTCCATCCACATGAAGCGGGGTGATGGCCACCAAGTTGGGCTGGATGAGCACTGCGGGGCTTCGGGCAGCAATGTACCGGCCGTCTTGGTCTAGGTCGATCCGCCAAGCCAACGTGGCCAAACCGCCGTCCTCTGGCCGCACTAGCAACAAATACCGGATCACAATCGGCCGATGAGCGTCGGGGTCGGCAAAATAGGTTGGGGCGTCCACCATAGCTAGCCGAGGCGAAAATGCCACCTGATGAACTTTCTTTAGGTGTTCTTCAGCCCGGCCCAGAATGGCCAATTTCAATACGCCTAGATCAGCTCCCAGTTCTTTCTGAGTGGCCGAGGTCAGTACGATATCCTCTTGGCCCACCTGGGCGCCGACGGCCATAGCCACCTTTTCTAACCGCCAAGGGGCTCGGCCAGTGGGATCTGCCGGAGCCACCCGAGCCGCAAACACAGTAAAAAGAAACTCTCCGGCAGCCCGGCCAAATTCAGGAATAGAATCCACGTCGCCAGTGGCAAGCCGATTTCGAGTCTTAAAGATGAGGTGGGTCCATCCTACTGGCGGCCGGTTGCCTACCTTAGTGCCGGGCGGAATCTGCTCAATAGGCCGCCGAGTGCAATCGATTTGGCTCACCGAAGCACCCAGCGCACTGCTGCTCCATAGCCAAGGCCCTATCAGACTCAACCAAGGCCCCAGTAGCTTTAAGCAAACTATCTGCCAAGACAACCGGTCCGTTCTCCTGAGCGTACGAGCTGGTTCAGTATCATTGCCCCGATAAAAACACGGGCAGCAGAGCTTAGGAACCTCTGCAAAATTCTGAACATGGAGGGACTTTATGGACTTTTGATTCTATAGCCGCTCGGTTCTTCTATCCGAACACCTAGTATCTATTGGGTCCTAGCAATGCTGCAGCTTATTATGTGGTGTTAGAGGAAGGACATCCAAAATGGTATAAAAATATGCCTCGTGAATTGTGCAGAGGTTCCCTTAACTATTTGCGAGGTATTTGTTTTCCAAAGACTACCTCTTATCATCTCGATTTTTGCCATTTGGGCCCCTACAGAAAGGAGAAAGCTCTAACTGCTTGGAATTGTTGAGGTAGGAAAGTGGTGAACAAAAGGGATGGCTGTCGTAACTCCTGTAGGGAAAACAAGTTAGGGAAAAATGGCAAAAGTTCAGCTCCTTTGTTTCACAGGCTCGAAACATCGAACAGAGGCTGGCGATTGCAAATTGGCAAAACTCGAACAACAGAAGTTGGCCCGGCACGGTTATTCCACCGGTCCGCCGCGTGCAGGCTTGAACTTGATCTTTTCGATCAGCTTGACGATGTTTCCGCTCTGATCCACATAGCCGGATACATGCGTAATGGCTTCCATGACGTATTCATAGCGGAGCACGTAATCACAGTCCAGTTCAACTTCCAGTGTGGAGGTGTCCCTGCCAGCGCAGAGAGCTTTGATTTCTTCGCGAAGTTCCTGGAAGCTTTTCAGGGGTTTTTCCGTAAGTAGAATTTCGCTAAGCCGACCCCGGGAATCTGCCTTCATCCGCACGACAATCGGGGGATTTTCCTGTTCTTTTGGGGTCCCTTGGGCCATCGTGGCCAGAGGCATCTTGATGTCGAAGTCGCCTTCGGTGGCAAAGACTTTCAAGGTAAGCATAAAGAAAATCAGCAGCTGAAAACAGACGTCGATCATCGGCGTCATGTTCAGCTCAATGCGTTGGAAACCGGCTTCGTCTCTTTTTGTGCCCAGTCGCATGGATTAGGTTCCTTGCGTAACCCGGATATATTTTTCTCTGGCTCGCAGTACAAACCGTTCGAAGCCCAAATCTTGACACTCTTTGATGAGTTTCTGAAGGGTACCGGTATGGGCGTCGCGATCAGCCCGGATGATGACGGTAGCTTTCGCAGCACTTCGACCAAGCTCCTGGAGACGTTGTTTTTCCCGCTGGAGGATGCCACGGATCAGGGAAAGACTTACTTCGTCGCCGCCGACGATCACACTAGGGGGTTTGGCAGCCGTCAATTGCAGGACGATCGGGGATTCCCAGGGCGTTTCGGGCGGCTTGGCCAATTCGCTTTCCGGCAGCTTGATCCGCTCGCTCTGGTCTTCAGTCACAAAGTTAATCGTAAGCATAAAAAAGATGATCAACTGAAATGTTACGTCGATCATCGGCGTCATGTCCGGGCTGAACGACTCGCTTGTCACATGGCGTTTGATAACCTTCATCGCTTTGATCTCCCACAAACTCCATGGCCTGCGACAACGACTTCCTGCTGGCCTACCCCATGCCAGGCCCCATAGAGTTTATGTCTCTGCCAAGCCGGATAACCTCCGATAGTGGTGGACATAGGCGTCTGTGGACAACTTGCTAGGAGGTTGCCCAGAACCGGGAGCCCACATTTTTGTGGCTTTTGCCCTTTGGTTTAGAAAAGCAATCCTATGCTTTTTTCGCCGCCCCTACCGTAGCAAATCGTTTCATCAATTCGCCACTAATGATGCCCACTTCATTCACAAGACGATTGATTCGATTGCGGACAATTTGATAATAGACAATGGCAGGAATGGCAAGAATCAGTCCTACCAGTGTAGTAACCAGAGCCATCCCGATACCTTGGGCCAGTTCCGAAGGCTTAGGCGTGGTCGTAGCTTGAGCAATCTTCATAAAGGCGATGATCATTCCGTGTACCGTACCCAACAAGCCGAACATTGGGCTGATTTGCCCAATCAAGGCCACATACCCTAGCCGGTGTTCCATTTTCATGTTTTCTTCTTCGCCGGTTTCCTGCATGGCGGCCACAGCCGCATCATAGCCGCCAGAAAGTTGCGCCATGCCTGCGGCCAACACCTGTCCTAAAAACGATTCATCCACTTTGACCAATTCGTATGCTTCTTGATATCGCTTATTGTTCAGATGTTCCTCAAATACCTGCAATAGCATGGAAGGAATAATATTTTCCCGCCGAACCGCCAAAATGTTCATCACAAACAAAGCCACTAGGGTGAAGCTAAGGAATCCGAAGACAATCACATACGGCCAACCTAAGGCCTCGACAAGCCACACCAACATGCTTTTGCGTTCCGGGGCGGCCTCTTCTGTAGAAGCTTGACCTTCCTCAGCCTCGGCACTGGTTGCTTCTCCTTCCGCATACACTGGGCTGGGGTGGAAAGCCACCGTTGTGAAAACTCCCAGATATACGGCTAATACTACCATCGCTAAAAAACTCACTACCCAAAAACGTGTCCAGTACCCACTCACCATGACTACCTCCTAATTCAACTACTGCCGCTGCCATTGGGCCGAAACACCTCTCTGCCTCTGCCCCTCCGGCAGACTCTCGTCTCAGCCACCCTGTAAGCCTAGTACCCACAGACTTCTAATTGAACGAGAAAACCCCAACAATGGTTGGAAAAAATTATTGTAATCTGAATCCCTTTCTATGAAAACCCTAGGGAAAGTTTTTTTTGTAACAATTCAGCGGAGTGGAGAATTGCCTCTTCCCTCCCGGGGAAGCCGGCCTCCTAGAGTCTGGCCGGCCGAGGGAAACGCCGGTTGCCCCCTCTCAATTCCCTTTCACCCCCTCCCTGGTGGCGATGGGAAGCAGGAAAAAATAAGCCCACCACCCATTCGCCAGTGGATTTGGAATATTCCAGCCGAGTTCACAAACTCCTATCTTCTTCTTCTCTCCTTCTTATCTTCTTCTCTCCTTCCTGAAAGAAACCGAGGACACCTCCGCCTGGCGTTCTGGGGGTTTTGACCTCGAACACAAAGGCCCGAGGCAGAAGGGCAGAATAGATTTTGAGACTCAAGCATCCTTCCTGCTTTCTGCTCCAGCCCCCAGGCCCTTGGTAGGTGCGAGCTATTAGGCTGCCTTTCTTGGTCCCGGGCTTGCTGTTATACACAAGTTGGAATTCAGACGCTCGGACATCACTTTAGGCAAAGCAGGAAAACTCGTTGAACCACACAGACAAACCATTTTCTGAAACTAAAGGCCTGCTGATCTTCTAAATGATTTTTCCTAAATTGTGCAATTTATCCAAAGTAACTATTGGCTTGTTTTGGAAGGTTTGTTGACCCCCTAATTGGGGAAATCATTTGCTACTGCAGGGAGGGTAAATCCATCCCAAAATCCCAAAGATGTGGATAACAGCTAGTGGCACCGGGGGGAAAGCAAAATAAAACAAGCCCCTTTCACGGGGAAAGTGTTACCGCTTTTCCAGCCAAGCGGCTGTAACTTGGTGTGCCATAGGGATAGTGATTTAGAGCGAACAGTTTAGTTTGATTCTCGGCTCAGTGTTTTCGAGCCAAAAAGCCTCAACCGATTACCCCCTCCTTGGGGTGATCATCCCTCCCCACAGTTTGGGATTTTTAAGATATTTCTACGGTAACTGGGAAGATCTATTTCCTTTTGAACTCTTCGCTTTCTCTCTAGAGAAGTTATTCCTCACAGCCAAAAAGAGCCAAAAAGCAAATTAAGGCTTACTCTCCTGCAGCGGATCGTTGTATACACATATTTGGAGGGATTTACTAGCCAATCGGAGGAAATGATTACCGCACACAGGCAATAACGACCTTATCCAAAAGAACCCAACTAAGGTATTTAGGAGTCAGGAAGGGGTTCGGTTTTGGGAATTAATTTGCAAATATTCCTAATCTGTGTTGTTCAACAAACATTTGGGATTTGTGTACGGGGATGTCCTATTACTCTTCCCTATAGTCTTCCATTTCGGCTGGACTTGGGTTTGCCTTATTTTCCCCACTGGCAGGTTTTCAACTCTTGGTAATGTTATTTTCCCTGTATCTATTTCGCCGAATGGCGTAGTAGTAAAAAATGGGCAAGATTTTTAGTTTTAGAATTCTCTAAGTTTCCCGGTTTGTTTATTTTCTATTCATCCCAGATAGTGGGATTTTGAACCGGTTGTAGCACCCGCTGAAGTGTTATTTCGCCTAACCTAATTCTCAGGATGTATTATTTTCCCATCTATAGAGGGGATTGTTAAAGAGGAATGGGCCGGTTTAATCTACCTGGAGGACTCCTGTGCCGGCGATTTGGTCGGCTTTTAGGTCTTGTAAAGCCCGGTTGGCCTCCGTCAAAGGATAGACTGTCGTATGTGGCCGAATCGGAATCCGAGCAGCCTCGGCCAACAGTTCTTCCCCGTCTTGTCGGGTATTGGAGGTAACCGAGCGGATGTCGCGTTCATAAAAGACATACCGTTGGTAGTCCATTTGAGGGATAGGAGTCATGTAGATACCGGCCAAAGCCAGGGTTCCGCCCTTTTGGAGTTTTTCCAAAGCGGGGGGAACAAGCTGTCCGGCGGGGGCGAAAATAATCGCACTGTGCACCTTACAAGGCAGTTGTTCGGCCGACTGGCCTACCCAGTCGGCTCCCATTTGACGAGCCAATTGACGATGTTTTTCCGCTCGGCTTACCACAAACACCTCACAGCCCCGAGCTTGGGCCAGTTGAAGCACTACATGGGCAGAGGAACCAAATCCGTATAAGGCCAACCGGCCGGCCGGAGGCACTTGGGCTCGGCGAAAAGCTCGATAGCCTATAATTCCAGCACATAAAAGCGGAGCCGCCTCTTGATCGGTAAACAGCTCGGGAATCCGGTAGGCAAAATCTTCCCGCACCAAGGCATACTCCGCATAGCCGCCATCGGCATGGTAGCCGGTAAACCGAGCCGCTTCACAAAGATTTTCTTTGCCAGTGCGGCAAAACTCGCATTGGCCGCATGTCTGCCGAAGCCAGGCAATCCCTACCCGTTCGCCGAGCTGGAAGCGTCGGCAATTTGGGCCTAGGGCCTCCACTTGCCCTACTACTTGGTGGCCTGGAACCACCGGCAATTTTGCACCAGGCAGCTCCCCTTCAATCACGTGCAGATCGGTCCGGCAAATCGCACAAGCCCGCACCCGAACCCGCACATAACCGGCCTGCAACTCCGGGATAGGAAGTTCCATAAGCCGGAGCGGATTATTCTCGATCCGGTCAACCCTTTCTAAAACCATCGCTTTCATACCAAATGGCTCCCATTGCAGCAAACCTGATTGGAACTTTGAATAACCGGAAATGGAACCTCTGCAAAATCCTGAATATATAGTGAACTTTATGAAGTTGTGCTTCGGTAGAGTTTAACAAATGTCATTTCAACATCTTTATCTGGGGTGGTAGCAGTGCCAGCAACTCTTTATTGGGCCAGTCCTGGAGGGAGCCCAAATGATATCAAAGAATCCCTGCAAAATACTGAACATCCAGTGAACTTTATGAACTTTTGATTCTTTAGCCATTCCGTTGTCCTGCTCGGACATCTACTATCTGTTGGGTGCTAGCAATCCTAGCGCCCCTATATGTTGTGTTAGAGGGAGGCCAGCCAAAATGGTATAAAAATATCCCCTTTGAATTATGCAGAGGTTCCTTAAAATATTTGCTTCGAGTTATGCAGAGATTCCTCTGTTAAAAGCTGGCTCTGTTGAAACCGTTTCCGGTGGAGTCCTGATCCCAACGGTACCAAAACCGACGGGCATAGACAAAACCTCCCCAGCGTCCGGGCAACCTTTAACAGAGCCTTAAAAGCTAGCTCTAACTCCCTACTCTGCCGCCTCGATAAAGGCATAGCAGAGCACATGGGTAATGGCAAAAAAACAGTCCTCTAGTCGGCCCATATGGCTGGTGGGGACCAAAATGGCCAGATCCACCAAGTCTTTCAGTTGGCCTCCTTGGCTGGTTGTAAGGCCGATCGTCCGGCACCCGATCGAACGGGCATATTCGACTGCCCGGAGTACATTGGCACTGTTGCCGCTGCCGCTGATGCCGATCAGTAGATCGCCCGGCTGGGCAAAATTCTTCAGTTGTTCCACAAAGACCACCTCGTAATCCACATCATTGGCATAGGCCATGATGGTACCGGGGCTGTCGGTTAGCGCAAGCATTTTGAACCGTTTAGCCCGGCCATAGGAAGCGCCTTTGATCACATCCACCACCATCTGCGAAGCAATCAAGGCACTGCCGCCATTACCGCAGGCATAAATGTATCGGCCTGCATCCCGGCACTCGCGCATCCACTGGATCGCCTGAGCGATTGCTTGGCAATTTAGTTGCCCCAGACTCTGGGCTAACTGATGTAGATACAGCCGGACAAAATCTTCCAAATTGGCTGGGTGGGACTGACTCATCAACTGGCTCCTAGAAGAAGGGTAACCTTTAGCCGAATACAATCCTTTTTGCATCACCAAGTTAATTAAAGGGCATTATTTAAAAAAAACCTGGTTCTGATGGCCGGAAGGATTTTAATTGGTAATTCAAACACCAATACAAATCCAGATTCCTCCCTGCCCGGCAGGAAGCCTGTGGAGTAGCTTCTGGACCAAAAATAACGTCGTCTCTCTATTCGGGTGAATGATTCCAGATAGATTCCATTCGGCGGAAATGGTTGGCCAAACTTCCTTTGCTGCGCAAAATCTTCATTGTTTTGCGCTATTTTTGTTGCGAACCCGCTAGAAACTGTTTTATAATCCGTTGCAGATGCACAGGGAATTACCTGTGCTCGACTTTTGGCATTTTGGGCCTCGTGCTGGGAGAAGAAGGCTCCAAGTGCCAATAAGCATAGGACTGATAGGTTCTACGCAAAAAGAATTTTGCTTAACCCCTATTTTACTCAGTTTTTCCAGATGGTCCGATCAGCCCCGAAAACCTGGCGGAAATCGCTAAAATCCCATTTTGGGACTGCCTGGCTTGGTTGAAACCGTCTCTGGTCGGAGGTCTAACTCCACCAAAATTGAACCAAAACCGACCACCATGGGCGAAACCTCTCCAGACTGCGGACAACCTTTCAACAGAGCCGGACAGCTTCTGAAAAGTGTAGCTCCCGGAACCTACCGTAGGCTGAAGATGAATGCTTCGTGGAGTTCTTTTTTTCGAGGAGGTATGGCGATGTGTGGTGCTATGAGAATGGCTTTGTGGGTGGGACGGGTGGTTTTAGTGTTGGCTTTTGGACAGAGTGTTTTGGCGGGAGAAGCCGTTCCGACGAACCTGATTCGAAATCCTTCGATGGAACTAGAGCGGGGAGGAAGACCCGCTGGGTGGAAGCCGGTTACCTGGCAGGGAAAAGGCAACTTGGTTTATGCCGAGATGGGACGAACAGGAAAGCGTTCGCTTCTCATCGAATCAGCTGAGGGAGCCGATATGGCTTGGCAGATTGTTGTTCCGGTGGAGCCGAGGGGGATCTATCGGCTTTCTGGTTGGATTAAGACGGAAAACGTGGTTGCAAAAAATGGCCGAGGGGCACTTCTGAACATCCATAACCTTCAACCTACGGCCACTGCGGCGCTGACTGGCACGCAGGACTGGACTCGGGTGGAAGTTACCTTTGAGGTGGGAGACCAAGACACGCTCCAGATCAATTGTCTTTTTGGAGGTTGGGGATTGGCTACGGGCAAGGCCTGGTTCGACGATCTGGAACTAATCCAACTAAAAAAGGGGCACTGGGAACCGAAGATTCGGATTGATACTACCAAAAGCGGCGAGTCGATTTCTCCCTATATTTACGGCCAATTCATCGAACATTTGGGCCGCTGCATTTATGGCGGTATTTGGGCGGAGATGCTCGAGGATCGAAAGTTTTTCTATGCGGTAGGCCATAAGGAATCGCCTTGGCAGGTGTTGGGGCAGGCCGACCGGGTGAGTATGGATAAGGAAAAGCCGTTTGTGGGTGAGCATTCGCCGCGTCTGGCCGCGCCGGCAGGCATCGTGCAAGGGGGGCTTGGGCTAATCAAAGGCAAAGAATATGTGGGCCGGATTTGGCTCCGGGGCGAGCCATCCGCCGGTCCGGTGCAGGTTAGCCTTGTCTGGGCCGAAGGTCCAGAGGGTCGGCAAACGATTCCTATTACCGAGATCGGCCCGGAATACACTAAAACTGCGTTTCGATTTACGGCAGGTGGTTCCACGTTGGAAGGCCGCCTGGAAATCCGAGCCTCCGGGCAAGGAGGACATATTTGGGTGGGTCCGGTTTCCCTGATGCCAGCTGACCACATCCACGGAATGCGTCCGGATACCTTGGCACTGCTTAAAGAACTGGATGCGCCGATTTACCGTTGGCCGGGGGGGAATTTCGTCAGCGGTTACGACTGGCGAAAAGCCATTGGTGATCCCGACCGCCGTGCCCCCATGAAAAACCCGGCTTGGCAGGGCGTGGAACATCACGACTTTGGTATCGACGAGTTTATGCGGTTTTGCCGATATCTGGGCACCGAGCCGCTTGTGGTGGTCAATAGCGGACTGGGCGATGTGCAGATGGCTGTCGAACAGCTGGAGTATGCTAACGGCCCGGCCGATTCACCTATGGGCAGCCTCCGGGCCAAAAATGGCCATCCCGAACCCTATAAAGTTGTTTATTGGGGGATCGGCAACGAGATGTACGGCTCCTGGCAACTAGGGCATATGCCCTTGGAAAAATATATTCAAAAGCATAATCAGTTTGCCGAAGCAATGCGCAAAAAAGACCCCACTATTAAGCTGATTGCCGTCGGATGTGTTGGGACATGGAGCGAGGGCATGATGCAGCATTGTGCAGATCACATGGACCTAATTAGTGAGCATTTTTACTGTGGTCAATTACCGGGCCTCATTAGCCATGTCCGACAAATCCCTAACCAGATCCACCGCATAGTGCAGGCCCATCGAGACTACCGGAAGCGTTTTGACTCGCTCCGGGGCAAAGACATTCGGATTGCCATGGATGAATGGAACTATTGGTACGGCGATCATGTTTTCGGAGAACTCGGTACTCGGTACTTTTTAAAGGACGCCCTTGGCATTGCAGCCGGTCTACACGAGTACGCCCGGCAAAGCGATATGGTCTTTATGGCCAACTATGCCCAGACAGTCAATGTGATTGGATGTATCAAAACCTCCAAGACAGCCGCTGCTTTTGAGACGACTGGCTTGGTGCTGAAACTGTATCGACGGCATTTTGGCCGAGTGCCGGTAGCTGTCGATATAAAAGAATGTTCTCCACTAGACGTTGCCGCCGCTTGGTCCGAAGATAAAAAAGTGCTTACCATCGGGATTGTCAACCCGACTGGCCAAGAACTTCAAGTGCCGTTGCAAGTTGCCGGTGCAGAGCTTACCGGGACCGGCATCCGGTATGAAATCGCTGGTAACGACCCGATGCTCTATAATGACCCGGATCTGCCACCCAAGGTGCAGATTGTCCAGTCGCCTGTCGAAGGTCTAAGAGACACGCTGCGGCTTGCTCCCTACAGCGTCACGCTGCTGAAACTCCAGGCCCGTGCTGGGCAGTAACGGTACGGAATGGAGGTTAGGGGTGAGAGTATGGAGTGGAAGTGTTACCAAAGATTTAAGGTGCATATATAGTTGCTTTGAAAATGAGTAGGGGAAAAGTATGCGAAACGAGCAAGCATGTGAACTGCTATTTGAACAGTCGCGGCCTGGGCGTCGTGCATCGGTCTTGCCCAGCTGTGATGTACCGCTGCACCCATGGCAAGAGCTTGTACCGGCGGAAGCGTTGGCGGACCGGCCTCCGCCGCTTCCCGAACTAAGTGAACCGGATGTAGTACGCCATTATGTGAACCTTTCGCAGTTCAACATGTCGGTGGATACACATTTTTATCCACTCGGCTCTTGCACCATGAAATATAATCCGAAACGGAACGATCGGTTGGCGAACCTGCCGGGCTTTAGCGAGTTGCATCCGTATCAGCCAGTTCAGACAGTGCAAGGGGTGTTGGAGCTATTGTATCAGGCTCAGACCATGCTGGCCGAAATTGCCGGGCTGCCAGCTGTCTCGCTTCAGCCGGCAGCAGGGGCCCATGGGGAACTCACCGCCCTGTTGGTGGCCGCAGCCTATTTCCGAGATATCAGGCAGAAACGGTCCAAAGTATTAATTCCCGACGTTGCCCATGGGACCAACCCGGCCAGTGCTGCCATGGCTGGGTTCCGAATCGTTCAAATCCCCAGCACCCCACAAGGCCTGGTCGATCTGGAAGCCCTGAACAAAGAATTGGACGCTGATACCGCCGTTTTTATGATTACCAACCCAAACACATTGGGGTTGTTCGACCCGCAGATGGACCGCATCGGCCAGATGGTCCACCAAGTAGGCGGGTTAGTATATTTAGACGGAGCCAATATGAACGCTATTTTAGGCATCTGCCGACCGGGAGATTTCGGGGTGGATATGATGCACTTTAACCCACATAAGACTTTTAGCACGCCCCATGGAGCCGGTGGGCCCGGGGCAGGACCCATCGCCGTCTCGGAACGACTGGCTCCGTATCTACCTGTCCCACTGGTTGTGCATACAGCAAACGGCTATCGGTTAGACTACGATCGGCCAAAGTCGATCGGCCGCGTACGAACTTTCTTCGGTAACGTGGGTATTCTGCTCCGGATGATCTGCTACATTTTGACCCAGGGGCCGACAGGGCTTCGACAAGTGGCCGAACAAGCAGTGCTGAATGCTAATTATCTATTGACCCGGCTAAAACCCCTGCTGCCAGTGCCGTATGGCGATCGGTGTATGCATGAGTTTGTGGCCTCGGCGGCCAAGCTCCGGGCGGAGCGGAATATCTCGGCCATGGAGATAGCCAAACGACTGCTGGACTACGGCTTCTATGCGCCGACGGTGTATTTTCCGCTAGTGGTCAAAGAGGCCCTGATGATCGAGCCGACAGACACGGAATCCAAAACCACCTTGGATGCCTTTGCCGAGGCAATCCAAAAGATCCTCCAGGAACCCCCAGAACTGCTTCAACAAGCTCCCCACAGCACTCCGATCAGCCGACCCGATGAAGTCCAAGCAGCCCGTCAACCAATCCTTCGCTGGCAACCTACTCCGATCCAACCTAAATAACAATTCCCCCAGAGGTGGACAAACCTTCGGAGCGGCTCTGCGGAGAGGAATTAGGGAACCTCTTGCAAAATCCTGAACATCTAATGAAAGCTAGCAATGCTAGCATCCCTAAATATTCGGTTAGAAGGGGCTAAGCCACCATGGTAAAAGTATGCCCTTAAATTGGCAGAGGTTCCTATTGCAGAGGTCTGGATGGGAAGAGCTGGAATCTCTAGAAACAAAAGTACATCTATAATTTATTATTATGTTCAGTATTTTCCAGAGGTTCCCGGCATTAGCCCCTAGCCGATATCCAACGTGGTCATGCCAAAGATATGTTCCATGGGCAATTCAGGCATCCCCTTTGAATACATCCGGACCACTTCCCAGATAGGTTTCATCTTATGACGCTGCGCTAAAGCCACTGCTTCGGGATTCAATTGAGGGACATCCAAGAAAACCGGTTTACCTGAGACCCGATAACAAAGGGCCAGGAAGAGGTCCTCGGCCGTAGCGGGATCGTCGGCAAAAAGTGGGCCAATTCGATACCCCCGGTGAGCGGCACGAACTACCCCGTAACCGGCCAATCGTCCTTGCCGAATCGCCCCCAAAGCAAAACAGTCCGGCTGATTGATCCAGCGTCGGAGGAAGCCCACCCGAGCCGCCCCAAAATGCACCGTGTCATAGGCAGCTACGTCCCGAAATGGAATCCGGCGCAGTTCCACAATCCCTGGTCGTTCCTGGCCCTCTGCCTTCAGTTCATACCGGATATTGCGGAAGGCCTCCCGGAAGCCCAGACGGGTATATTTTTCGGCCATAGGCGGGGGAGCATCCAAACCGACGTTCCGCCGGCCAACATAAGTCTGCTTGACCTGGGTCAGTCGCATGCCGTAACCTTGACCCCGGTACTGAGGCCGCACAATATACCCGCCAAAAAAGGCCAGAAAATCGTTATAGATGACCGCAAACCCAGAGGCAATCGGCTCTCCGCCCAGCAAGCCCAGGAAAAAACCCTCCGGATCCGCGGCATAGAAACATTCGGCATCATGCAATCCCGGATTCCAGCCCTCCTGGGCAGCCCAGTCCAAAGCAATCTGGACTTCCTGTGGGCCTTCCATCTGCCGAACTACAAAGGTGCCCCGTCGTACCGGGGAAGAGGTCTCGATGGCTCTGCTCACAGTTTGCTACTCCCTACCAATGCTTACCGACCATCGGGGAGCCACACCCAATTGGATTCCAATCAAACCTCTAAATACCGAAGACGTAGAAAACGTCGTCAAAGAAAAGCTACCCTATTAAATAAATATATGGCATAACTGGGAGGAAGTTTTGCTTTTCTAGAAAATGGGAAAATCGATTCTCGGATAAAGCCCCTACCAATCCATTTTCTCTTTCCAGGTGGACCTTTTAATCGGATGAGGGCTACTCCCATCTGGCATTTCTACCTTTTGCCCATTTAGGGGGGATAGTGCCCTCTTCTGGTTGGACTTGCCTTTGTCATTTTTTCCTAACTTGTATTTTTTCAAATAGTTACGTCCAACCCCCTTGTCCATGCAATGTCCTAACGTCGATTCTTTGTTACAGGCAAGCTCTGTTGAAACCTTTCCCGGTCGGTGTCCTAAACCTACCAAAACTAAAGCAAAACCGATCAGTATGGCCAAAACCTTCCAAACTGCGGGCCACCTTTCACCAGAGCCTTACAGCAAAAAGGCTTTTCCCCCTCCGAACCAACGTAAGAATGTCCAAAGAGATGTTGGAAAAACTAGTGATTTTTCTTTCCTTGGCAGCCGAAAATTTTCCAAAACTCCTTTCTCCTAACGTTTCTCAGTTCAAACTCCTGTGACCAACAAAAATAAGACGGAAACCATAAGACGGACTGGTGGCGTCCAGGCAGCCCAAGTAGCAGGCCCTTCCTTTTACTTATACTTACTGGCCCAAATACCGGCGCTAATTCCTGGCTAATCCGTATAAGTTTTTAAAGTCTTTTCGACTGAGGGAGCCTGAGCTTGGAAGTTGTAAAGCGGCTTCGTTTTTTCTATCTTGCCTATCTTTCCTATCCTGCTAAAGATCGAGTGGTATATCGGCTTGTTCGGAGGCATCCGAGCCGAAATATTCTCGAAATTGGCCTGGGCCGAGGCATAAGAGCGCAACGATTGCTTCAACTCCTCTGTGAGCAACTACCCGCAGATCAGCTGCTTTATACGGGGATAGATCTCTTTGAAGCTCGTCCCCCTCAATTTGGCCCAATATTACCCCTCAAACAAGTGTATCAAAACTTGCGCACCACCGGGGCACGAATCCGTCTCTATCCAGGCGACCCCTACAGTGTGCTTTCGCACCGGGCCAATCAGCTAGGACCAGTAGATTTGTTGTTGATAGCCAGCCCAATAGATCCCAAAAGTATGGCTAAAGCCTGGTACTATATTCCCCGACTCCTCCATCCAGATTCTCTTGTCTTGGTGGAGCAGCCAATTGGCCAGAAAGGCCGCTTCCGCAAACTCACCCCCAGTTCGCTGGAAGCCTGGGCAGAAGCCCGGCGGATACCCCAAGCAGCTTGATCAGCTCCGAAGTGCCCGCAATTCCACTGGTGTTTCGTTCCCTCGAAACTCCACATCCCGGCATTCTCCTTTTGGGGGATTTCACGGGGCTTGCGTCATCTAGGCTGAAAATAGTACTGCTTGAGAGTAGAGAACTTCACTCCTGTGCCTATTCCGAATTGGCATCTACCTAGCCGGTTTTCTCCCCAACCGGTTTTCTCCACAAAATGTGCGGAACTTCCTGATCAGATCACCCTTACCTATATACCTCTAATACCCCGGAGTTATACACAAGTTGGCGGTGAAGCGTTCCAACTTCACTTTAGGCAAATCCCAAAAGCTCGTTGAACAATCTGGAAGTGATCTTTCCTAAATGCTGCCATTTCTCCAAAGGAACAATTAGCTTCTTTTGAAAGGTTCGTTATTCCCCTGTTTGGGGTAATCGTTTGTTGCCGTTAGAATGGAAAATACCTCCCAAAAATTTGTATAACAGCGAGACCTATATATCTCGACTTTTGCCATTTTCCCTAAGTCTTTTTGTTTCCAGCAGTTACGGCGAGACTTCGTTTTGTTCACACAATTTCCTAAGTCCAATATTTAAAAGGAGTTAGAGTTTTCCCCTTCCGGGAGAAGGCTTATAAAATGGCAAAAGTCGAGAGGGAGAGGTTCCATAAAGATCCCTTGGGAACCTCTGCAGAATTCGACGAAGGTATTTTATGCCATTTTGGGTTCCACTGCCACTAAACAAACATATAGGGTGTTAGCATAGCTCTCGCCCTGTTGTCCGGAAAGGAAAACCAAACGATTATATAATCACTATATAATCGAAAGGTCATATATTTCATTACACGTTCCGGATTTTTCAGACGTTCCACTAAAAGTCGAGCAAGAACTTCGAGTGTGTTCTTGAGCTAATAGATTTCGATACTTTTGACCACCTCCCCGCCAGAGGCCTGGGAACCAAATAGACACCGTGCTGCTGCTTCCAGAAGTTCCTCAGCTGGAAAGTTTTTCGGTGGTATATCCACGCTGGAGACCCCAACGCCCAGTGCCACTCCGCCCCGATGTCTCCAGCCACCGCTCCAGCCTAGCCGCCGCATCGCAGCAATCAGTTGGTTACCTAACCGAACTGCCTCTTGCCGATCGCAATCGGGCAGTATAACCGCAACTCCCCAATCTCCATAAGGGAGCAGAATCCTTCCTTCATGGTCTATCGATTCGGCTGCTGCCTGAAGCAAGCTTCGGAACCGTTTTATCCCTTCCGGGCCGTATTGGATCAAAAGTTCATTTCGTTCGACAGGCTCGGCCAAAAGCAAACTTACCGGCGCCCGGGCGTTTCGGCACGCCGCCACCGTAGCCTTCAAATGACTCAATAGGCCGAGATCGTGCCCTGCGGTTGGTGAACGAACGGTAGCCGACGCCTTCGCTCCGTCCGCTGGTTTACTGAATCCTCCTGAACAGAGTACTTCCATCCTGGGGAGCCCAGCTAGATGGCCGGGGGTTGGCTGACCGGAGGGAGGCAGCCTGGGGCTAGGCCATCCGCCCTGATTAGCTTGTTCTGGTTTGCCCTCGGTCGGGAGGTAGCCTTCTGCCAAGGCCGAACTCATCCACGCAGAAGTCTCCGGAGCTTGGATCTGCTGGTCTTTTTCCGGAATGCGGGCAGGTTGGGAGGTTCCTTGGTTTTTTGGGCTGATGGGGATACCTCCAGATACAATAGAGCAGTTTTTTCCCGGCGACAGGCCAGCAGTTAGCCGATCCACTGCTTCAGCCAATCGGGCCATATGCGGCGTCAGGGCTTTTGATGTTTCTTCGGGGAGGGTAGAAGAGACCTTTCGGTTTAAAAGCATTTGGACTGCTTCGGCGGCAGCCTCTGAGAGGTGTCGGTGGGCTTGGAGCAAAATGGTCCGGTGGTCTTCCGTAGGTGGCAAATCTAGATGGAGGACCTCGGCCAATTGGGCCACCTTAGATTCCAGATCCGTTACGATCTCTTCCAGCTGGCTTTGCGTCAACCCCCGGTATGTGGCCCCTGGAGCAAGCAGCTGGTGTAAGTATTCTGGCTGGTGGTCGGCCAACACACGGGTCAACCCTTCGGCCATATGGATCGCCTGTGCCAATCCTACCGTCTGCGTCGCCGGTGCCTGAAGCCGCTGCTGAAGTTCTTGCCAGCTGACCCATCGGACAATCCCTTCCGGCAGTCGCCAATACTCCAGCAGCCGGGCCGTCAGGGCCGTGTGGTCAAACCCCATCACCTCTCTTTCCATAGCGATGAGGTCTTTGCCCAGACTACGTACCCTTTGGACAAACTCTTGGTAAGGTTGCCCAAGGCTTTGGATCAGAAGCAACATCCCCAGGTCCTGGAGCAAGCCGATCAAAAAAGCATCGTCCCCCGGCCTTCGCCACAGTTTTTCTGACAACTGGCGGGCTGCCACCGCTTTGGTCAACGTCCGACGCCAATACCACTGAAGCACCTCGGCAGCAATCCCAGCATACAGTCCCTCCGGTAAACTAAAACCTAGCACGAGCAATTTCAGCGGTTTAACCCCCAGAAGCGTCAAGGCTTGCCCCAGATCGGCCACAGGACAGCTTAGGCCAAAAAGCGAACTATTCACCACCCGAAGGATCCGACTGGTCAGCGCCGGATCGTTTTCGATGCACTCCT
This sequence comes from Thermoguttaceae bacterium, assembly GCA_025062105.1. GTDB lineage: Bacteria > Planctomycetota > Planctomycetia > Pirellulales > Thermoguttaceae > JANXAQ01. The sequence goes on from JANXAQ010000007.1 coordinate 35,374, forward strand.
TGAGCTGGTGGGTGTCCAGCTGCGGATCGTCAGCCAACTGAACTATCTTTACCGCCACGGCAGGCAAACTATATAAGGTGCCTGCCCGCTGAACAAATCGCTCTATCAATATGTCCAGTTGCCCGCACACAGGTGCTAATACTCCTAGAGCCGATGGAAATTAGTCCCTTTCACCGGAAAGCTTCTGCCTTCCAGAACCCATGACTCGGAACGATCCGCCCGGAAAAATAGGACCTTTTCCGTCCAGTGATGAAATTGTCTTTCGGCTCTGAGCCAGAAAGACCGCCACCCAACCCTCTGCCCAGCTTCGGCTCCCTTTGAGGCCGACGAAACAGGAAGCGCCAGAACTAAGCTACTAATACTAAGTAGTGCCCAGAACACTGGCCAAAATGCCCATAGTGACCAATTTACCAGTCCGAACCGCGCTGGGATTTTTCTGAACGTGGCCAATCTCCCTTCTTAGCTCGACTTTTGCCATTTTTCCTAACTCCTTTTGTTTCCGGTAGTTACGATGAGACTGCATTTTGTTCACACAATTTCCTATGGCCAATAGTTACAAGGAGTTAGAGTTTTCCCCTTCCGGGAGAAGGCCAAAAATGGCAAAAGTCGAGCTTAGAGGTTGTCCTAAAAGGCATGTCCACAAGAAGACTAGTTTACCTTTCTAAATTCCCCAGATCCCCCAAAAGTGCTATTTTCCACGACCGTGAAGGAAATGCTCCGTCAGCACCAACCCTTAGGAAAACTTCAAAATCCCCATTTTTCAGGAGCGTTTCAAAAGTGTAATAGGAGGGTTTTATTCCCCCCAGAAGGGGTTTTGGTTGGGTTGGTCCAAAATTCTCACAGTCTGTTGTGTACGATAACGTTTGGCCTACCCAACCATAGATAGATTCTTAGCTTTCGGGCACTCCAGGAGCTCCACAGGTTTCCTCTAACAACTTTAGCCCACGGAATACTCCAGCGAATGCACGTACACACCAAGCTCAACTTTTGCTATTTTTGGTCTTGGTATCTTCCGCAATTGGATCGCTTGGATCTTTTTGACACCTACTAAGCCAACTTTTGTTGTTTTTGGCCTTTCTTAGGAGTGGAAACTCTAACTTCTTATGACCATTGGAGTTAGGAAATTTTGGAAGCAAAAGCAGTGGAGTTTTGTGGGTTGTTTGTTGAGCAGATTTCCTAACTCTAATAATTTTCAAAGGGTTACAACATCCAAATAGATTTGCCTTCCGGAAATTGGACCAAGCAGAGCAAAGAAAGTCCAATCCACCGGTGGAAATATAGGAATCTCTGCAAAATACTGAACATATAGTGAACTTTATGAACTTGTGATTTCTAGTCATTCAGTTGTCTTTCCCGGACAGCTACTATCTATTGGCTGCTAGCAATGCTAGCCCCCTATATGTTGTGTTATAGGGAGTACAGCCAAAACGGTATAAAAAGATCCCCTTTGAATGAGGGAGAGGTTCCTGCTATTCTGGGTATTTAGCTCCCCCCATAATGGGCATGTAGGTTGTAAGAAGCTTCCCTCCGTGAGAAAATATCTCTTTGTGAACGAGTAGGTTTGAGCGGTACTTTCTGAAAAATTCCTCTGTGGGGGGAGGTATTCAGCCAAGCCGACCGGGTAAGCCATTCGTTAGAGACCATTTCCAACTTCTAAGTTCTGGCGGAAGCCCTTTCCAAAATGTCGCCGCTACCCTATGGCCTTCCAACAGGTTAGGCTGCGAGGCATCCGGAAAGGGCCTGGCTGGCAGACGCAAAAGCCAAGCCGGTCCCGAGCAAATTAGACCTCATAAAGAGGAACTTTTCAGAAGGTGCAATTTGAGCGCAATGGAATCTCCTGAGGTTTTTCTTTGAGGGGTGCTCAATTTCGGGGTCTTTTTTAGGAGTCTGTGCTGTGAAACTGGTGCCTCTGGCCGACAAAATAGTGGTCCGCCAACTCCCTGAAGAGCCCAAGACTTCCAAAAGGATTCTGATGCCAGAACGGAGTCCTGGTTGGATTCAGCAGGGACGGGTTCTTTCGGTGGGCGATGGCTGGTTGCTGCCGGATGGCAGCCGGGCCAAACTTCAAATCAACGAAGGAGATCGGGTGCTGTTTGCAAACCTAGGCACCGAGGTGATTCTGAACGGCGAAAGTCTCCTGATCTTAAGCGAACAAGAGGTTTTGGCAGTGGTAGAAAAAGGCTCCGCCTAAACGCACGCTTGGGCACGTCCCTAGGACGAAAACTTTTCAGGAGCTGGTAATTAGAGGATATTCCCCACGGGAGCAGAGGTAAGGTTTTTTACGCCGGCGATTTTTTCGACATTAGTACGAAATTTTCGACAACCTATTTGTCGCTGAGCCGGCCTCCAGGTATTTTTTTCGAACTTTCCTCCCGTTGAATTGGAGTAAACCCGAAAGGGAGAAAATAGAAAGAGAGAAGAGAAAAGTCTCAAAAATGGGTGCCGAAGCTTGTCCAACTTTTCCTACAATGTACTTTTGCAGAAGTTCTCTTTAACTTGACTTTTGCCATTCTCGTGCTCCTGCCGAAGGGGCAGAGTTCTAACTCCCTGAGATTATTGGAGTTAGGAAATTGTGTGAACGCCAGGAGGGTTCGTCGTAACTGTTGGAGTCAAATCAAGTTAGGAAAAATGGCAAAAGTCGAGCCATAAGGTCTCTGTTTTTTCCAAATCGAGGGGTGGGCTGATTGTTTGAGGTCAGTTGAGAGGATTTGGCGAACTTAGGT
>JANXAQ010000117.1 GCA_025062105.1 Thermoguttaceae bacterium
ATGAGTCTCTGGAAGGAGTTTAGGTGTGTATATCTGGAAGTGGGTAGGTTCTGTGCAAAGTTGGCTTTCTGGGGGGTTAGGCTTATTTTGCCTATATTGTCTATCTTGCCCAATTCCCCCACAGAATTTCAGCCGCACCCCTCTAGTTGCCAAGAGATTATTGGTGTTTGGGAACCTTTGCATAATTCAAGGGGGATATTTTTATACCATTTTGGATGTCCTTCCTCTAAAACAACATATAGAGCTGCAGCATTGGTAGCGTCCAATAGATAGTAGGTGTTCGGATAGAAGAACCGAACGGCTATAGAAGCAAAAGTCCATAAAGTTCACTATACGTTCAGGATTTTGCAGAGGTTCCTTTGAATTACCAAGGAAAGCTATCCAGCCCCCTGAACCCAGCTTTTTCTGGGGGGTTGCCCTGCTGTAGTTTCTGAAAAAATCCCTTTGGTGGGAGGCTAAGGACCAAGACCAACTTGGGCCAGCTATGCCCGAAGCCCATTTCCGGCTCCTAAGGCCTCCTGGAACTGTTCACCAAAATTGCTCCTCCCACCTATGGGCTTTCCGGAGTAGGCTGTTGGGCATCCCAAAACACTGGCAGGGAGCTCTGTTGTAACAAGACCCTAGCCAGAACGGTTTTATCCCCGTCGCCCATCCCCATAAAGGGGAAATTTTGAGGAAGTGGATAAGGCCCTTTAATTGTGGTTAGTCAAAGTTCAATAAAGGGCGTTTTTTGGACGAGGAACAGCGATGTGTGTTTTGCCACCAGAACCACCTGGCCCAAGTGCTGAGAGTTCGGATTCCGAGGGGCCAAACCTCCTGTGGTCCGACGGCCGGGGCACCTCTGCTGGCCCATCCTCTCAGTTCCCAGCTGGCAAGTTGGAGGAGAATGCTCCGCAGCCATCAGAGGATTTGGGGTTGACGGCGGTTTCGGGAGGGAGTCTGTCCCCGCCGGCTGGTAAGGATCCTCTGCCCCCATCAGAGCAAACCGAAGCCCCAGAGCAACCCGGAGGCCCCGCTCCGATTTCCGATGCCGAACTGGCCCCTGAAGAATTGGCTGAGGCTCGGCGGTACGGTCGGCTTCAGCGGAAATGCCTACTGATGGATCGGGCCATTGACCTTTTGTATTGGGCGGTGGCCGCCTTGGTACTGGCCCGCCCGTTGGAGCGGCTATTAGGTTCCGGCCATCTATTAGATGGTTTTGGCAGGCTACTGAGCCAAAGCCCCACCATCCGCTTGGCCGCCCTGTTTACCCTATTGATACTACTTAATGGGGTCGTTTCCTTGCCGCTGAGCTTTTACGCCGGTTATGTCCTAGAACAGCGGTTTGGGCTAAGTCGGCTGACGGTGCTCCGGTGGGCCTGGCGGTACGCAAAACAGTTGATCCTGACGTTGCTATTGAGCATCTTGGTCATGGGAGGTCTGTTTTGGATCATTCGATGGGCTGGGCCATGGTGGTGGGTGGCTGGGGCGATTGCCTTTTTCCTACTGAGTGTGGTGTTGGGCCAACTGGCGCCGGTGCTGATTCTGCCGCTTTTTTATCGGGTGGAAAAATTGGATCGTCCGGAGCTTTTGGATCGGCTTCGGCAATTGGCTGAGGGAACCGGCCTCAGGCTGGATGGGATTTATCGGCTGGAACTGAGTGTGGAGACGGTCAAAGCGAATGCGGCCCTAGCTGGCCTGGGGCGAACTCGCCGCGTGCTGCTAGGTGATACCTTGCTGGATCAGTTCCCCTCTGAACAAATCGAGACCGTTTTTGCCCATGAACTCGGGCACCATGTGCATGGCCATATCCGAAAAATGCTTTTGGTTGGCCTGGTAGGAAGTGCGGTTGGGCTTTTTGTCTGTGATCGGTTGCTGGGCTGGTGGGTGGAGATGGGAGAGGTTGGCCTGCAGTCTGAGGGACTGTTCTCCAGCATCCTAACAGGTGGGCTAAACTACAGCCAGTTTCCTGTCTGGGCCATGCCGATGGTCGTGTTCCTATTGGTTGTCTTGGGTACCCTGATGGAACCGCTTTTAAACGCCCTTTCCCGGTGGCATGAACGGCAGGCAGACTGGTACGCATTACAACGGACCGGCAATCCAGCGGCATTTATCCGGGCCTTCCGACGACTGGCTCGACTGAACAAAGAAGACCCTGATCCGCCGACATGGGAGGTGGTGCTTTTCCACAGCCATCCGCCAATCCGTTTCCGGGTGGAATTAGCGGAACTGTTTGCCCACCAACACGTTACTCCCATTGGTCAGACAGAAAGTCTTCTGACCTCGTCTTGTCACCAAATTGGGAAACCAGAAGATAGCGTCCCCAGAGGAACCTCTGCAACATCCTGAACATAGAGTGAACTGCAGGAACTTTTGCTTTTGTAGCCATTGAGTTCTTCTACCCCTATTGGGCGCTAACAATGCGAAGAACCCTATATATTGGGTTAGAGGGAGAGGAAGCGAATACGGTATAAAAATACCCCCTTTGAATGACGCGGAGGTTCTCTGAAACTTGCTTCCCCAGGCACAAATCGCTGGATGCCCCCTTGCGCAGAAGGAGAGACCTCGCAGGGCTCTTTTGCCGATGGCCTAGCTTATGCTTGTGCTTTTAGTTTTGCCAGCTCGGCTTCTGCGGCGGCCAGTTGGGCCTGTAAGGTCTGGATCTCTCTGAGGTCGTCGGGCTGTTTTTTGGCACCAGCCAGTTGCTGTTTAAGACGCTGGATCCGCTGCTGAAGAGCCTCCATCTTCTTTTTGACCCTTTTGTCCATTGAAATACTCCTCAGGAATGGAAAGGAGAAGAGGCAGTTCGGGATTAAGTTCATTTTGGGCGATTTGTCGAGCTAGGTGGAGGGCCTGTTCTGGAGAATGGATTCGGCCATCGAGTTGGGCTGCCCGGACTTGCTCTAGGATCTTCTTGTAGATAGGCCCTTGAGGAATACCCAACCGAATCAGGTCATCACCGGTGATCAAAGGAGGCGGATTGAGCAGTTCCGGAGGCAGAGCCAGCTTCTGGTAGCAGAATTGGACGTCCTCTGCCTCTGTCCATCCTAGGCTTGCTTTAGCCTCCATTAGGGCCAGTAATTCGTGGATACCAGGATGGATAAGGAGGGGTTGGAGTTTAGACCAGGGTTGGCTGGTCGCTTGATGAAGGGCATCGGCATGATCAACTAACCAAGCAGCTCGTTCCATGACCTGGTTTGACAGACGCCATCGCCGGCCCAGGGCAATTACTTGCCGACCGGTGCACATGCCGGCTAGCAAACCGGCTAAAGCCAACGCAAAACTCGGTTCTTTCAACCGCTCCAAAATTTGGAGCGATTGGGCCAGTTCGGGCCTAGCTCCAGGAATCGATCGGACCGGCTCAGCTCCAGCCGCAGTAGGGGATTGGGCTCGTTCCGGCCTACTACCAACGCCTGAGTAAACGGGTTCCTGGCTAGCTCCAGCAAACAATTGCGTCGGTTCTATGCTTTCCTCAGAGGGCATATCCTTTGCTAAGGCGGCTTTATGAGTCTCTAAAGGTACCGAAAAAACTTCCCTCATACCATCCTGAGGTGGAAGTGCTCTCGGGGATGAATCCCCTTCCGGCAGGAGGATTTCTGGTAGAAGGGGCCGGGCCAATCCAGTAGTTACCAAAAGCCGAACCCCTTCGGCCCGAAACGGGGCCGTCAAAAGCCGCTCCATCTCCCCCGCAATACGTTCCGCAGAAACTTGGAGGATTTGATCGGCCATTTGGACGATGGCCTGAAAGGTGGCCGGTTCGATGGTGAAACCTAAAACGGCTGCAAACCGAACCGCCCGCAGCATCCGAAGTTTGTCTTCCTGAAAGCGTTTTCGTGGATCGCCAATGGCCCGAATTTGCCGACTGTGGATGTCCTGCTGCCCACCCACATAATCGATATACTCCTGCCGAACCGGATCGTAAAAGATGCCATTGATGGTAAAATCCCGTCGTTGAGCATCTTCCTGGGCGGAGCTGAACCAAACCCGGTCCGGATGCCGACCATCAGAATATTCCGCCTCTTGTCGGAATGTGGTAACTTCGACCTGACCTGCCCCTCGGGGGCCGACCACGGTGATCGTACCAAAATCGGCTCCCACAGCCAGGGTCTTATGACGGCGGAAAACGCGACGAATTTGCCCCGGCCGAGCATCCGTGGCCACATCGTAATCTTTTGGAGTATATCCCAGCAGTTGGTCCCGGACACATCCGCCCGCCCAGTAGGCGGTAAAACCCGCCCTCTGGAGTTTTTGGACCACATAAAAGGCAAAATTCCGCTGCTTTTCCGGAATCAGCTGGACCACAGGAAAACTCCAGCATAGGTGAGGGGATTGACCCGCTGGCCAGCCGGTTTTTTTAAGGGACCACTTCAGCCGAATGGACAAGCCGTCCTTGTCTTCCCTGCCAAAGCAAGGATTCTGTTCTTGAAAACCCTGAAGAAAAACTCTGGATTCCGGCTTACAGGAGAATAACTATTGTAGGATCCCTTCTGGACCAAAAAACAACTCTCTCTCCCATTCGGCTGAAGTTAAGAAACTTTCTTTCGGAACAACCAATCTCGGAAACGGCCCGAACTTTTTACTCTACCGGATTGCGGAAGGGAGGCCAATCGAAGTTTTAGGAAAAAAATAGGAAAAAATTGACAAGGATGTTCGCTCCGTCTAAAGATGGGTGTATATTAAATCTATAGGGGGATGGAAAGAAATCTCCTCGCTAGGACGTTCTGGCGGAACAGACTCCCAGGGCTAGCTCTGGGCTAGCCCTCGGTAGGGGCCCGAAAACGTCCTGGGAAACCGAAAATGGAAAAGTTGTCTCGGAACGCTTCTTCCAAGTATCCATTTTTTAGCTCCTTCGGGACAGATTTTTAGCTCCTTCGGGACAGATGGAAACATATGGGGATCCGGAATTCGCTAAGGATTTACCATATTCTATCCCACTGACCTATTTGGATGAAATCCAGGCAGGATATAACTTGGAGAAGGCCATTGACCGAAGACCTAGCGTAAATCTGAAAAAGTGATTCTGTAGCACTAAGATAAGAGGCTGTCCTAAAAAGCATTTTCTATGATGAAAGGAGGTTTCCTTCCTAAAGCCACAGAATCCCCGAAATCCCTGTTTTTAAGGAGTGTGGAGGGTAGGAGCCGGTCGGCCAAAACCCATTGGAAACCGTCCGAATCCCAATTTCAGGACAGCCTATAAGCTCGACTTTTGCCATTTTTTGTAACTCCTTTTATTTTAAGAAGTTAGGTTTTCGTGATTCTGTGTTCCGTAAATTTCCTAAGTCCAAGATTTTCAGAGGGTTAGAACATACGGCGGAGCCTGCATCCCGGAAATTGGCAAAAGTGGAGCTAAGAATCCTGTAAAGAGCATTCCTTCGTGCGCAGACCTGCGAAAGAGGGGCTTCCGCCTTGCCTCCGAGGGGTTTCCGAGGCAGAAACACTCGAAGGATTTTCCCAGACTTAGGAGGCCTAGGAGGAAGTGAGGTTTGCCTTGGGGTATACCAAGAAATATTATTTAAGCTAAAGAAGTTTCCTGATGTGGGAGGTACTGGTTGATTTTTTTCTAAAAGTAGTTTCGGAAGGACCTGAGAAGATGGCAGATTCCTTAGTAACGCCTGCTGGGATGAAGATTCTGAAAATTTTGGTAGGAAATGCTCCGCAGACGGTTTCGGAATTGATTAGGAAAACGGGAGTTACTCGTACAGCCATTACCGAACAACTGAACGAGTTGATGGCTGCGGGGTTTGTGCAGCGGACTGTCCAACCTGTATCTGGCCGAGGTCGGCCCCGGTATCTTTATAGTGTTACTCATACTGCGCTAATTGCTTTGTTTCCTGGTAGTGCTCATTTGGTGGTGCCAGCTATTTGGCGTGCCATTCGAAAAATCGGGGGCCAAAAACTCATCCACCAAATTATTCAGGAAGTTACCGAAGAATTGGTAAGTTACTATAGCGAAAGGATTACGGCCCGTCAGCCGGAAAAACGCCTCCGACAGTTGCTAGAACTATGGCGACAAGAAGGGTGTGTTCTAGATGTCAGTGAGCGAAACGGGCACATTACAATCCAAAAACGCAGCTGCCCCTTCTTAAGTATGTACGAAGCCTCCGGCGATATCTGTTATGTAGATCTGGAGCTAATGTCGGCCATTGTGGGCCATCCGGTCCGCCGGGTAACGTCTCGGCATGAAGGGGCCCCGTGTTGCAGTTTTGAACTGGATTTTGAAACACGAAAACGGTCGAGCCGATAATCTTTTTTCTTTGGGGCGGGATTCTTTCAACTTTTGGCATTTACTAACAAAGGAACCTTTGCATAATTCTAATTGAGGATATTTTTATACTTTTTATACTATGTCGGCTTATCCTCCCACTAACCCAACATTTAGGGTTGGTAGGATTGCTAGCAGCCAATAGATAGTAAGTGTTTGAGCTGGAGAGCGGCAGAGCGTAAGAAGCGAAAGTTCATCAAGTTCACTATATGTTCAGGATTTTGCAGAGGTTCCCAAAATGAAAATCCAGATTAAAGTAGTTCAAAGTCTAGTGAACGGATAATCTTTATCTCTAACTCCTTAAGATACAAGAAGTTAGAAAAAGCATCTTTCTCCCAGCCCAAAACCTTCCAGACAATTTTTTTAAAAGTGG
>JANXAQ010000182.1 GCA_025062105.1 Thermoguttaceae bacterium
CAGCCCAGCGGGAACAGCCAACCGTTTTTGGTCCTTCCCCCCACAAGGGGTGTAAAGAGAAGGTGATATAAGTCCTTTAAAGATAAAAGGTTAGAACTATCTTGTTCTGGCAACCCGACTTGGAACTACTGAGAAATGGCAAAAGTGGAGATATCTTGTGGCTCATGACTATTAGTAATCAAATATTTACTATTCATGCCCTCTACGCCGCTATTAGGGGTAGAATAAGCAAACACCGGCGCTTGACGGCGAGCCAATAACACAAGTATCCTACTAGGTGAGTGTTCGGGTATCCAGGTTGTCTCAGAGGAGGCGGCTGTGCGAACCATGAGGTTATGGTGGGTGGTTGGGTGTGCCATTGTAGGGTTCGGCGGGTTTGGCGCTGGCAGCGCCCTTCCCCTGGGTGCTGAGGAGGTGAACTCTCCCCCCGAGGAGAACATGCCCCTGCGGAAAGTTCCGCCGAGCCTGCAGGAACTTCAGAAAGCCGAAAAACTGCTCGAGGAGGCGTTTGGTAAAGACATAGCCAAGGCCAAATCGGCGGCGGATCGACAGAAGTTAGCTCAAGAGATTTTGAAGGCCGCTCGGGAAGAACAAGACCCAGCGGTGCGATTTGCCGCTTTGCAGGCGGCACGTAGGCTAGCCGTGGAGGCACTGGATGGCAAACTGGGCTTGGAAATTGTCCGGGAGATTGTCGGAGCCTATGAGCCGCTTGAAAAAATGTCGTCTAAGGAGCGGCTGGCCGAAGCAGATCGATTGTGGCAGCAGGCTGACCGTGCTCAAGGCCGGCAGAAGCTAGCCAAGCAACTGGAGGCCGTCCAACAATGGCTCTACTGCGGAATTACCACAGGGCTGGTAGTCAGAAAATGGCAGACTAGGATTGCGGAAATTGGCTTTGATCCGGCGGTAGACAAATTTCTACAAAAGTTCCATGGGCTTGCGGTTGCCATCGTTAATCAAAAAACTGAGCTTACCATCAATGTCGAAGGCGGCACGCAACAGGTCGGCAGAAGGCTCATTCAATGGCCTGACCCGGCCACCAATCCGAATGCTGTATGGCGCATTGAAGTGGCGGGGCCGGGGACTTGCCGATTCCACAATATCGAAACAGGCTTATGGTTGGGTATATGGAATGGGCGCCCTACACAAGTGCACTATGATGAACAAAATATCATGTGGAATATTGCGGACCTCCAAAAAGATACTTTTCTATTAATTCACAGCCAAACAGGGGTCTGTATCAAGCCTGAAAATGAGGCCGGGGGGAAAGGCACTCCCATCATTGCCTGTTCGCCTGATGCTGACAATCCGGCTTGCCGTTGGCGATTTTATGTGGTGCCGAATTTCAATCGTCAATTTCCGGCAAAGAAACCCAACTAGGCAGTGCACCTTTTCCAGAGCAAAAAATAGGCGGCTATTGCAGGTGTGCCATAAGAATTCGACTTTTGCCATTTTCCTTAAGGAACCTCTGCAAAATTCTGAACATCCAGTGAACTTTATGCACTTTTGATTCTCTAGCCGTTCCGTGGTCCTACCAGGCCCCCTACTATCTATTGTGGGCTGGCAATGCTAGCGCCCTATATGTTGTGTTAGAGGTAGGATCAGCCAAAATGGTATAAAAATATCCCCTTTGAATGATGCAGAGGTTCCTTAACTTCTTTTGTTCTCGAAACTTACGAAGTACCCGTCATTTGTACATGCAATTTCTTAACTCTAATGCCTATAAAGCGTCAGAGCGTAACCCATTCGGCATAGGCTTGAAAATGGCGAAGTCGAGATAACAACTGTACTTTCTGCAAAATCACTCTTTAGGGGCAGTGGCTATGGAGCCAGCCCAACCGGCCCGCCCATTCCCGAAGAGAATTTTCAACTTCTAAGTCGCCGCCAAAGACCCTACCAAAATGGCTCCTCGGAACCTATAAGCTTCCAATAGGTTAGGCTGCTAGCCAATCCAAAGGGCCTAGCTGGCAGCCGCTGAAGGTAAGCCGGAGCCAGAGCAATTTCAACCCTCCTAAAGGGGAATTTTTCGGAACGTACAGATAACAAGGAACCTCTGCAAAATCCGAACATAGCGTGCTCTTCATGGATTTGTAATCCGGTAGGCTTTTCGCTGAGCTCCTCCAAATACCTACTATATATAGGGTGCTGGCAGTGCTAGCAACCCAATATATTGGGCCGGACCCGGAGGTAAGCAAAATACTATAAAAATATCCCCCTAGAATGATGCAGAGGTTCCTACTATCTATTGGGTCCTAGCCATGCTAGTAATCCCATAGGAACCTCAGCATCATCCTGAAGATGACGTGAACGTTCTGGGCCTTGGATTCGATAAGGGATTGGTCCGCCCCTTCAAAGACTTAGTCTATGTAGGTTGCCAGCGGTGGTAGCAACCCTATATATTGGGTTATACGGGGCAGGGGCCTAAATAGTGCAAAAATATATCCTTGGATCATGCAGACGTTCCCAAAAATGCACGAAACCCTGGAGCTGGAAGAACATAGTTGGCCGAATTTCCTAATAACTCTTGGCTACTAAAACTTGGGCAAGATGTTGGGTTTAGGAGGCTGGTGGAGCCATGCCGGCTAATCTGACTCCAGCGTATCTGAAAGCGGAGCAAGAATATCGTCGGGCGCAGACCTTAGAAGAGGAGTTGAAATGGCTTCAGGTGATGTTGCAGGAAATGCCCAAGCATAAGGGGACCGATCACCTGCAAGCCATGATCAAGGCGAAAATCGCCAAGGTCAAACGGGAGATTCAGGAAGAAAAGAAAGGCAAGGGGAAGAAGAGTAGGGGGATTCGGATCCCCCGGCAGGGGGCTGGCACGGCTATTATCCTCGGCGGTCCTAACGCGGGCAAAAGTCAACTGTTGGCCAGCCTCACCCGGGCACAACCGGAAATCGCCCCCTACCCGTTTACCACCAAAGTACCCATGCCCGGCATGATGCCCTGGGAGGATGTGTTCGTCCAACTGATCGACACCCCGCCGATTACGGCCGAATATATCGACCCGAACACCATCGGGCTGATCCGTTCGGCAGACTTAGCCCTGCTGGTGGTTGATTTGGGTTGCGACGAAGGAATCGAACAATGCCAGGAGGTGCTGGATCGACTCAACAACCCCAATTCCAAAACTCGCTTAGCCACCACGCAGTATCTGGACGAACAAGATCTGGGCATCTCCTATACGCGGACCTTTTTGGTGCCCAATAAGATCGACCTGCCAGATGCCCAAGAACGGCTCCAACTGCTCCATGAGTTAGTGCCGATGGATTTTCCGGAATATGTCATCTCGGCCAAGGAGCGGATCGGCCTGGATCGGTTGGCCGAAGCCATTTTTAAAGCCCTGGATGTGGTCCGGGTCTATACGAAGCTACCTTCGGCCAAGGAGCCGGACCTGGATCGTCCTTTTACGCTCCGGCGGGGCCAGACCGTCTTGGATTTGGCGGAGATGATCCATAACGATTATGTTCAAAAGTTCAAGTTTGCCCGCGTTTGGGGCACTAGCGTCTATCCCGGCACCCAGGTCAAAGGCGACTACGTCCTGCAGGATAAAGACATTGTGGAAATTCATATCTGAATGCGGAGAAACGTAGTTAGAGGCCGTTCCGAAATTGAGATTTGGACGGTTTCCAATAGGTTTTTGGCCGACCGCCTTCTACCCTCGACACTCCTAAAAACAGGGATTTTGGGAATTGTGGGCCATTTAGGAAGAAAACCTCCTTTCATCATAGAACAAGCTTTTTAGGATAGTCTCTGAGCTCGACTTTTGCCAATTTTGGCTTCGCCCTGGCAGAAGACCGTCCTAAGGCCTTGTAACTATTGGACTTAGGAAATTGGGTGAACAAAGGAGAGTTTCGTCGTAACTGCTGGCACTAAAACCAGTTAGGAAAAATGGCAAAAGTCGAGCGGAAGCTCTGTTGAAAACCTTTCCGGTTGGAAGCATAACCCCACCAAAAGGGGAACAAAACTGACCAGCATGGGCAAAACCTTCTCAGGCACGGACAACCTTTCAACAGAGCCAGCTTCTGACAAAATGAATAACTAGATGGTTCTGGGGTGTGCTGGCGACCCCTTGGGGAGATGGAGGAAACCTTGTTTTGTTAGAAGCTGGCTCTGTTGAAAAGGGTTCCGGTTGGACTCCTCAGCCCACCGAAGGTGAGACAAAACCAATCAGACTGGGCATAACATCTCACGCTGGGGAGAACCTTTCAACAGAGCCTTAAGAAGCTCTTAATTCCAGGAGGATCTGAAGCAATTTCTGAAGAGGGTGTGATCTCGACTTTTGCCAATTTCTACCACTTTTTTTATTTCAAGGCGTTAAGATTTGAGGATTCTTTGTTCAGCCAATTTTCTCCCCCTAATATTTTCAAGAAGTTAGAACATCTAAGGAGCCTGGCCCCCGGAAAATGGCAAAAGTCGAGATGATTTGAGGGGCAATTTTTGCTGGAAGATTTTTTACCCATCGCTGATATCGTCCTTTTACTGTTTTCCCTTCCTGCTTTTGCTCCAGGAGAAAGTGGCAGAACAGCTTTTGCTCATACAATTTCCTAACTCCAATCGATACAAGGAGTTAAAATCTTGCTCTTCTAGAGCGAGGTCCAAAATGGTAAAAAGGGGGGCTGTTATTGCACCTACGTAAAAGCTCGTATTCATGTGGCCATTTGGGGGACAGACAATTTGCTCGAACCTCTTTGAGAGCCGCCCTAATAGGGTGTGTGGATGTAGCTAGGTGCTGCTCCTGTTGTCGGAATCAGGTAAAATATTGTTTACTTCGGTCTGTTGAGCAGGGGAGTCCGCTTCTGGAGAGGAGGAAGTTCTGAATTCCTGAAGAAGTTTCTTCTTTTCCTCAAGAAGTTTCTTCTTTAGTTGCTGATTGGCTCTCCTGACTACCCGTGTAAATTTCCGTACTTGCAGGATGGCCTTAATGACGCTTCTGAAAAGGGCATTCTCGTGGGCGGAGGTCTCTTCGTCTAATAGGGCTGTGACAAGATTGTCGAAACTGTCCTGAGAAAGTAGTGGAGCAAGCTGAGGAAGTTTTTTTTGCAACCACTTAGCTTTTTTGGGCGAAGTTTTTTCTAGCTCGATCAATCGCTGGTGAACCGTAGGTGAAATAGTAGCCATTTTGGCCCTCCTTAAGATTTAGGATTCGGGAGAGGATATACTGCAGACATTTTTTTCGTAACATTTCAGCCGAGTGAAAAATCCGCCGTTACCCTCCTGAGAGAGGCCGGCTGAGCGGAAGGCGCATCCCATTGCAGGGACCTTTACACCGAACGCAGAAGGCGGAAGGCCGAACTCGTCAGAATGGCAGAACTCTCCGTCTATCCTCTGCCCGCCGCCCTCAGTGATTTGCCCCTCACCTTACCTCTTGGAGCCAGGTGGAGAAAAGCAACCCACTCACCCGGCTTGCCCTAAAGACCAAGCTACCTTCTCATGCGGATGGGAAATGAAAAAATAAATCTTTTGCCTTCCCCCTTGGCGCCGGGAGAGAGAAAAAATTAGGCCCACTGCATTCGGCCGAGATGTTACATTTTTCCTGACCAACGGGAATTCTTAGTCCTCAAGATTCAGGATTCAGGAAAGGATCTACTGTAGAGAGACGTCCCCTTTGATTACTTCCCGATACTTGCTGGGCTGTAACTTTCTAGAGTTTTAGGATTCCAATGGATTCGCCAAATATCGGAAATCAACTGCTTACATCAGTAGTATATCTATTTTCCATATTCTGTCAAGACGCTGGGCCATATAGAAGTTCAAAACTGACCATGATGCACCATGGACTAGGAATGAAAACCGCCGGAGGGATAGGAAAATTGGCTTTTACACCCTTTTAGAAAAATCCTCTCCGTTTTTTTTAGCGCAGTAGTGTACTGACCATGTTTTTAAAGAGACTTTTGTCCGAACTTTGTTTAAAACCTGTACGTTCTGAAAAGTCCCCCTTTATGGGGGCAACTTACTCTGGCTAGGGCTTGGCTTCAGCGGCTGCCAGCTAGGCCCATTGGGATACCTAACAACGCAACGGGTTGGAAAGCCATAGGTTATAGGTGCCATTTTGGTAGGCTCTTCGGCCAAGGCTTAGAAGTTGGAAATTCTCTTCTGGCATGGGCGGCTCGGTTAGGCTGGTTCCATAGCCTCTACCCCTAAAGAGTAGTTTTTCGGAAAGTACAGTTTAAAGCCGGAGGGAGAATATAATGGAAAGAGTTTCCGAGTATCCGAACACCTGTGGCCATTTGGTGTCGGTTGGCCGAATTCACCGAATTCCTATCGCCTAGGATTTTCGGTTATGTCTTCTCCTGCTAGAAGTTCTGCGGAGCAGTTGTTAGCGCCGGTGCAGTTTCTTAAAGGCGTTGGGCCGGAGCGGGCGGCGTTATTGGAACGGCTTGGAGTGCGGACGATCGCTGATCTATTGTTTTTTTTCCCAAGGGATTACCAAGATCTGACCGATTATCGGCCAATAAACCAGCTGGAGGAGGACAAGTGGATTAGCGTCTGTGGGCAGGTGGAAGAGGTGGATTTTCGCGTCTGGCCTGAGACCGGCCGGAGCATGGTGGGCGTATTGGTGATGGACCAGACAGGGTATGTGCGGGCTGTATGGTTCAATCAGCTTTTTATGCGGGATAAGTTCCGGCGTGGGCAGCGGGTGGTGCTTACAGGTCGGCCGAAGCGGCGGGGATTGGTCTGGGAACTGCACCATCCGAAGGTACTTTGGCTGGAAGCCGAGGAACAGCCGCCGCCCGGCCGCATCCTGCCTATCTATCCGCTGACCGAGGGGCTTCAGCAGTATCAGGTTCGTCGCTTGGTGCAGCGGGCCTTAGACGAGTATGCCGAGTATTTGGAGGAGGCGTTTCCCCCGGAGTTTTTGCAGTCGCATCAGCTTTGGCCGATTCAGCAGGCGATCCGCCAGGTCCATTTTCCCGACGATCAGGCAAGTCTGCAGCAGGCCCGTCGGCGATTCATCTATCAGGAGTTATTTCAGTTACAATTAGCCTTAGCCTTACGCCGACAAGCACAGAGCCAGCGACAAGCCCCAGTGCTCCAGTGTACCGCCCTGATCGACGCTCGCATCCGGCGGCTGTTTCCGTTTGAACTAACCGAAGGGCAGAATCAGGCCATCCGCGAGATTGCCCAGGACATGGCTAAGCCTGTGCCGATGAATCGGCTCTTACAGGGGGATGTGGGCAGCGGCAAAACGGTGGTAGCGGTCTATGCCATGCTTTTGGCCGTTGCCCATGGGTATCAGGCAGTGCTCATGGCGCCGACGGAAATCCTCGCCCGTCAACATGCCCAGACGTTGGAGGGGCTTTTAGCGGCCAGTCGGGTTCGCCGAGCCTTATTAGTCGGCGGTCTCCCCGAAGCCCAGCGGGCCGACCTTCTGCGCCGCATTGCCGACGGCCAGATCGACCTAGTGGTGGGCACTCAGGCCGTCATTCAAAAAGATGTTCAGTTTGCCAAGCTCGGCCTGGTCGTTATTGACGAACAGCATCGATTTGGGGTTCGGCAGCGGGCCTGGCTAAAACGGGCCGGCCTAGATCCCCACTATCTCGTGATGACCGCCACGCCCATCCCGCGCACGCTTACCATGGCCTTTTTCGGCGATCTGGATGTGTCGGTGCTTCGAGACATGCCGCCGGGTCGGCAGAGGGTGCATACCTATCTAGCAGACCAGAGCCGACGGCCTGCCTGGTGGGCCTTCTTCCGAAAAAAGCTCAACGAAGGCCGACAAGGCTATGTGGTCGCACCTCTCGTAGAAGGTTCCGAGGAACAGGAAACAGCTAATGCGGTGGCCTTGTACCAAGAACTTTCCGAAGGAGAATTGCGGGGTTATCGATTAGGGCTGCTGCATGGCCGATTGCCGCCGGAAGAAAAAGACCAGATCATGGAGCGGTTCCGCCGAGGGGAACTTCAAGTGCTGGTTTGTACCTCGGTGATCGAAGTGGGCGTCGATGTACCCAACGCCACGTTGATGACCATCGAAGGAGGCGAACGGTTCGGCCTGGCGCAATTGCATCAACTCCGGGGTCGAATCAGCCGGGGTAATGTACCGGGTTTTTGTTGTGTATTTGCGAACCCCACGACCGAAGAAGCCCGACGGCGATTGGAGGCCTTTCAAAATACCACCGATGGTTTCGTTTTGGCGGAACTGGATTTCCAACTCCGAGGGCCTGGGGAGCTTTTTGGGGTGCGGCAACATGGGTTTCCACCCTTCCGAATCGCCGATCTTTTCCGGGATGTGGATATATTGGCCCAGGCCCGCCGGGACGCCCAGGCCTTGGTGGCTTCGGATCCAGGATTAGCCCGGCCCGAACATGCCCGCCTGCGACAGCTTACCCTCCGCCGCTACGGACATGCCCTGGAACTAGGCGACGTCGGATAAGCAAAAACTCCCCTTTTCAGGTCTCTGGGCCTAACGCCCGGCCCCCCTCTGCCCAAAAGGCAGAGGTGGCTCTGGGATTCTCCTTATACGGAAATCACACTGGAGTGGTGGTCTCCCCAAAAACTGCAATACTACTCCACTTGGCTGAAGTGTTATTGAAAATATTGGAGTAATGAAACAGTTATCAAACTCTGACTTCACGAAATAACTGTACGTTACTGAAAAATTATTCTTTTTAGGGGGAGGCTATCGACTCAGCTCAACCGGCTCCACCAGTCCCAAAGGCCATTTCCCACTTCAAAGCCCTGACCGAAGAGCACACCAAACATGGCCACTGGGAACCACTGGCCTTCTAACACTTTAGGTTGCTAGACATCCTAAGATGCTTGGCTGGCAGCCGGTGAAGGCAAGCCGGCCCCAGAGCAATTTAACCCCCATAAAGGGGAATTCTTCAGAACGTACAGAAAGCAACTCAACTTTGCATTTTTCCTAACTGCTTTTGGCTTCGAAACTTACGGATCGCCTCTCGATATGTACATACAATTTCCTAACTCTAAGATTCACAAAAAGTTAGAACGGAACACATTCGGCACAGGCTTAAAAAAATGACAAACGTTGAGAGGAACCTCTGCAAAATCCTGAACATCCAGTGAACTTTGTGAACTTTTGATTCTTTAGCCGTTCCGTTGTCCTGCCAGGACATCTACTATCTGTTGGGTGCTAGCAATCCTAGCGCCCCTATATGTTGTGTTAGAGGGAGGCCAGCCAAAATGGTATAAAAATATCCC
>JANXAQ010000214.1 GCA_025062105.1 Thermoguttaceae bacterium
TTACCAGGCTTTGGTTACGCCGGGCGTTGCGCACGGGTAGCTGCCATCGGGAAGCGGTTTGGCCGGCGGCTCGGCCTCCCAGGTGTAGGCCGGGGGCGAAAGGTCCAACTGGGACTGTACGGCATCGTCCCACCGGACTACCTGGCCGCTGTAGGTGGCCATTCGGCCCAGGATGGCAGTCATGGTGGCCCGAGCGGCCCAATCGCCCTCGTTATATTCCCGACCGGCGGCCAGGGCGGCAAACAGATCGTCCATCTCCACTTGATGGCCCGGCTTTTCCCGATGCCACTGTTGGACCTTTTTGCCTTCGATCCACAGTTGGGAACTGCCGTGGCCTTCGATGGCCGCATAGCCTTTGGTGCCGTGGGCATGTTCGGAAAAACTCATCCAGGTGCCGGGTTGGTGTCGGCAGAAGCTAAACATTTTTACCCCATTTCCATAGGTAAACTCCACGGCATGGTGGTCGAAGATTTCGCCCACAGCACTTCGGCCCATGCCCTCCTTTTCCGCCCACTCCGGAGTGCGAACCTGCCGGCCGCCCATGCCTTGGGCTTCCACCGGGTGGGTGTCCCCCATGATCCAATTCATCACATCCAGATCATGCACATGCTGCTCGACAATATGGTCGCCCGATAGCCAGACAAAATAATACCAATTGCTCACCTGGAACTGCATTTCGGTTTGGTCTTTTTGGCGGGGCCGGAACCACACGCCGCCAGAATTGAAATAGGCACGCAAATACTGAATTTCGCCAATCGCCCCCTCATGAATCCGCTTAATAATCTCTTGGTGCTTGGTTTCGTGACGGAGATGGTGTCCGACGGCAACGGCCAATTTCTTTTCTTTGGCCTGGGCGTTAGCGGCTAGAATCCGCCGATAGCCTGGGGCATCCACGGCAACTGGTTTTTCCATGAATACATGTTTTCCAGCCTTTACGGCCGCTTCAAAATGCATTGGCCGAAACCCCGGCGGCGAACATAAAAGCACCAGGTCCACCTCACAGGCCAACAGCTTCTCATAAGCGTCTAGGCCGACAAACCGCCGCTCAGGCGGCACATCCACTTTCTGCGGACACTGGTTCTGGATGGCTTTTAGGCTTCGCTCTAACGGTTCGGCAAAGGCATCGGCAATGGCCACCAATTTCACATCCGGGTAAGAGGCATTTTCCAAGGCATTGATGGCCGCCCCTGTTCCCCGGCCACCGGCGCCAACCAAGCCGATCCGGATCGTTCCGCTTCCAGCGGCATGGACCATTCGCGGCAAAACCAACTGGCTGGCAACCGCCCCACCAGCCACCCCCAAAGCTGCTTGCTTGATAAACTCCCGCCGGCTTGAGCAGAGGATCCGAGAGGCTGCTACGTTTTGTTTCCCAGACAAAGAAAAATTATAGACGAAGGTTTTCCGATCCATTAGAAAAACTCCTAGAGGTAAGTCAAATAGTTTGTGCGTGGTCGGCACCAGGGCCTTTTACAAAGTTTTAATTGTAATTAGCTTCAGAGAGAAAGCAATCCAGAGGAAAAATGCGGCGGATCGGTATTTGGGAAGCTGAGGAGAACACATTTCCTACGCCTCGGCATCTGCACCAACCGGAACATAAAAAGGGATTGTACCGATTATAGGGGAACAACAGACAGTCAAGATTTGGAAACAGGCTGTGTCGCCCCCTTCTCCGTAGCAAAATCTATATTTAGTAGGAGAAGCAATCTTTTAGAATCTGGCGGTCGGCTGCGTTCCTGCATGGGAAAAGAAGCAGCGACCGAAAACCCCCACCGTAGGGAGAGAAACGAGCATGGCAGATATTTTGCAGAATCGGTCAGCCAATCGAGCCCGATTTCCAGATGATCCGGCTTTCAAGGCCCTTCGGGTAGGCGATCTGGAAGCTTACCATCGGGCTATCCAGGGACGAGAAGTGATCGATTTTCGTGGCGCGGATTTGCGAGGCTGTGATATGCGAAATGCGGATCTAAGTCGGGTGCTTTTGCGCGATGCCTATCTACGAGAAGCAGACCTGCGCGGTTGCGACCTGAGAAATCACGATCTGGAAGGCTGCTCTATCTACAACGCCAAAATCAGTGGGGCTTTCTTCCCGTATAATATCCCGGCCGAGGAAATCCGGCTGAGCTTGGAATACGGCACCCGGATGCGTGCCCGAAAAGATCGGCCACCGGCTGGGCAGTAAGGGCTGGATGGCCGAAGGCGCCGGACAGAAGATGAAGTGGGAAGTAAGGGGTAGAGGGTAAGGGCTGGAGAGTGGGAGAACACACAGGGCGGCGGGCAGAGGACGGAGCCGCTCCCATTAGGAAGTGGCCTTGGAATGGCAACTACCAGTGGCCTTGGAATGGCAACTACCAAATGGCAAATAGGAAATGATGAGCGACAAATGGCAGTGGTAGGTGGGAAGGGATGAGCCACGATCTGCGATCAACGAGCCACGATGGGCAATCTGCGATGTGGAGGCGGTAGGGGGCAGACAGGGCGGGAGAAAACCTTTGCCGAATCAGTCCACTTGCCAAGCACCCAGACTGCTAGCAGCAATATGCGGCGGATGCATCCGCTGACGCCCGTTGTGATTGTAGAAATCCTGGATGATCTGCCAAGCCTCCTGAGGGGTTTCCGCATAACAGAATAGTTTCAGGTCATCGTCGTCGATCATTCCTTCGTCGGCCAAGAACTGGAAATTAATGACCTTTTCCCAATACTCCCGGCCAAACAAAATGATAGGGATCTCTTGCATTCGATGGGTCTGTCGCAGGGTCAAGGCGTCGAATAGCTCGTCGAGGGTGCCGAAACCGCCCGGAAAGACCACCAGGGCCTTGGCCCGAAGCAGAAAGTGAAACTTCCGAAGGGCAAAATACTGGAATTGGAAACAAAGCTCTGGAGTAACATAGGGATTAGGGAGCTGTTCCATAGGGATTTGGATGTTCAGACCGGCGGATTTAGCCCCGACTTCCCAAGCCCCCCGATTGGCTGCCTCCATAATCCCAGGCCCAGCGCCGGTAAGAATGATAAAGTCACAAGCTTCTCCCTGTTGACTAGCCGAAGAAACAATCCGAGCAAACTCTCGGGCCATCTCCCAGTAATGACTTTTCTCCAACAGCCGACGGGCTTGTTCGACTTGACGCTGGAAAATGGGGTTATCTGGATCTTGAGCCAAACGGGCCTGCGCTGCCTCCAGACGTGCCTGGGCCGATTGCCGATCGACAATCCGCGTACTGCCAAAAGTAACAATGGTCGAACGAATTCCATGGGCCCGGAAGCCCAGTTCCGGCTTCAAAAACTCCAGCTCCATCCGGTTGGGCCGAAGCTCCGGACTCTCCAAAAACTCCGGATCCTTGTAGGCCAACCGATAGGAAGGAGAGTGAAGAATCTTTTCCACCATTGCTTGCCGAAAGTCCGACTCATTCATCGCACTGGCCTTTTTCATAAGCTAACATACGGCGGCGCTGCTCCCTGAGGCTCGCAGCTCGGTGGCCCTTCTTCCGCCTTCGGCCCTCTGGCCTCACTGCTTACCTTACCGGGAGGAACTTTTCCCAATCAGCCCAAGTGGAGGCGGAAAACTAAATTATATCGACGTTATCCTCAAAGGGCGGTTAAAAAAGAAGAATACTGATAAATTTGCCCAGATTGTCTATTTTACTTAGATTATCAAAATAATTCATGAGTTTTCCCCAAAAGAAGATGCGATCCTTCTCAGGAGAGAAAAAAACCTCTCGTTCCCCCCCCCCCTCATTAGGTAGGCATCCCCCCCATATTGTTGTTTAGGTCTTCCTTATCTTCCCCCCAGCTCAAAGTCCCCTGCCAAAGGTTTTTTAATCAAAGTGGGGGAGCAGCGTGGCCGGCCCCCAAGTAGAAACTCTCGGGAATAGGAGACTAAAAGGGGGGGTATATTAGCACCCAAAAAGTGGGCACCTAAAACGAATCTTGCTCTTTGGGAAAGCCTTTGGGTACACTTCCAGGGCCTTTAGGAGGCTTCAAAGGACCGAACCGGCTTCTTTTTGGAGGAAGGTCCAAAGCAGGGTTAAACGGGTTGGGTAATACTTTAGCCGAATGGAGTAAGCCAGTTCTTCTCGTCTGCCCGTCGCACCAAGCCAGGAATAGTGTGAGGGGCACAGGCACGGAGGGCGGAAGGGAGAGAACAGAAGGCAGAGGGACAGTTCCACGATTGGAACGGATTCTGCCCTCTGCCTTCGGCCTTCTGGCTTCGATGTCAAAGGCCCCAGTAGCCGGCATAACCTTCGGCACTTCCGACCTTTCCCACCCCTGGGCAGCGGCGGGGTTCTTCACTCGGCTGAAATGTTACCGGGTTGGACATTAAGAAATGGACTTTGAAGTGTACTTTGTTAACTTGACTTTTGCCATTTTTCCTAACTGGTTTTGCTGCCAGCAGTACGACGAAGCTGCCCTTTGTTCACCCAATTTCCTAAGTCCAATAGTTACAAGGACTTAGAACAGTCCTCTGCCAGGGCGAAGCCAAAATTGGCAAAAGTCGAGCTTAAAAACTGGCAGGGGTGATTACCAAAGCTGGTGGCATTTCAGCAGTTAGGATTTTGGGACTTATCAAAGGCGGGTAACTCTAACGTCTTGTAATTTAAGGAGTTAGGACGTTTTTTAGAAAGTACAGCAAGAGGGGGGGAGGATTTTCGGGTCCTGATGGGAGTATGAAGGAAGCAGGATGGTAGTAAGGCATTGGCCGATTCGGGTAAAGTTTGCGGTGCAGTTGGGCTTGTTAGTGGTGGTAGTTGTCATTTTGGCGATTGGGGGGCTTTATACTACCTATGCATACCGGGCGTTGGCTAAAACTCTTAGTGTCCGGGTCCGGGAACTGCCGGTTGCCGCCGAATTAGGGCAACAAGTCGATGATCTTCAGATGCTGATAAGCGAATTGCGGGGTCTGCGAGCCGGTGGCTTTGCAAGTCTGGATCCTGGGCAAGTTCCGGTAGGGGTACGGAGTTTGGGGTCTCGTTTTTCGGCGGAACTGGCTGAGGTCCGGGCGACTTTAGAACTATACCGTCGTCAGTTGGAAGAGCGGCATGTGGGTGGTTGTCCGATTACCGACACGGCGGCAGAACACCGCACCCTTTCGGAAATCGAAAGGAGTGTTCGTCGGGTGGAAGGGATTTTCCAACGATCGGAGTGGATGCTAGATGATGTGAAGATCACCCAATTGGAGGCAGAAGTAGAACATTTGGAGAATCTGGTAGGGGAGTTGCCCAGTCATTTGCATCGGAAATTGGGCGGTTTTGCTGCGGACGTCCGGGGGCAGTATCGGGCGTTGATCGTCAGCACCTGGGTTGCCAGCGGATTGGCGGCGTTGGGATTTGGGCTATTTTTACGATTGTTTTATCGATGGATTTTTGTACCCCTACGGCGTTTGATTGCTGCCAGCCGGGAAGTAGCGTCGGGCAATTTTTCCTATCGGGTGTATCTGGAAACCGAGGACGAAATGGCCGAGCTAGCCCAAGCCATGAACCAAATGACCGAACGCTTCGAGGCCATCCGGGATGATCTGGACCGGCAGGTACAAGAGCGGACCCGGCAGGTGATTCGAAACGAACAGTTGGCCAGTGTGGGTTTTTTAGCAGCCGGAGTGGCCCATGAGATCAATAATCCCCTGGCTTCCATAGCCATGGCCGCTGAAAGTATGGAAGAACGGCTTCAAGAGGCGCTGCCAGTGGACCATCCGGAGCGTCAACTTCTCTGCCAATATTTGGGAATGATCCAGAGGGAGGCATTTCGTTGTAAGGAGATTACCGAGAAGCTTTTGGACTTTTCCCGCACAGGTCCCGTCCGGCGTCAACAGACCGATTTGGCTGAGCTGGTGCAAAGCGTTATTGAAATGGTTCGGCATCTTGGCCGGTATCAGGGGAAGCAGATTCGCTTTGAAGCTCGGGCGCCTGTTCTGGTGTGGGTCAATCCTCAAGAGATCAAGCAGGTGGTGCTTAATCTTTTGACCAACGCATTGGATAGCATTGATCCGGGTGGATGGGTGGAGATTCGGCTAGAAGCCAAGAATGGTTGGGCGGAGATTTGTGTAGTAGATAACGGCTGTGGGATGACGCCGGAAGTGCTTTCGCATATTTTTGAGCCGTTTTTCACGCAAAAGCGATCAGGTCAAGGCACCGGCCTGGGGCTGTCGATCAGCTATCGGATCATTGCGGACCATGGTGGGGAAATCGAGGCGCATAGCGACGGACCTGGGCAGGGTGCTACGTTCCGAGTCCGTTTACCGATGGGCGAACCGATCTGTTTGAGTCTGAAGGAGTCTCGCCATCAACGTCAAGCCGCATGAAAAACTAAAAATCCTCTTTGCTGACGATGAAAAATCGCTCCAGGAATTGATGCGGATTGAACTACCGCGCATGGGGCATGAGGTAACGGTTTGTGGAGACGGCTGCAGTGCTTTGGCTGCCCTAGAGCGGGATACCTATGATTGCCTTTTGGTGGATCTGGATATGCCTGGAGCGGATGGGATTAGTGTGATTGCCCGGGCCAAGGAGATCGATCCGGACATTGAGGCGGTGGTTTTGACGGGCAAGTCGTCGTTAGCCACGGCGGTGGCTGCACTTCGACACGGGGTGCTGGATTATCTGACCAAGCCATGTAAATGGGTCGATTTGCGAGCGGTGCTGGCTCGGGTGGCAGCCAAACGGGCATTGAACCTGAAGCTGCGAGCATTGCAGAGCCGACTGGAGCGGCTGGAAGGCAAATCAGAATTGATCGGTTCTTCGCCCGCCATAGAAGCGGTACGGGAATTGATTGCCAAGGTGGCGCCGACGGATTCCACGGTGCTAGTGCGGGGAGAAACGGGCACTGGCAAAGAGCTAGTTGCTCGAGCCTTGCACGATCAAAGCCTACGGGCCGACAAACCCTTTGTAGCGGTCAACTGTGGCGCTTTACCGGAACTGCTGATCGAAAGTGAGCTATTCGGCCATTGTAAGGGAGCATTTACTGGCGCAGACCGGGCACGGAAAGGGCTTTTCGAGGCTGCCGGCGGAGGTACCTTGTTTCTGGATGAAATCGGTGAACTACCCAAACCAGTTCAGGCCAAACTGCTCCGGTTTTTGGAAAGCGGGGAAATCCGCCGGGTGGGCGAAAATACCACCTTCCACTGTGATGTGCGGATCATTTGTGCCACCCACCGAGACCTGGAACAAATGGTCCAGCAAGGAGAATTTCGGGAAGACCTTTTGTTTCGAATCAATGCTGTGGAAATTTATATACCTCCTCTTCGGCAACGGCGAGAAGACATCCCAGCTTTAGTGGAGCATTTGGTTCGGCGGTTCCGGCCGCAAACGCCTCAAGCTACGCCTGTGATAACGCCGGAGGCATTGGATCGACTTCAGCGGCACAGCTGGCCGGGTAATGTGCGGGAACTGGCCAATGTGGTAGAACGAGCCTTAATTTTGGGCCGGGGCTTGCCCATCCGGCCGGAGGACCTGCCGGCTCAGCTTGGTAGTCAGAAAGAGCCGTCCCCAGCCGTCCCCGCAGCTTCCCTCTGCGCGCCGACTGCTTCCAAAACGATGGTAGGAACTTCTCCGGGGCTTTCGGTATTTTCCGAGCAGGTTCAGGAACTCTCCAGCGCTACACAAGAAGATTCTGCGCGGATTCCTTTGGAACTCCATCGGGTGAAAACAGCAGCCTCTTGCGGCCCTGGACGAACTCTCCGAGAAATCGAACTCCAGGCCATCGCCGAAGCTCTCCAACGCCACGGCGGCAACAAAGTCAAAGCAGCCGAAGAACTTGGCATTAGCCTCAAAACCCTCTACAACAAACTGAACCAAGCTGGGCAATTAGAAAAAAGCGCTTAAACTCGACTTTTGCCATTTTCGATTTTTCTAACTTCTTTTATTTCGAGGACTTAGGCTTTGAGGATTCTTTGTTCAGTAAATTTCCTAACTCCAATGTTGTCAAAAGGTTAGGATGTCCAAAAAAGACGATACTCTGAAAATTGGCAAAAGTCGAGTTAAAGGAGACCTCCGTTAGGGCGCCGCTGAAATCCTGTAGGGCAATTGGCACCCTTGAGAAGAAACCTCTCATCATCCTAAACGTATAGGGTATGACCCGTTGATTCGATAGGGATGGCCGGCCTCACTGACCGAGTGAGTCTCTGTAGCCTACTGGCTCTGTGAAAGGTTGTCTGCAGTCTGGACAGGTTTTGCCCATACTGGTTGGTTTTGCTTCCGTTTGGGTGGATTTAGGCCTCCGACCGGAAAAGGGTTCGACAGAGCCTAGCCTACTGGCAGTGCTAGCAACCCTATAGCTCAGGTTAGAAGGAGAGGATGCCAAAATAATGTAAAAATGTTTCTTTTTAAATGATGCACAGCATCCTATACTCATCCGCCCCTCTTGGCAGCAGGGGAGAAGGGAAAAGTAAGCCTATTCCGTTCGGCTGAACTGTTACCAAAAATTTTGTTTCCGCCTCTTTTCTTCCGAAGTGGGTGGGAGTATGTTAAATAGAGGAATCTTCCCAGGCTGCGGCGGCCTAGGAACGTTCGGTTTTCTTACTAGGCGAGGTCGGTGTTATGGACACAAAAAAGTTGGTGCTGATTGGACAGGTGTGTGTTTGGGCGGGTCTTTTGGGGTCAACGGGCACCTTTGCTGCCCAACCAAAAGCCCAGGATGTTGAAGTGGAAGGAAGTATCGTAGGCGTCATGCCGGGAATGGTTCAGGTGAAGAGTCTCACAGGCCAACCCTGGATGTTTCGGGTCTCTCCCAAAGCCAAAGTGGAGATCACAGGAAATGCTGAAAAGAGTTTTCTCCATTCGGGACTGTTTGTGGAATTTAAAGCCACCTTGGAAAAATTCCATACCACGAGCAAAGTCACGGCCTTGACCATTTGCAGCCCATCGCCCCAAAAATATCCAGGCATCTTTCCCGAAGGCGGTGCTCTGCAGATCCCTGAGCAGCCGACGCCAAAAGGCAAGAAAAAAGAAAAAGAATTCTCAGGATCTGGCAATTGTCATGTCGTTGGTACCATTGTGGGCGTAAAAGACGGTCAGTATTCTTTACGTACACCGAACGGCTTGGTAATTTTTGAAGTGGACGACAATGCAGAAATCAAGGTGGAATTGACTAGCCCGCAAGGTCTCCTGTATGCTCGAACCGGAGACCAGATCGTGATCAAGGGGGTAGCCTTTCGTGAGGGCATGGGAGAGGCCCGTGAAGTAACGGTAAAATTGCTCACCGCTCTTAGCGCCTCAGAAACCGGACGCCCCAAAAAGAAAGTAGAGAAAAAACCGGTGGAAAAACCTGGAGAAACCGCTCCGGAAGAAAAGCCTGAGAAACCTGCCTCTAAAAAATCCTCCTCCCAAAAACTGCCCAAGGAAGAAAATCCCCCAACTCAGTAACCCCGGCACATATGCCATCTGCCTCCTCCCTTACCGACTGCCAAAGGCCACAGTTTATGGGAGTACCTGGATCGGTCGGTTTTGTCCGTCCACATAAACAATCCGGGGTTGCAGATGCCGAGCTTCTTCTTCCGAAACCACACAAGAAGACAAGATAATGACCAAATCGCCTGGCTGGGCCGTTCGGGCTGCTGGACCATTGAGGACCACCGCCCCAGAACCAGCAGGAGCCTCGATCACATAGGTCTCTAATCGGCTGCCAGTATTCAGATTTAGCACCTGAACCATCTCGCCAGGCAGCAAGTCTGCCGCTTCCAGCAGATTTCGGTCCAAGGCAATACTGCCTTCGTAATGCAACTGGGTCCCAGTGACCGTGGCCCGATGAATTTTGCTCCGAAGCATCAGTCGCTGCAAGGCAACAACTCCATTTACCCTCTGGGAGTACCTGAAACAAAAAAAGAGACTATGCTATTCCGGTGGGAATAACATAGACTCACCACCCAATATATCATAAACACCCGAAAGAGGGTTGGCAATCCATGTGTTGGCCACAAACGAGGTAGATAAAACCACTCGAAATAGTTATTCGGAACAATTCAACCGGGTGAAGAAACCGGCTTCTTCCCCCCGAACAGCAGGCCGAGATTGCTCTAAGGGCGCCGGCTGCGAGGGCACAAAGACAGGTGGATCGGTAGTATTTGCTCTCTTACCCTCCCCTGTCCCGCTGGGGCAAGCGGGAAAAAAAAGACGGTTACTCCGTTCGGTTGAACTGTTACCTATGATGCTTCTATCCCCCTCTATTCGATTCTCTGGGGTGTGGCTGAAATTCTGGTGTCGGAATTGGGCAAAAGGCATAATATAGAAAATAAGCCCCCTGCAATTCCACCTTTGCACAAGGACCCAGCCGTTTCCTGAACTAAACTCCTCCGAGACCTAAACTCCTTCCAGAAACTTCTAGCTCTTGGAAGCTGGCATACAGCCTCCATGTTTCCTGCTGGACGTTTGCCATTTTTCCTAAGTTATTTTGGTTCCAAGAGTTACGGCGAACCTCTTTTTTGTTCGCACAATTTCCAACTCCAACAATTTCAAGGAGTTAGAACTTTCCCCGTTCGTCCAGAGGCCAAAAATGGCAAAAGTCGAGTTTCCTACAGGTCCTAGCAAGAAGCAGTTCCGATCGGACTTGGGAAGTGCCTATCTTCCCCAATCCCCCTAAACGGACTACAAAAAATCAGCCCCCACTCGTGTATTCCAGAATAAGAGTAAAATAAATAAAATAAATAAATAAATAACTGGGTAACAATTCATCCAAATAGCTTTTCTTGGTATCCCTGCGAAAGCCGGGATCGCGGTTTGTGTAGGGAGTTATCCGGAGATGGGGAAGGAAGCCGGAAAGTTCTATGCGGTAAGGATTGCCTCCTCCTGGAGGTTGAGCAAAGATGCTAGGGTAGCCGCTTTGGGACGGAATAAGAAAGAAAAGAACAGTTGATTAAAGAAAAGAGCACTTGATTTTTCAGGCATCCTGGGAGAACCGACTTCAAATGGCTGAGTTGTACTAAGCTGAAAATGGGCGGGCTGAATTTATCCTTTCAAAGGAAAGGGCCATGAGTACTTTTAAATACTACCTCCCGGCCTTTTTAAAAATGCTTAGTTCTCGGAAGGGTGTGCAGAGGGATGCTGGTGGATGTAACGCCCTTTGGCCAAAAAGGAGAGAAGTTTACGGGGCTCCGTGGATAAAATCTGTAGCTCCTGGGCATCTGTTTGGCAACAAGCCCCTTGGCTTCACGTTAGTAGAACTTTTGGTTGTTATTACGATTATCGGGATTCTGATCGCCTTGCTTCTGCCAGCAGTCCAAGGGGCCCGAGAATCGGCCCGAAGAGGTCAATGTGCGAATAATCTCAAACAGATTGCTCTGGCATTTCTGAACTATCATTCAGCCCATGATGCGTTCCCGGACGGGGGGAAAAATATCTGTGATCCGCCGGTCCATGGAGCGGTGGATGCTTCCCGGTGCTATACCGGTACGGAGAATTGGGGATGTTGTTCCCCTTGGGATCGGAGCGAATGGAGCTGGCCCTATGCGCTGCTGCCTTTTTTAGACCAACAGGCCCTATATGATCAGCCCAATAATAGTACAGGAAATAGTGTGATCTATAGAACTCCGCTCCCAATTTGGCATTGTCCGACTCGGCGCCGAGCCGTATTGTATAACAACAATGCCAAAATCGACTATGCCGGCAATGCCGGCAGTTCCTGGGACGGACGGGATGGGATTATCATTCGCCGGGGATTGGGCCTGGCTGTTGCAGGACAGCCTACTTATATCAAATTGGAACACATTCGCGATGGGGCCTCGAACACCCTGCTGGTGGCCGAAAAGCAGCTTAATCCAGATCGGTTCGGGCAGACCTATGACGACAACGAGCCCTATGTGGCCCCTGGTTGGGATAGCGAAATGTTCCGGCTTGGCACCACGACTTATGTGCCCAAACACGACAGCCTGCATCCTTCTTATACGGCTAGTGATCCCTATGTGGGGTCGAACTATTTTGGCTCCGCTCATGTGGGGATGATGAACGGCGCGTTGGCCGATGGTTCCGTCCGGGCTATATCCTATAGCATCGACCCTACGATGTTTTACCGGCTGTGTAAGCGAGACGACAAACAGCCGGTAATCTGGGAGCAATAACTTCGCCCAGCCTGTCAGAACCATTTCGGCCGTTTGGAGAAATGCGTCTTTCTCCTTTGGGCATTGGTTCTACATCACGGGTTTCTGCTACAAGTTTCTCCTACAAGTGGTTGCCCCCTTGCCAGCAATTTACCCCACAATATCCTATTGTGGTTCTGATATGATGTAGATATCTCTGGGGCTTCGTGGCAAAGGCTGGCCCAGACCAATCGAAGACCGGATGAGGTGGCCTGTGCCCTGGAGAGTACAAGTTTCATCCAAAGGGTGCAGCTTATGAAGAAAAAATGGATTAGCCTATTGTTGGGATTCTTTTTTTTGGCGATAGGGATGTTAGGCTGCGGTGGTTCTACGGTAAGCCCGGCCAAGGTAACGCCAGAGGAAGAAAAACAGATTCAAAAGCAACTTCAAGAGGCTGCGGCTGCGGAAGGCCGAGCCGGCTGGGGAAAACAGCTACCAGAATCTAGCCCAACGCCGAAAAAGTAACTCCTGCTCAGGCTTCTGATGGGGCGTTGCTCTCCTTGCTCGCAGCTGAGCAACATTTCAGCCGAACGAAGTATCCATAAAATTAGAGAATCTGAGAAAAATGGAGAAAACTTTCAGAATAGTGGCCAGCTTTCTTTCCTAAATTACCTAGGTTCTCCAAATAGTGAGTTCAGATCACTGTTACTCCACTCGGCTGAAGTGTTGGGCATATCTGCAACGGGAGGCCAACATCCGATTTCGGGAACTACAGACTCCATCGAAGGCTCTTGTGCCTCTACCTTCCCCCCTCGACTCGCCCCCTCTACTCCCCTAACCTGGTGAACGCTGCTTCCTTACAGGCCCGGCTCGGTCCGGAGGCCAAGGAAAGTGCCTTTCATCTACTTTCCGCCCTCTCTTCTCCGCCATCCAACCTCCACTCTGTCCGCCTTTCTCCCCACTGTCTTCCCCTCACCCTCTACTGCTCGCTGTTATACACAAGTTAGAGTTCAGACGCTCGGACATTACTTCAGGCAAAGCAGGAAAACTCGTTGAACAACATAGAATGGATCAAATA
>JANXAQ010000227.1 GCA_025062105.1 Thermoguttaceae bacterium
AAGTAGTTGAGGATGTGTTCCAGGACTTGGCAGGCGTGTTCGGCCAATTGCCGCACCGGACCGGTCCCACGAAGAGCCTTTTCTGCCCAGTAGCGGTAGCGTTGTCTGGCTTTTTGGAGAGCTGCTTCCTGAAGGTCGTAGGGGGTAGGTAGGCCTGGCGCATGGCCAGCTGAGCCACTGGGCGGATATACACCATAATCCGCCTCAAAAGTACTGCAGGAAGCAGGATCCGGCGCAGAGGCAGTCGAGCCAATGGCCGGATGCAGACCCGCTCCTGGGAACCTGTTGAGGGCTATGTCTCTGCCTGGTCCAGAGGCACCCGAGCGGCTGGCCGGCTGCAAACTGCCGCCGGAGGTTGGCAAGGGGGCAAGCGGCCGGAGGCCGGCGGCGCCAGGCTGGCTGGCTCGGCCGGCCTGAGCGATTGGCCCAGCTTGGCCGTCCAAGTCTAATCGGAGTCGGCTGAGCAGCTCCGGCCCCGCCTGGCCGAATAACGCCGCCAATTCCGCCGCTTCCTCCGGTGGCAGATCCTGCCAAACGGTCTCCAACAGCTCCAGCGAGCTAATATCGCCGTTAAAAAGCTCAAAGGCCCGTTCCGCCTCGTACTTAAATGTGTCCACTTCCCCTTCCAGAGCTGCCAAAGTCTGGTAGTCCCGTTCCAGCACCGCCAACGACTCTTCGATATAGGAGCGCACCTCCTGCAGTTGGACGTTTCGGGGCAAGGCCGACACAACCAACTCTAAGACCCGTTTGGCCTTGCGCTGCAGGCCGTCTTGGCGCTGCAGCTCTTGGCGAGCGGTATAAAGCAGCATCTCGGCCAGTTCCCATGCTTTGCGCAGCACGGTGCTGGTCTTAATCAGCCGGGCTCGGGAGAAAAACTGCCTTTCCAACTGACGCCGCAGCTCCGGCAGACCGCTTACTTCCTTCAGCAGCTCATGCAGTTTGACGCCGTCGGAAATCCGATGGTGTTGGGCCAAGCGAACGCAGATGGGCAAAATTTTCCAACTCACCGCGCTAAGGATGGCACGCCGGCTGCTCTGGTCCAATGGCGCCGCAGGCCACGGATCCACAAAATCCTGTTCCGAAAGCAGGAGGGTTTCCAGCAGTTGGGCATCAGTGCGGCTAGCCAGATCGCAAATCTGTTGCCAAACCCCCGGCGGCTTCTGCGCTACATGCCGCGCGATTAGTCCGCTGGTTGGAATCACCACAGCCACCTTGCCGGCCAATTGCCCTTGCAGCCGACGGCATTTCTGCTGCACCTGCTGCCAGGGTTCCGGTTGCAGGTGTTCCCATTTTTGCACCACGGCAATACTGTTGTAGGCAAACGCTCCGGGCAGACGGGTCTGTTGGCCAAACCACTGCAAAAGGTCCCGGTCGCTTTCCCGGCCTACCGGATTAATGACATACAGCACAGCGTCGGCTCGACCGCCGTAGCGGAGGGTCTCCTTTTCCAGTTTCTCGGCCAAAAAGCCCTCGGTGGCCTGCTGGTGGGTCTCCAGCACACTACGCGTGCCGGGCGTATCGACCACGGTAGCTGTCTTCAAAAACTCCGCATCCGCGAAAAACTCCAGATATTTCGTCTTGGCAGCATTGGCCTCCTGGCCGATCCATCGGCTGGCCTGGTCCAAAGGTAGGTCTTCGGTGCAGCCGTCGGCCCAATGCACCCGAAACCGCTCACACTGCTCGCCCTGACCATAGCGGAACCAATTGATGGTGGCTGTGGTCTCGGTTATGCCGGTAGGGGCTAAATCTCGGCCAAGCAGTGCATTGAGCAACGTAGATTTGCCCACCCGCATCTGGCCCACAATCGCCACCGTAAACCGCTGCTCCAACGCCTCCAGCAACCGCAGCCGCTGAAACTCCTTGGCCAAATGCCCTATGGCCGGGTGCCGAAGACAATACTCCGGCATCTGCGTACAAAACCGCCGAATCAACCCCTCAAACTGCTCATACGAAAAAACCACCTCCGCACGCTTCATGACCAATCGCTCCCTAAAGACTGGCCGAACATCCATCTCCCCGATCGGAAAGGCACCGCCCCGTAAGCGACTAGCTAATCCGCCCAAACCCCAACCACCCAAATGACCGAGGAGTTACTCCCAGAAGCTATTCCAAGACCAATCTCCGCTCCGATTGCCTGTAACTTGATTGACTTTTTCACAATCTCTCTGACCGGGTTTGAGAATATTTTGCTCACTCTCCCGAACCCATGCCCCATTGCCAATCTGGACGCCGTACTCATTGCCCTTGCACACGTTGCCACGGAGAATAGCTCCCCGGCTTGACCCATAGATCCGGATGCCGGAATCTCCGTTGCCAATACACCAATTGCCTGTAAGTTCGGCATAGGATGCCACATAAATCCCATACTTAGAATTGCTATTGCAAAAGTTTGCTTCCCCGGTGACCTGGGCCTGGTCGAAGACGCCAATACCCACTCCGTTTTTAATACAGGTATTTTTCTTAGCTGTGCCAGAAGCACTCTCGCCGTACACAATCCCATGGTTTTGGTTTTCCTCGCAGCAGTTTTCTTCCAAACTAAGCTTGGCCTGGCCGATGGCGCGAATGCCCCATCCGTTTTTCCTACAGGTATTTTTCCTGGCCGTGCCAGAAGCACTCTCCCAGTACTCAATCCCACAGTTTTGGTTTTCCTCGCAGCAGTTCTCTTCCAAACTAATCTTGGCCTGGCCGCCGGCGACAATGCCCATCTTGTTTTTCCTACAGGTATTTTTCCGGGCCGTGCCAGAAGCACTATCCTGGTACTGAATCCCATTTTCTTTGTTTTCCTCACAGCAGTTTTCTTCCAAACTAAGCTTGGCCTGGCCGGCGGCAAGAATGCCCCCCGCGTTTTTCCTACAGGTATTTTTCCGGGCCGTGCCAGAAGCGTTTCCCTGGTACAGAATCCCACTTTCTTTGTTTTCCTCGCAGCAGTTTTCTTCCAAACTAAGCTTGGCCTGGCCGATGGCGCTAATGCCCCCTGCGTTTTTCCTACAGGTATTTTTCCGGGCCATGCCAGAAGCACTCTCGCCGTACGCAATCCCACCTCCTTTGTTTTCCTCACAGCAGTTTTCTTCCAAACTAAGCTTGGCCTGGCCGATGGCGACAATGCCCCGCGTGTTTTTCCTACAGGTATTTTTCCGGGCCGTGCCAGAAGCCCTCTCCTGGTACAAAATCCCACAGTTTTGGTTTTCCTCGCAGCGGCTGCTTTCCACAACCACTTGGGCGCTGCCCTCGATGATGATACCCTGAGTATTTTTCTTAAAAAGGCATGGGCCGACCGTGCCAGTTGCCGATCCACAGACCAGCAATCCGGCGCCTTGGATACTGGCATCTTCAGCCCCTTTAGCACCCTCGAACCAGACGTTGGTAATTTCAATCTTGCCGCTTGATACCACCAACCCATTGCCAGGCTGCTGGCCAGTATAAATAATGCTCAGTTTGGCCAGGGCAAGCAGACCTTCGCCAGTATATTCCAGCACCGCGCCCGGACCGTCGCCCAAAAAAAACGTTTGATTTTCACCAGCCCCCACCAGGCAAATCGGCTTGCTGATCACCAGGGGACCAGGGAGCGGGTAATTGCCTCGGGGCAGGTGGATCGTTTCGCCCGGTTTTGCCTGGGCCAGCAACTCGGCTAGATCCGCTGGTCGGACGGTCTTCAGAGAAGTAGCCTCTTTTGGCTGAGGGGGCTTGGCCGATAGCGGTCTTGCCTCCGCCTTGGCGGCCTGGTCTCTAGCAGATGCCACCGGTTGGCACTGCGCTTGCCCCACAAGGCTCCCCGAGACGGCGCCGTGGGCCAGCCGTTCTAAGGCCCCCAATACCGTGGCATATTCAGAGCGTTCCCACCAGATCGGCTCGCAGCCGGTCTTCTCCCGAAGCACCTCCTGCAACTCAGGAATCCGAGCACTGCCGCCTATCAAAAGCACCGTCGGACGATCCAGCTTCAATTGCTCCCGCACCCTACTTAAATATCCAGATAAGTGTTCACAAATCTGCTCCACAAATCGCCCCGTGATGATCTGCTGGAGAACCTCCTTAGGAATAGAGATGCTCTGGCCTGCCAGGCGGATCTTGCCACCGCTACCGGTTCGGCAGTAGTTTTCCTTAATTCGACGGACCCCATCCAGCACTGCAGCAAGATTTCGTTCTAGCGATGGGCGTGCCCCGTCTTCCAGATGATCTCTTAGCCAATCCAGGATGTTCTGGTCGATGTCCATGCCGCCAATACGGTTGTCGCCGCCTGGAGGAAGTTCGGGAATAAGTTCAAATTGGTTGTCTGCCAGCCGGCGAAGGCAGGCCCAATCTACCGTCCCACCCCCACAATCCAGCACGATCACGTACTGCTCTTGGCCGCCTAGCTCGGCTAGCCATGCCTGTGCGGCAGCAATCGGCTCCTCTCAATAAACTCAATGCGATCCTCGGCAAACCCCGCCCGACAAGCTGCCGATTTCAACACCTTACGGTCCGGCGGCCCATATTGGCAAGGAATGGTCAACACCAGTCCGTTGGGCAGGTTCCGATGGAACCGGGCTATCTCCCGACACCGCTGGCGCAGCCCAGCCAATAGCAGCCCCAGCAGCTCCTCCGGAGTGGCCTTCTGCCGATTGGCCGCCCGAACCCAAAGCTCCCGCAACTGCCGTTTCAGCGGCTGAAGCAAAAAACCCATCGGATCCCTTGTTAATTCCAAGGCCGCCTCTTCGCCAAAAAGCCGTCGGCCATCCTCGCCCAAGTAAAACAACGATGGAATATACGGCCGCTCTTCCTGACCCAAATGCATCAGCTCCGGCCGCTGCGGGCGTAAATCCACATAGGCCAACTTGGTCCGCATCGTGCCAAAATCAATGGCCACTACATCATCCACTGCCGTTGGCTCCTTGAACCCATGGCCCACTTCAGCTACCCTGAGGCCTCGAATGCCAATAGCCGGTGTTTTGCCCACACCGGCAAGCAGCTAGATACATTTTTAGTGTACTAGAAGTGTACTAGAAAGGAGCGTTATTGTTTAGTGTACTAGAAAGGAGCTTTTTTGTCATCTTAGCCGGGGCTTTTCCACCCGGCTAGAACAGCCCCGGCGTAACTATGCAGCCGAATGGCCTACGCTGTCATCCCCGCCGAAGCAGCAATCCAGGTGGTACCTGGTTTATCTGTTCTGGAATGCCGCTTTAGCGGGAACGACAATAGGGGGAGGGCCGCGGCACACTGCCCAGGCCGGACTGGAGGCGTACACAGAGCCTAGGTCCAACGGCGCGGCGGGGACGCCCCCTCACCCGGCCCGGCTACCGCCGGGCCACCCTCTCCCGCAGAGGGGAGAGGGGAGAAAGCGGAGGGGAGAGGGGTTTATTCTGGATTCCCGCTTGCGCGGGAATGACGATGAAAGGCCC
>JANXAQ010000028.1 GCA_025062105.1 Thermoguttaceae bacterium
CCAGGAACAAAAACCCCGCATTCAAAGCCAGAGGCTATGACTTTCTGCAGAGGAGTTTAACTCGACTTTTGCCATTTTCCCTAATTGGTTTTGCTATCAGCAGTTACCACGAAACTTCCCTTTGTTCACGCAATTTCCTAACTCCGATAGTTACAAGGAGTTAGAGTTTTCTCCTTTCGGGGGAAGGCCAAAAACGGCAAAAGTCGAGATTAGGTGTGTGCCCGGCATAAAATGGGCAGCTACTGAACAAACCTGGATTTCGGGGGGTTAGGTTTGTTTTGCCTATGGTATTTATTTTGCCCAATTGAACGAGGAGAATTTCAACAGCAACTTTTTTGGCTTCGCCTTGCTAGGGGAAGACGATAACTGGTTGTAACTATCGCCATTGGGAAATTGGGGGAGCAAGAGGAGGTTTCGTCGTAACTATCAGAAAAAAAGCAAGTTAGGAAAAAATGGCAAACATCGAGTTTAGAGGTTCTTGGAGCCGACACTGCCCAAGAACCTCCGATTTTGCAGATAAGATAACCGATTTGGTACAACCATCCTTAAGGAAAGGGGTTGCCGATGACTTATCGAGAACGAGCTTTATACAGCAAGATTGGGTATGGAGTGGGAATATGTATATGTGTCCTCTTTCTGTATAGCCTAGGGGCGCCTTCCACGCGAGACAGTTCTGGTCAGGTGTTGCCAGGTGGGCACTTAGCGCAGCTGCGTGCCCAATATGGCTTGACCGAAGCCAATCTGGGTGAAATCAGTGCCGCAGGTGAAACCATCAAACTGGCCACGTTGGGTCTGCGCGGTGTGGCAGTGAATCTACTCTGGGAACGGGCTCACGAGTACAAAATGAAAAAGGATTGGACCAGCTTATCTGCTACCTTGCAGCAACTGGCCAAGTTGCAACCCAGGTTTATCTCTGTTTGGCAATTCCAAGCTTGGAACGTCTCCTACAATTGTTCGGTCGAATTCGACGATTACCGGGACCGCTACCGATGGGTGATCAAGGGCATTCAATATCTTCGAGAAGGCATTAGCTACAATCAATACGAACCTCGGTTGCTGTGGGACCAGGGATGGTTTACCGGCCATAAGATCGGTCGAGCTGATGAAAAGACCCAGTTCCGCCGCCTCTTCCGTCAAGACAACGATTTCCATGATTCGTTACCGTTGGAGTTGCGGGACCCGACACGGGATAACTGGCTTTGTGGCAAGAGGTGTTTCCAGGGGGTGGTCCAGTTGCACGAAGCTGGGCACAAAATGAAAGGCAAAAGCCCATTGCTTTTCTATTCCGACGCTCCCAAGTCTCAGATCAACTATGCCGATGCGATTGTCGAGGAGGGGATCTTTGATGAAGTGGCTCTAGAGGCCTGGCGACGGGCAGCCGTCGAATGGCGCCAGTACGGAAAAGTCAACATCGAAACCACTTTCCGCGATCCTCGGACCGGGGAAATTCTTTTCATTCGGCTCAACGACAAGGACGAAGATGAAAATTACTTAGCCCAGGCCCAAAAGCATATTGCCGCTTTGGAAGCCTTGGCCCCCGGACTCCGGGAGAAATTGCGCCAGCAGAAGCTGGCCACGCTCACCAAACGGGAACGGGACGCCCTGGAAACGCCCCCAGCTCAACGCACCGCTCAGGAATACGAGTTGGCTATGGCTGCCGAACGGAAAATCGCTGTCAGCCATGAAGAGCTGGCCCAACGCATCGAAGGCCCCCAGCGTGCCAAAGCCCTCCAACTTGCCAGAGAAGCCAAATTGGCCGAACAAATGGCCGAGTACATCGACCGCTACCGCCAAATTGTCAATTTCGAATATTGGCGGCTTCGCTGTCAAGTGGAACAAGACCCTCAAACCCTCCAAGCCCGCAAATATATTTATGAAGCAGACCAAGAGGCTCTGATCAATCTGCCCAAAGCCCTGGAAAACTACCAAAAAGGTTTGGCCGCCTGGCGAAAAGTTCTGGACACCCACCCAAAACTGCTTGACGACCGTACCACCGGTGAAGAACTGGTTGAAGTCATTGATCGGTATCGAGAGCATCTGGGCCGAATCGGTGAACCTCGACTTCCCCCCGATTTTCCCTTGCAAGATGTGCTGGATCGCTACGGCAAAAAAGGCTCCTGAGCTTGACCGTTGCCATTTTTGCAACTCCTTTTATTTCAGGAAGTTAGGCTTTTAGGACTGTTTGTTCAGGAAATTCCTTAACTCCAAGATTTTCAAAAGGTTAGAGCATCCTTCGGAGCCTGCACCTCGGAAATTGGCAAAAGTCAAGCTGAGCGCCTGTCTGAAAAGAGATTTTTGGCTCACACGGCTGCCAAGTGGTTTCTCCCACTAGGAAGGCTACAGCCTAGGATTCGGGGACCTTAGCTTCCCAAAGCCTTCCCCGGCTGTTGAAAAGGAGAACTGGCGCCATTCCTTTTCAGCCAGCCTATGGATTACCAGCATACCTTCTCGGAGTTGGGGCGGCTGAAGAGAGCTTTTCCCCCAGCAGTTTTCTATCTCTTCCTGATTACCATGATACCCTCTCGGAGTTCTCGACTTTTGCCATTTTTGGCTTCCGCACGGAAGAGGAATGCTCTAACTCCTTATGGATATTGGAGTTAGGAAATTGGATGAACAAAGGCCTCCTTCACTCTAACCCCTGGAAACACAAAGAGTTAGGAAAAATGGCAAAAGTCGAGCTCGGAGTTGAGACGTCATCTAAATCCGTGATCGCTCCGGCAACTAAGCTCCACTTTTGCCATTTTGGGCTCCGTTGTGGAAGACCAAGGTTCTAAGTCCTTGTAAACTTGTAAATTTGTACTTTCTGAAAAGCCCTTTATGGGGGTTAAGTTGCTTTGGCTCCAGCGGTGGCCAGCCAGGCCCTCTCGGCTCCCTAGCAGCGTATCCTGTGGGAAGGCCATAGGTTAGAGGAGCCATTTAGATAGGCTCTTCAGCCTGCGCTTAGAAGTTGAAAATTCCCTGCGGGAATGGCCTCCGGTCCATAGCCTCCTCGAAAGAGTAATTTTTCAGAAACTACAGTGTAAATATTAGACTATTGTGTAAACAAAAGGCGGTTTCGTCGTAACTATTTTCTGAAAAACAAGTTAGAAAAAATGGCAAAAGGGAAGTTTAGGCCCTTTTGTCTTTCTCATGGGAAACGGAAACCCTTTTCGAGGCGATTCTTTGCCCCACTGCGGGGTGGGCGAAAAAAAAGGAATATTCTTGAAAAATTTTGGCCGCTCGGTCTTGTATTTATGCTGGTTCGTGGTATGCTACAGGAAGCGATGGCATAGGAGCCGTGGCTGCACCGGGACGGCCGAATCCTCGAGCTGCCCAGTGCTTGGTATGTGGTAGTGGCCGCTACAGAAGCGGCGGGGTTTTTCTCAAGTGAGATGGTGCGATGCCCAAGAAGTTGTTTGCTGGCGGTCTGAGTTGGCATACCAACGACGACAGCCTGCGCCGGGCGTTCGAGGCATTCGGCGAAGTCCTCGAAGCCAGGGTGATTGTGGATCGCCAGACCGGTCGGTCTCGCGGGTTCGGCTTTATTACTTTTGCTCAAGCCGAAGATGCCGACCGAGCTATGGCGGAGATGGATGGTGC
Organism: Thermoguttaceae bacterium; assembly: GCA_025062105.1. GTDB lineage: Bacteria > Planctomycetota > Planctomycetia > Pirellulales > Thermoguttaceae > JANXAQ01. Next base: position 3,580 of record JANXAQ010000028.1, read on the forward strand.
TGAATTGGACGGCCGACGAATCCGTGTTAATGAGGCGGAAACCCGTCGGCCACATGGCGGCGGAAGTGCTCAAGGCCGATTCGGCCGACGCCCACGAAGCTAGTCCAAACCCCGCCTAACCTTGATAGGAATTGTCCGCTCGGTCTTCGTGCCAAAGGCCTGGCGGAGGAAAGTCAGGGTCTTGGCACATTTACGGCCCTCTTTTTGCGCTGTTGGCGCCAAGGATCCAATCACCACGGTCCCAATGGCGACGCTCTTTTCTAGAGAGCCACACAGTCCGGCTGGGAGGGCCTGAACGATCCGACAATCGCACAGAACCATAGGGGAGCGTTTTTACACGCCTCCCGATATTTTCGTTCGCGGATGCTTTGGTTTGTCTTGCTGGTTCGCTGTGAGTCGGGAATTGCTATTAAGAGAAGCCCCCGGACTAGATTGTTTGCTCAGAGAGTGAACTGTTGGGCAACTTTCGCGAAAATATGGTCAGGCCTTCGCTGTGGCACGGCCAGCCAGGCGTAAGCAGGCTGACCAAATATCCAATCCAAAAACAACTTCCTATGCCAATGGCGGCATATATATAACCCTGCACCGACGTATGGAGGGCAACAGCGAGCACCACGGCCAGGCCGCCCACTATCCCAGCCCATGCACCCAGGCCGTTAGCCCGACGGGAAAAAAGCCCCAAACAAAACACTCCGCCCAGCACTCCCATAAAAAGTCCTAAAACAGCTAAAAACTTGTCCCACAAGGAACGGATGTCTGGATTGACAAAATACACGCCCAGTCCCACGCCGATCAGTCCCAATAGCAGGGTCAACCACCGGGCCAGCCCCAAATAGGCCCGTTCGCTTCGCAGGAGCCGAAGCGGCCGGATAAAATCCGTAAGCACTGTGGCAGCCGTGCTATTCATACTGCTGGAGACGGTGGATTGGGCGGCGGCTAATAACCCGGCCAAAATAAGTCCAGCCAGCCATCCTGGCAACTCTTGGCTTACAAAAAACGGCAGGATCTGATCCACATGGCAACCCGGATCCAGGCGCTCCGGTCGGCCTCGATAGAATAGGTACAGCCCCGTGCCCAGGCTGAAAAAAAGCAAGGTACTGGGGATGGAGATCAGGGCGTTAGTCCAAATGGCCCGGGCTGCCTGTTGTTGGGTGGGCGTAGTTAGATACCGCTGGACAACGGCTTGGTCTGATATATAAGAGGCCAGGTTCTGCCCCATCGCCCCCAACACCACTGCCAAAAGCCCTAACTGGGGATTCAGTAGGTCGGTATGGAGATTAGCCACACGCAGTTTCCCCTCTGCGTAGGCCGTTTGGATGCCTTCCAGCAGTCCGCCGGGTAAACCTAGCCAAACGGATGCCAAACATGCCGCCGCCCCGCCTAACAAAACCACCGCCTGGATTGCATCTGTCCAAATGACCGCCGTTACCCCGCCCAGGGTACAATAGACCACTGTGATCAGGCCAATGAGCACCACACACCAGCGAGCGTCCCAGCCCATCATGGCAGCCAGGGCCAAACCGGCCAACGTCATCACAATGCCCATCCGGCACAGATGAAACAGGGTAAATGATGCACTGCCAAACAGTCTGGCTCCCCGATGGAAGCGCCGTTCCAGATATTCGTAGGCGCTTGTAGCGTTGATCCGCCGGAAAAAGGGCATGGCCACATAGATAGCAATCGGCGCTACTGCCACAATCATCAAATTCCCTACTGCATAGACCCAATCCTGGGCGTATGCTTTGGCCGGGATGCCCGTGTAGGTGATCGAACTGAGCATGGTGGCGAAGATGCTCAGACCGGCCAACGGCCATGCAACCCGCTGCCCCCCTCGGAAAAAGTCGTCGGTAGAACGGTTTTTCAACGTAAAATATAGGCCCAGAGCCAGGATGCCTGCCAAATAGGCGATCAAAACGACCGCCGCTGTGTGGCCTACCTGCAAGGAAGTCCGGACCGGCTGGATCAGCCAAATCCGAGGCGTTGGGTAGCAGGGCCGCTCCTCGCCGCTGGCCAACACAAACCCATCCCACCAGCTGACGATCGGCGTGGTCAGTTGATTGGTCGGCAGCTTCGGCCCAGCAGTCCAAGTGTCGGTGATCGTATGATAGAGCCAGGATTGCAGCGGAAAGCCTGGATGCTGGTCCCGTAGTGTTTCCACCTTGTCCCATAGCGTACCCGGATCGCCGCTGAGGATGGCCAGATGCGATGGCCCCAACGGCGCAGCGCTGCCGGCCATCCAGGCCTGCGGCATATCGGCTCGCCGACGCCAACCCGCAGAGCTGACCCATTCCACCCCAGCCCCTTCTCCACCGTCTGCTTCTTCTCTAGAAACCCCCTTCTCGGATTTTCCAGGATTGCCAAGTCCGGCTCCTCGGTGCTCTTTTTGGTATCTCTGTGGGGAAAACTCATACACGTCTGCCAAGGGGATAATTCCGCGTCCTGCCTGGTCCCCAGGCTTGGCACAGCGTCCGCCCATTAGATACAAGCACATTTCAAAGCCATTATGCTGGGCCGCTACCATAGCAAGGCTTCGGGCCGGACCGGGCCAACCAGGCAACTGCTCCCAGCCAACACTACTCTCCGAGCGATGGGGTTGGTCCAAGTCGGGTTTGCCCAAGTCGAGTTTACTCAGGTCCAATCGCCAAAACCGCACCGACGCTGAGCGTAGCTCCGGCCTACTTTGCCCCCCTGCTAAATATACATGCTGGCCTAGCACTGCTGCCCCGGCATAGGCAGTCGGCTCGGGCAGGGGTGGTAAGCGCCGGATACCCACTGATTGCCGTTCCGGTTCCCAACTCAACAACAGCACCTGATCGAACACCCTTTGGCCGTCTTCGCCCCCCATGCACAGCAGGCCTGCCGGTGTACTGGCCGAAGCCCCATAGGCCACTCGATAGGGCAACCGAAACGGCCCATGCCACCGAAACTGCCCCGGCCCCAGCCGCTCCAGCACCCAAATGCGATCCTCATATTGTTTGGCAGCTTGCCAGCGATTTTCCTCCGGAAAATTAGCCCCACCGGCAATGATCAGGGCATTTTGATGGACCCCGACAAATGCACCGGCCACACCCAGCGGATCGGGCAAATCCGGCAAGGGTCGCCAACGCAAACAATTTTGGGTAGGCCAATTCGGTTGACCTGGACTGCTGCCCGCCAGATTGGCCGGCTCCGCTGACTGTTGACACCCCCCTCCTCCTAAAAGCCATAGCATCGGCAGGCTTACCACCGCCACACAGACCGGCCAGCACTCCCTTCGAATACCCGGAGCCGGCAGAGCTTTCCTTTCGGTTGCCGCAATTCCCTGCTCCATCCTATGGCCAGGCCCCTCTGAGCATAGGATCCAACTATTTTTCATTATCAAGCGTCCATCCAAGAGGATATTTCCGTCTTTTAGCCAAGGCCGAGGTTATTCTGCTAACATGGTGGTTTTTTGATTAGGTCGGCTCCAGCGGTTTTCCGGCAGCGTTTGGGCCAAGGTGTGAATCAGCCGCTCTTTCTGCTGGATCGAGAGGTTCCGGAGGGGCGGCCGGGCTGGGCCGCAATCCACGCCTACCCACGCCATCAGAGCCTTAAACGCCGCCAAAATATGCCCACCCGCCTCCCGACAAAGATCGATCATCCGGCAGGCTTCCTGTTGGAGCTGCTGGGCACGGATCAGATCGCTCTGCCGGTAGGCCTGTATGAGCGCCTGATACAACGGGGCAGCGAAGTTATAGGTGCTCCCCACCGCGCCATAGGCGCCGGCCTGCAAGCCGCTAAGCAAAAGTTCATCCCTACCAAACAAAATGTCCAACCTCTTGTCCGTCTCTACCGCCCTCTGGTACTCGGCCAGGTCTTCGTGCGTAAATTTCACGCCAGCAAAGTTGGGAATTGTTTCCTTTGCCTGCCGGATAAACTCTGGAACGGCAATCTGCACTCCGGTCATTGACGGAATGTGGTAATAATAAAACGGCACTTTCGGCGATGCCTGAGCGATGGCCGCACACCAGCCGACCAAATCCTCCAGATTTTGCGGTCGGAAGAAACACGGCGGCATGGCGCTGACGGCGTCGGCGCCAATGTTCTGCGCATGTTCGGCCAACTCCTGTGCCTCGTCCAAGCAGTTGTGTCCCACATGGACGATCACCCGCAGCCGGCCTTTTGCCGAGCGAATCCAAGCATCGGCCAGTTCTTTTCGCTCTTCGCTTCGCAAGGAAAGGCTTTCGCCGGTCGTGCCCGCCACAAAAACCCCCTGCAACCGATTGTCGATCAAAAACGAAGCATACTCCGCAATCCTACAAAGGGCCAATCGCCCTCGCGGATCAAAAGGAGTAAACACCGCAGCAATCAACCCCTCGGTTTTCGCTTCGATACTTATCATCATTCCTAACAACGAGTTGTTCAAAGGTAACTTAGTTCGACTTTTGCCATTTTCCTAACTACTTTTGTTTCCAGCAGTTACAACGAAATCTCCTTTTGTTCACCCGATTTCCTAACTTCCATAGTTACAAGGAGTTGGAGTTTTCCCTTCCAGGACGAACCCAAAAATGGCAAAAGTCGAGCTTAAAATCTCTCACAAAATGAGCTTTCTTTCCACCCTCCATGGGGATACGGAATACTTCAGAACCATCTGGATTTTCATTTTGTCAGAGGTTCTTCACCTGGCAGGGCATCCCACCCAGCCGTCCTCTCCAACTCCGAACCTATTGCCATATCTTATATTTTTAGAGTTGGGATTCCCGAAACATTTTATACGAAAAAATGTTCTCTCTCCACGCCCTCTCGAACTCTCAATTCGAGTTTTACCGTTTTTCCTAACTCCTTTTGGTCTCAAAAGTTACGGGGAGTTATTCATTTGTACATGTAATTTCCTAACTCTTCTGCCCACACAGACATAGAGCGTGGCACAGTCGGTATAGGGTTAAAAATGGCAAAAGTCAAGCTTAGGGGCAATATGGAAACGCGTTTTTCCCGTTGAAGTCCCCTCTTAGGAACCGTCCGCTCCCCTGTTGGTCGGAGAAGCACAATCGGCTATGGAATTCGGTCCGGTCTGGAGTGGAGCACGTATTTGGGGTGTTGAAAGCGCGGTTTGGTTGGCGGCGGGTGCGGCCAGCGTGGGCTTAAGAAGAACGCCGAGTATGCGTATGCGGCGGTTGCTTATGTCCCGCATTTATCGGCATCGGCGTCGTGTGGAAGAGGATAGGCCTGGAGGCAATACTAGCCGGCTAACTGATGTAGAACATTTATCTCCACGTCCTCGGTTGGTGGACTCTCTGGAGGGGGATAGTCCGGCGCTTTGTTTTGGCTGAGGCGCTACCAGTGCGCGCCGGAGGCGTGCAAAGAAGTGAAACCAGGCAA
>JANXAQ010000276.1 GCA_025062105.1 Thermoguttaceae bacterium
TGGAACAATTCGAGCAACACCTGAAAGTGCTGGCCCGCTTTATCGACATCAACGAACAACATATCCCATACCTTTTGCGCAAAGCAGAGTATATCGACCAGTATTTGCAACAGTCGTGAGGCACGAAGGTGGGTGGGCAGAGCACAGAGGGCGGAGGGCGGAAGGCAGAGGGGCGAAGGCAGAGGGCACAACCGGGCCTTTCCGCGGTGAGGTGGGCAGTGGGGGGTAGGGGGTAGGGAGTAGGGGTGGCAGCGGGAAGAGGGCGGAGGGCGGAAGGCGGAGGGGCGAAGGCAGAGGGCACAACCGGGCCTTTCCGCGGTGAGGTGGGCAGTGGGGGGTAGGGGGTAGGGAGTAGGGAGTAGGGGTGGCAGCGGGAAGAGGGCAGAAGGCAGAAGGCGGATCATCGAGCTGCTGCCGTGAGGGAACGGATTTTTCGGTGAACATTAATGTGTAGGCAGTAGGCAAGAGAAAGAAAAGACATCGGTCCTCCCAGGAGAACGAACTATGGCCAAGTCGGCCCGAGTATTGGCCATAGAAGATGTGGATACGTTGGCGGCGGCGCTAGTGCGGTTTGCCGAGGAGGCTCAGGCTGCCTTGGCCGACTTGGACCTGGAGCTGCGCCGGGCCAGCCAATGGATCGAGCAAGATCGGCCCCGCTACTGGGAGAGCCAAGTTCGGCTGGGTTGGGAGGCAGTAGCCCGTGCCCGGCGGGAATTGGAACAAGCCCGCCTGATCCATCGGGTGGATGAGGTCCCCTCCAGTTGTATCGATCAGAAAAAGGCTCTTCAACGGGCGCAGCGGCGCCTGGACTTGGCCATGCAAAAGCAGCGCCTGGTTCGGCAATGGATTTATCGAACCGCCAAACAAGCTGAGGAATACCGCGGCAAAGTCAGTCCGCTTGTGGAGTGGTTGGGGGCGGAATATCCTCGGGCCTTGGCTGGCCTGCGACGCATGGCCCGGGCGCTGGAGTCCTACATCAGCCAACAGGCTATTCCCACACCAAAATCGCTTTTGGAAGCGGTCGAAGGTTTGGCCTCGGCAAGCCGGGGGGCAGCAGAGGAAGCACCTTTGACTCCATCCCCCGCCGGGCCAACCCAAACCGATTCGGAAACATTGGCGGAGCAACCCCAGCGGGCCGCCGGTGAGGCAGAAACTGCCGAAATGGAACCACTACCGTTTGCCTCGGCCAAGATGGAGGAACCGCCCACACCGGACAAACCGGTGGAAAACCCCACATTGCCGGAAGGGAGAGAATAACACCAGAGGGCCAACTCATGCGACTATGGGACTTTCGATCGCCGGCAGCCCGATTGCACGATGCCCTGGATATGCTAAAAAAGACCACCGAGAGCCTCCGGGAGCGGTGGAACGACCCGGCCATGGAATTTTTCCGGAACCATTACTTGGCCCCTCTGGAAAGCCGGGTCCGGGAGGCCATCGAGGCCATCGGCCGACTAGACGAAGTCTTCTCCGAGGCAGCTAAGGAGTGCGGAGACACGTCGCATGAATGACCGGCAGGAAGAGGCAACCGCTCCCGTGCAACCAGGTTTACCGGCCGAGAGTAGTGCAAGCGTTGAAGCACCTGCTGGGCCGGAAGTGTTGCCGATGGAACTACTTTCGTGCAGGGCTTGGCAGGGTTGGTTGAAGCAGTTGGTGCGGATGAACCGACGTCGGGCGCCTGCCGAACGACGGATCCCGGCCTTGGCTACCGTAAAAAAGCAGTGGGCCGACAAACGATACACCGAACTTCGTACAGCATTGGAGCAAAAGTACTACGCCGACAAAGCCGCTCTCCAGCAGGATTACCAGACCAAGCGTCAGACGGCCGAGGCGGAGTTCCAGACAGAATATGCCCGTTTGCAGCGGGAATATGAGAAGAAGCGTCGGCACCTTACCGAACTGGCCCAACAGCAAACCGAGGAGATCCGCCGCCGTCTGCAAGAAGCCCAGTGGGAAGCGCAGACCGTCTATGACGCCACCAAAGACCGGCCGATCCTGGAGCTTCAGGCCACCCAGGCCCGCATCGAAAGCCTCTGGCAAGAGATCCATGCCTTGCATGAGCAGGCAGTCAGGCGGCTCCAACAGCGCTGGTTATGGAGTCGGCACCTAACTAAAACCCCCTTAGAAGCGGTCTCCAAAGGCCCTTGGGCGGAAACGGCCAGCGCGGCAGATTCCATCCAACAATTGGCTGAGCTGGGGCAACAGGCTCGCCAATGCCTGGTCAAATTGGACCGCTTTGCCGCCGGCAGGCTGCTAGAAGGCGGCCAACCGGTCGTTTGGCTCCTTCTGGGGTTGGTGATTGGAGCGGTGTTGGGGGCGGCCCTGCAGGGCTGGCACCCCTGGATCGCCTGGGTAGAAGGCGCAGCAGTGGGCCTTGCTTTGCCGGTCGGCCTGTTGGCTTTTTATTACCCAAAAGCCCGTCGGCAGGCAAGGGCCATTTACGGCCAACTGCGACGCCTTGTGGACCAAGCCGAATCAGCCCGTTGCCAGGCTCTGCAGGCAGCCCAAGCGCATTGCCAGCAGACCCAACGGGCTATGGAAGAAAACCTCAAGCAACAACTGCACCAGGCCAAGCAGGCCGCCTCCCAGGAACTTGCCCGATTGCAAACCGAACACCAAACCGCCCTGGCCCAATTGGAAGCGGACTACCCGGCCCGGTTGCAACAACTTACCGACCAGCACCGACAACATCTGGCCCACCTGGAAGCTGACTTCCAACGCCGCTCCGAAGAATTGGACCAAACCTTCCAGGCCGAATCTGCTCAATTGGAAGCCCGTTACCAGCGGTACATCCAGCGGGTGGAAACCTGGCGGCAAAACCGCTGGAAATCGCTCCGCCAGCGCTGGTCTGGAACCATCCAGCAATTCAGCCAACATGTTCAGGCAGCCCACCAATGGGCCGATCGGCTCTGTCCGGCTTGGGACCGAGTGGATTGGAACAAATGGACACCGCCAAGCCAGATGCCGCCCGGAGTGCGATTTGGCCGGTTTCGGCTTTTGTTGGAACACGTTCCCGGCGGTCTGCCGCAGCATCCGGATTTGCAAGTCGAACAAACGGCTTGGGCAGTGCCGGCGCTGGTGCCGTTTCCGGATTGGCCCCTGCTACTCCTTCGGGTAGGAGAAGAAGGTCGGCAAGAGGCGGTGGAACTTTTGCAGACGATCCTCCTCCGGCTGCTTACTACGGTGCCGCCAGCAAAACTGCGCCTTACGATTATCGACCCAGTGGGCCTGGGCGAAAACTTCTCCGCCTTCATGCACTTGGCCGACTACGATGAAAAATTGGTCTCCAGCCGGATTTGGACCGAACCAGCCCACATCGACCAACGCCTGGTCGATCTCACGCAACACATGGAGACCGTCCTGCAGGTATATCTTCGGAACGAGTTCGAAACGATTGTTCAGTATAACGCCTTTGCCGGCGAATTGGCCGAGCCATACCGAATCCTGGTTATCGCCAATTTCCCGGCCGGTTTCCAGGAGCAATCAGCAGCCCGATTGCGCAGCATCATCTCCAGCGGGGCCCGGTGCGGCGTGTTTACTCTGATGAGCGTGGATGATCGGCTCCGGTTGCCCAGGGATTTCCACCTCTCGGATCTTCAGCCGTATGCATGGGTGCTTCAGTGGCAGGACGGCCGGTTTATCTGGGAGCATCCGGAGGTGGGGCCGTTGGTTTTGGAGTCCGAGCCGCCTCCGCCGCCGGAAGTTTTCACTCAGATTGTTCGCCGGGTAGGCCAGTGGGCCCAAGAGGCGGGTAAAGTGGAAGTGCCGTTCGCCGCCGGTGCGCCCGAACCAGACCACTGGTGGACCGCTTCAAGCCAGGAGGGTTTGGAAGTCCCCCTGGGCCGGGCAGGTGCAAAAAAGTTCCAATACTTGCGCTTAGGCGAAGGCACCTCCCAGCATGTGCTGGTGGCCGGCAAAACTGGCTCCGGTAAATCCACTCTCTGGCATGTGCTGATCACGCAGACCGCCCTGCGCTACAGCCCCGACGAAGTAGAACTGTACCTGGTAGATTTCAAAAAGGGGGTGGAGTTCAAGGCATACGCAGCTGCCCAACTGCCCCATGCCCGAGTCATTGCCATCGAAAGCGAACGGGAGTTCGGGCTGTCGGTGCTGGAACGGCTGGACGGCCTGCTGCACGAGCGGGGGGATCTATTCCGCCAGCATGGCGTGCAGGACCTGCCCAGCTTCCGGGCCCAAAACCCCCAGGTTCGCCTGCCCCGAGTGCTGCTGGTGATTGACGAATTCCAGGAACTTTTTGTGGAAGACGACCGGATTGCCCAGGCGGCGGCCCTGCTTTTGGATCGGCTGGTTCGGCAAGGCCGAGCCTTCGGCATCCACGTGCTTTTAGGCTCTCAGACCTTGGCTGGCGCGTACAGCCTGCCCCGAAGCACCCTGGGCCAAATGGCCGTCCGAATCGCCCTACAATGCAGCGAAACCGACGCCCATTTGATCCTGAGCGAAGAAAACACGGCAGCCCGGCTGCTAACCCGGCCCGGCGAAGCCATCTACAACGATGCCAACGGCCTATACGAAGGTAACCATCCGTTCCAGGTGTTTTGGCTGCCGGACACTGAGCGGGAAAAATATTTGGCCGAGCTTCGGGAATTTGCCCTCCGGCGCCAATATCAGGTCCCGAAGCCGATTGTATTTGAGGGGAATGCACCGGCCAGGCTGGAAGAGAATATAGAACTTTGTACATTATTAGAGAGGCCGGTCTCGGCCGAGCCGCCGCGCACGGCCCGCATTTGGTTGGGCGAGGCAGTCTCCATCAAGCCGCCCACTCAGGCCAGTTTTGTCCGCCAAAGCAGCAGTAATCTTTTGATCGTCGGCCACCGAGATGATTTGGCCCGGGGATTGTTTACAGCAGGTCTAATCAGCCTGGCTGCCCAATATCCACCCGCAGATGCCAAAGGGATGCCATCCGTACAAATGTATCTTTTAGATGGGACTCGGCCCGATGCTCCCGAAGCCGAGTACTTCCGGCAGTTGGCTGACTTGTTGCCCTACCAGGTAGAGGTAGTGGGCCCGGCACAAGCTGGACAGACCATCGGCGGCATTGCCGCCGAGTTGGCCCGCCGACAGACAGGGAGTCTTGACCAGGAGCCGCCAATCTATCTATTTGTATATGATTTGGCCCGATTCCGCACACTTCGGCGCAGCGAGGATGAATTTGGTTTTTCTTTTGGCGGGGAAGATCGGTCGGCTAGCCCAGCTCAGCAACTAGCGCAAATCCTGCGGGAAGGCCCTGCCTGGGGTATCCACACCATCCTCTGGTGCGATAGCTACCATACGTTTACCCGTTGGCTGGACCGGCACGCCCTGCCGGAGTTCGAGATGCGTGTGCTGTTTTCGATGAACGCCTCGGATTCGAGCAACTTGGTCGATTCCACGATCGGCGCTAGCCTCGGGATGCAACGGGCGGTGCTGTATTTGGAAGCTTTCGGCACCTGGGAGAAATTCCGACCCTATGCTCCGCCCAGCCAAGATTTTCTCCACTGGACAAGCCAGCAACTTTGCCGCCGAATCTCCCAGCAATTGTAACGCCCTCTGTCCAGAGGGTAACCCTGTGTTTTTAGACGGTTCTGGCCTCTGGGGGCGAGAATTATCCACCCACTGTTGGCCGACTCCGCTCCGCAGGGGCGCCTGTCTAGACGGTAACCAAAGGCATTCTCCACAGACATGGACTAGTTGCCACTGTGGGCCGCGTTCGTAAAGAAAAGCTCAATTCGAAGGACAGGTAGGTTCGTCAGGCCGGGGTTGGTGGGCTTTTTGGAAAATCTCTCGCAGAGAAACCACCAACCCGGGTAGGACTCGGCCGCCTCGAAGAAAACCTTCGTCCGAGATGGTTTCGCATTCCTCTAGACTGCTATAGGTTCGCGCTGTGCGGGCTTTGGGATCAATATACCAAACCGATTCTACGCCGGCGGCAAAATAGTCACGCAATTTTCGCTCCATTTCGCCAGGGGTATTGGTTTCCGAAAGGACTTCGACGGCCAAATCAGGGGCGACCGGCAAAACTGGGCGGACCGGCTCCCGAATGCGCCCAAGCCGTTGGAAACTCACATAAGCAACTGCCGGCGAACGGACCTGTCCGGGAAAGATCCGCAGCGGCCCTTCCGTTCGGAGTACCACCCCCCAACCTCGGTCCTGCACATATCGTTTTAGCAACCAGGCCAATTCTACCGCCACCGCCATCTCATACCACCCGACCACCTTTTCCACCAACACGCCGTCGATCAGTTCCAAGACCCGGCCGGTTCTGCTTTCTACAGCTAATAGGTCCTCTTCCGTGGCAGTGCCGGGCATGGGCACCATCCGGACCCGCTCGGCCGGCACCCCTCCCAATTGCTCCAACAGGTCATTTAGGGTCCAGTCCAGCCAATGAGTGGAGCGGGCTTGCCCTCCGCTTCCCATCTGTATCCCTCCTTTTGGAAAAAAGAGAGTACCAAATGGGGATTAGTACGGGATCTTGGCCTTGAATCCCCAGGGGCTTTGTGGAAACCGTTTCCGGTCGAAGGCCTAAAACCAACCAAAACCCTACTGATTAGCCAAAACTTCCCGGCTCAGCTCAACCTCTCAGTACAGCCATACCCGTTGTTAATCCTAGAAGGACGGGCGGAAGTCGTCCACTGGGAATTATTGATTCCCCATCGATTGGGTTCATTCCGCCCAAAATAGGGGGCAAACTCCTACAACCCTTCTAACTATATAACACCCCTCTAAAGAGGAAGCACCTCTGCAAAATCCTGAACCTATCGTGATTCTTGTGAACTTTTGGTTATATCCCCAGGTTGTCCTACCTGGACAGCTACTATCTATTGGGTGCTAACAGTGCAAGCACCCCTATATGTTGTGTTGGAGGGGGAAACCAAAATGATAAAATATCCCCTTTGGATCACGGAGAGATTCCAGAAGTAAAACAAGAGGTTTCCAATGTAGGAATGATTGTGGCCCAATTATCCGAGAATGCAGCCGGAGAAAATCCGCCGAACCCCTGTCGGTGTGTTTAGAACTAGCTCTCCTTGGGGGCCAATTCCTTCACAAATACCCTCTGTGTCTCCCCCAGGAGTGCGAACCTTTAAGGATCGGCCCCTTTGCAAACACCACCGATGCACCTCTGCCGCTAGCCGATCGGGTATAGAAACCAATCTGGAAAAGACATTCTCTAGAGAATTCAGTAATTCGGGCAGGAAGCGGTCATGTGGGTGGCCTTGACCGGTCAGGTCTCGAAGGGTGGTCAACCGAAGACGAAGTTCTTCCGGGGCTTGGTGGGCGGTATTATTTGTATTGACACCGATGCCCACAATGACCAGACCGGTGCTTAGGACTTCCACCAAAATACCGGCCAGCTTTTTGCCGTCTGCGAACACATCGTTTGGCCAATGGATACCGACTTCTACTCCTGGCAGCCGAGGACGGACCGTCCGAACTACCGCCAAAGCGGTGGCCAGTCCCACCAGCCCTGTTGAAATTTCTCGATCGGCAGAATTGGTAAAACAAAAAGCGGCCAGATTTTTTTCCGAAGCGGCCCGCTGGGCCACGTCCGGCGAGTTTGCCGTAGCGGACCGGAAAATCCGAGACCATTGGTGGACCGGCGGTAACAGCAGACTCATTGCTAAACTGCCAGGCCCAGTCCACCATCGATTGCTCCCCCGGCCCCGGCCGGCCGATTGCTGATCGGCCAAAATCAAACCAGGTAAGCATTCCTGCAGGGCTTTGGGTGCAGAAGCACTGTAGTCCCAGAAGGCTTCTTCGCCCAAAGCAAGCCGACGCGCACGGTTATTGGTCGAATCGATCAGAGCATGATGCTCCACATAGCGCACAAAGCTCTGGCTTATAAGACGTTGGAAAAAATGGCGGTTCATAACAATAAGCTATTCGGGAAGCTGTGCTTGCGGACTTAGCAGGCAGGGTGGGTTACAGAAAGGCTTTGATGGCTTCGGGCAGTTCCTCGGCCACCATCAACCGGCAGTAGTCAAGCAGGCCTGCCATGGCGCGAGAAGAGACCCGATAGCCTAATTCTTCCAAAATGGCAATGGGGTTAAGACCGCCGATCACCACAGCGCCGAAGCGTCCTGGACTAACCGGAAACCCCAATAAAGGCTGATTGGGCAGCCCTACCTCCATGAGTCCTCCCAGACCAACGGCGGCAAACCGGTGACTGAGGTGCAAGATCATGTCCCGGGCGTTTTCGGGAAATTCCCGAAATCCAGCTCCAATCAGGCCGTTGCCGTCGGTAATAGCGCCCATGTAATTGGTCATGCCGCTGTGGATGAATACTTCCAACGGATCAATGGTGGTTCCGTCATAATGGATGGCTTCCACAAAGCGCCAGGGGCGGCCGTTGCGCAGTTGCAGCAGGCCGCCGAATCGGCTAATGGTCGGGATGCCGTGTTTTAGCAACACCCCATTGATTGTAATGGAACAAACGGTACAAAAGCCCACCTTATCCGGTGGAACAGTCATGCCAGCAATTTGTTCTCCTGGACCCAGCAGCGCCACCCGGTTTCCCATGCCATAGCCTTTAGCAAAAACGGCACAGACTTTGTCCAGATGCTCGGCCAAGATCCGCGGGGAAACAAAGGAGGTATTTACTATGACCTGCCCGGTGCGGGTAGCCAAATCAAATGTCATGGCATAGGTCAACTGGTCGATCCGGGCCGATAGATACCCGATGCGCAAAGGAATCTGAGAAGCGCGGATTTCGGTACGTCCCGATTCCGTGATCATATGGCCGCGCTTACCGAACGATTGGGTAAGGCCTTGCTCCTCTAGTTGCTGCAAATATAACCGGACGGCCCGCTGGCTAAGCGAAAGGCCAGCATGGCTAAGCAATTGGGCGATTCGGGGGGAGGATAAGGGGCTGGAGCTTTTTTCTAAGACTTCTAGGATAGCCAACCGGTTCCGTTCGATCTTATCCATATCGGTATCCTTTTGCGCAAGCGAATTGGCAGTGGTGATTGGAGGGAAGTGAAAAATTGCCGATAAGAGGCATTATAGCCCCTCATTATCGGCAAAACAATCGCCATCGATTGCCGATAAAGAAAATTAAATCGGAATATTATTGCCGATTTTTAGTTTTGATTTTGCCGATATAAGCCGCCTTATTTCCCCCAATTTTTGAAAATTTCAGTAATCCCCTCTTCCCTTTTCTCCGAAACGATGGATAATATTCTCTTCAAACCGGACGTAAAGGGGTTAAAGGGTGTTTGAGATCGGCAATATTTTGCCAAAAAATCGGCTTCCTCTTTTCTTTTAGGAGTCCAAGATGATTCAATGGCGGCGAAATAATGATGTACTTGCTACTAACAACCGGGGCAATCCAGCCGAATCCGGCCTGTGCACCCTCTGCCGGGCCGACTGCGCCGGCAAATGCGAAACTTGGCTAGCCAGCTTGGTAGGCCGACGCCTGCTCTATCCCAGGGATTTCGGCATGGTAACGGCCGGCAGTGCCAATACCACCGCCGTAGGCGTCGGGTACCATGCCCTGCGGATCCAAGGCCGACTCTACGGCGCCAAAGGCTTGCCCCCCGGACTCTCCCACAGCCCAGATGATTGCATTTTCCCCAATGTTTCGCTGGAAACCCAATTCGGCACCTTGCATAAAGTCCGATGCCGATTGCCGATCATGACCGGCGCTTTGGGATCGACGTTCATCGCAGAAAAATACTGGAAAAGTTTTGCCATCGGAGCGGCCTTGGTTGGCATTCCAATCGTCGTCGGCGAAAACGTTGTCGGAGTGGATCGACAGTCCGTCATCCGCAATGGCCGAATCGAAAAAGCCCCAGAACTGGACCGCCGCGTAGAAACCTTCCTCCGCTACTACGACGGCTACGGCGCCATTTTAGTCCAGATGAACGTCGAAGACACCCGTTTCGGAGTGGCCGAATATCTAATCAACCGTTTCGGCCCCGAAAAAGTCTGCATCGAACTCAAATGGGGCCAAGGGGCTAAAGACATCGGCGGCGAAATCCAAGTCACTAGCTATGACTACGCCCTGTTTTTACGTCAACGGGGTTATGTGGTCGATCCCGATCCTCTCGAACCAGGTGTTAAAGAGGCCTGGGAGCATGGATCCATCCGTTCGTTCGCCCGACATAGTCGGCTTGGATATACCGACCTGGACTCGCCCGAAGCCGTCCGGGAACAGTTTCTCCGGGCTGTTGAATATCTCCGTTCCTTGGGTTATCAGCGGATCACCTTGAAAACCGGCTCCTACGGCATGGAAGGGTTGGCTATGGCCATCCGATATGCCTCCGAGGCCCAACTAGATCTATTGACCATTGACGGCTCTGGGGGCGGTACCGGCATGAGCCCCTGGAACATGATGGAAACCTGGGGGGTCCCCTCGCTTCTGCTGCACGCCAAAGCATACGAATATGCCAAGCGATTGGCCGACCGGGGGATGCAAGTTGTGGATCTTGCCTTTGCTGGCGGCTTTGCCAGAGAAGATCACATCTTTAAAGCCCTGGCTTTAGGAGCACCGTTTACCAAAATGGTCTGTATGGGCCGGGCGCTAATGATCCCAGGCTTTTTGGGCTCCAATATTGAAGGCGTACTCCGAAAACAAAACGGTGGTACTGTAGTCGCAGGCGAATGGACGAAAGTCGATACCATCCACGGTAACTGGGAACGCCTGCCGCCAACGGTACTGGAACTAGGCGACCGACCTGAGGAAATCTTTGCCGGCTATTATCAATTGGAAGCCAAACTCGGCAAAGAAGAGATGCAGAAAATCCCGTTTGGTGCTATTGCGATGTGGACGCTGGCCGACAAGCTGGCGGCCGGTTTGCAACAACTGTTGGCCGGCGCCCGGAAGTTTTCGGTCCAGGAAATCTCTCGGGATGACCTGATGGCTGCTAACCGAGAAACCGCCGCCGAAACCGGCATCCCCTTCGTAACCGACGCCCAAAACGAAGCGGCCCTCCGCATTCTAGATAGCTAACCGGATCCTGCTGCTAGTAACGTGTAGCCCATCCCGAAGCCAGAACCTTTGGAAAGTCCCGGACCCAGGAAATTTCCCCTAGGTCCCGGGCTTTTTTGTTTCCCGAAGCGTTGCTTCCTTCTACGAAGAGATTGGGATACCATTTCAGTTGCCTCCTCTCAATGGCAATCTTAGAGGCTATCCTGAAATTGGGATTTCGGCGGTTTCTAGGGGTTTGACCGACAGCCCCCTCCCCTCGGACACTTTTAAAAAATAGAGATTTTGGAGATTCTAGATGTGGCAGAAAAAACTCCTTTCATCTCATCATAGAAGGTACATTTCAGGATAGCGGCTTAGTTCGACTTTTGCCATTTTTCCTAACTTTGTTTTCTCTCCAGTACAAGCACGAAACCTCCTTTTGTTCCCACAATTTCGTAAGAGGCTGTCCTAAAAAGGGGATTTGGCTGGTTTCCAATCGGTTTTGGCCGACCGGCTCCTATCCTTCAGACTCCTTAAAAACAGGGATTTTGGAGATTCTGGGCAATTGAGGAAGAAAACCTCCTTTCATCATAGAAAATGCTTTTTCAGACAGCCTCTAAAGTCTATTCCAAGTCGTAGCCCTTTCCCTTTTCGGCGGGAAACCTAAAATGGCAAAACTCTAGAGTAATTCTGTATAGGGACCTCTGTGTCCTTCTAGGGAGATAATTTTTATGGAACCTCTGCATAATTCAAGGGCGATATTTTTATAACAATTTTGGAAGTTTTTTCTCTAACACAACATATAGAGCTCGAGCATTGCTAGCACCCAATAGATAGTAGGTGTTCGAATAGAAGAACCAAACAGCTATAGCATCAAAAGTCCATAAAGTTCACTACATGTTCAGGATTTGGCAGAGGTTCCTTCAGAATTATGCAGAGCTTCCTCAATATTGAGGAGAGGTTTTGTATATTTGTACACAATTTGGATGCCATTCACCTCTAACCCAATCGATAGCGTTGCTAGCCTGCTAGCAACCCCCATAGAGTGAGGTCTGGTTCTGTTGAAAGGTTGTCCGCAGTATGGAGGTTTTGCCCATCCTGGTCGGTTTTGCTCAGTTTTCGGTGTTGCTCAGTTTTGGTGGGTTTAGGCCTCCGACCGGAAAGGGTTTCTTCAGAGCCCGCCGGTCTTTGAATGGGACGGGCCCATCCCGCCAAATCAAAGGTTCATGAAGTTCACTAGGTATTCAGGATTTGGGTGAAGTTTCCTTTTATAGCTTGAATCTATTCTCGGCTTGGGGCCAGGGGTATCCTGGGCGATGGGAGCAGCCATGAGGCGGGTGCGGCTGATTTTTTGTGGTTAAGTTTAGGGGAGTGGTTGAAGATAGATCGCTCCCTGCCCCATGGAAGCCTTCCTCCCCGGCAGTTCCCCCACAGGCCGATAGGCTCCGTACTGGAGGGGCTAGGAGTCAGTCGAAGGAGTTCAGGTGCTTATGTCTCGAAAGGAAAAAGGGGAGCAAAAGGGTGTTTTATAATAATAGGTAGGTGCTGTGCAAAGCTGGTTTGCCGTGGGCCGAAGCCTGTTTTGCCTATATTCCCTATGTTGCCCAGTTAACCCACAAAATTTCAGCCGCACCCCATGAGGCATGTCGCTTGACATTGGCTTGGCCCGGAAGTAGCTTTATCCAGATAGGGTTGAGGTACCACCGGATGGCTTTCATTCGACTTTTGCCGATTTCTAGGGGATAGCTCCCTTTTTAGATGCCATAATCCTTTGAAGATATTGGCCTTCGGAAATTTGCTGAACAAAGCCCACTAAAATCCCATTCCCTGAAATACCTTGGCTGTTGCCAATTTCGATCTTCTGCCTAAATGGGAAAGTTCAACTCCTTGGAGTTATTGGCCTTAGGGAATTGTGCGGACAAAAAGATGGTTCGTCGTAACCCTTAGGAAAAACAAATTAGGAAACATAGCAAAAGTCGAAAATAAAAACAGTTACAAAAATTGGCACAAATCAAACGAAGAGGGTTTCCTGAAAATTTCCGACGGGTTTTCCGCATGACTGTCTCGGTTCGGCAAAACCCGCTAAAATAGGGACTTTTAGACAGAGCTTTGGTTACAACAAGGTGAAAATATATTTTTCGAGATAGCCTCTCATTTCGACTTTCGCCACTTTTGACCTCATCCTGAAAGAAAAAAGTTCGGACTCCTTGGATTGTTGGACTTATAAAAAAGATTGTGCAAACAAAAGGAGGTTTTCTGGTACTACGGGTGGCAAACCAAGTTGGAAAAAACGGCAAGTTCAGCTCACCTCGACTTTCTATTATGCCTCGGTTGGGATGAGGAGTGCTCTAACTGCCTGTAACACTGGGGGTAGGAAATTGTGGGGAAAAAAGAGAACTACCGGAAGCAAAACCATTAGAAAAATCGTAAATGGCGAGTTAACAAGATGCCCTCTCAAAAGGTTCACCGACTTTTGCGGGATTAGCAGGTGGTCGGAAGACGCTTTTTTGGTAGAGAGTTTTATTTTCAGTGTTTTATTTTTCAGTAAGGTAGGTAGCAGCTATGGGGTGGATCAGCGAAGATCGAGACATACGGATTTGGATTTTCGGCCTGGTCGTGGCAAGCAGTTTTTTGGGTGGCAGGGGGCTGCTGGGGGAGCAGCAGCTGTGCTGTTTAGCTGCAGAAGCAAAGGGGCCTGAGGGGAGCAGTCCTGCCGAGGCGGACTTGCCGGATATGCCTGCTCCTGTGCCGAAGAAGGCTCCTGAAGGGGAAAAGGCATCTAGCCCGGCCAAGCCGGAACCCACGCCGGCAAAAACGGAACCAACACCTGGGGAAAAAATTCCCGCCCAACCCCCTGCCGAGCCAAAATCTGCTCCAGCTGAGGAATCCCCGGCCGGCACACCAAAGACGAAGCCCTTTCCTAAACCGGCAGCCAAAGAAAAAGCCGAACCTCCGGCACAACCCAAAACCCCCCCTTCCACCAAAGAGAAACCTGCACCTTCGCCAGAACCGAAGGCCGAACCTTCCGCCGAACCGAAAACAGAGCTGCCAGCAAAGGAAAAGACTCTGGAACCGCTCCTGGAATGGCCTGTGGATGAAGCGCAGCGGAAGAATCGCTCGGAGGTACCCAAACTGTTGCGAGCTGGCACCTTGAGTCCCGAGCAGATTAAGTTCCTCAATGAGTATTACACTCAGTATGGGTTGGCACGTTGGACGCAAGTGGCCAATCGAGCGGAGGTGCGCAAATATCGGGAGGAGCTCTTGCGGGAGCTTGGCCAGGCGGAAGGACAAGCTCATGACCAAGTGGTGCAGATGGTGATGAATCTATTGATTAAGATGGCTGAGGGAAACCATCATCCGGCCGCCCGGGTCAATGCGGTGTTGGCCTTAGGGGAATTGAATCAGGTGGAGCCCAAGCCGAATAAGCCGCCGGAGCCGTTGCATGCCGCCCAGCCGATTCTGTTGCAGATGGTACAGAATCCCCAGACGCCGGATGTCCTTCGAGTAGCTGCTTTGGTAGGGCTGCGTCGTCATGCGGAGCTGGCCGCCGTAGCTGATCAAAGCAAAGGCCAATGGGTAACCGTCCTGGTTAACATACTCCAAGAGCGCTCCCCCTCCGGCCGGGCTGCTGTCGGACACGCTTGGCTCCGGCAGTTGGCCATCGAAGTGCTGGAACTGCTGAAAACTCCAGGTCCCAACGGGCAAGCAGCCCTAGCCTTGATGAATGTGCTGAATGATACCAATGCGTCGATCAATCTTCGCGTCAGTGCCGCCCGGGCTTTAGGAAACCTGGATTACTCCCAAGGTTTCCCTGGCGATCTCGATCAATTGCTGCGCGATATGGGCCAACTGGCCCTAGATGTCCTAAACGCCGAACTGGAAAGTTACCAGAAAGAGGAAAAGTTCCTCGCCCGTCGGCTCCAGATGTATTTGATTGGCATTTACAACGGACTCAGCGGCTTACAAAAGACGGCTTCGCAACCAAAAGAAACAGGCCTCCTGTACCAGAAAATCTTCGATGCGGTACGATCCTGTGCGGTGTTGTTCGAGAATCCCAAACTCCGGGACTCCGAGGGCAACCTCCGAGAAAAGGACCTAGTCCAGGAGCTTACCAAACAAAAGACCGCTCTCAGCGAGGCTATCGCCGCCCCCGTTGCCCCCGGCACGTTACCTGCCGAAAAACAAAAAACCCCTTCCGGCGGCTAAAACTCCACTTTCCCGCAGAACATTATTATTTGTACACATTGTAGGGGAGTGTGGGCCGACTAGATGCACTAGCCCCCATGCCGCTGCAACTTCTACGCCTCTGCCCAAGAGCAGCAAAGCCAGCTTCGCCCAAGGTGAACGTGGCTCCCCAGTACCATCCTCAGATCAGAGTTCCCATCTCGGGGTTTGCACGGAGGGATAGGACTGTCTGCATTCAGGAGCATCCAACGTCTGACCAATTCTACTGACTGTTGTAGATACTAATGCCTCCAGACAGGAGAGGCAATATTGGATTGCCCGTTGAGGCGGGTCCGAGATTTCCTGGTTCCCCCAGGAGTTCTATGGGAACCGCTGCATAATTTAAAGGGGATATTTTTATACCATGTTGGGTTATCTTCCCCCTAACACAATATATCTAGGGGTGCTAGCATTGCTGGCACGCAATAGATTGTCGATGTTCGGATAGTGGAACCGAACAGCTATAGAATCAAAGTTCCTAAAGTTCACTGTATGTTCAGGATTTCGCAGAGGTTCCTATCCTAATTGGGTTTTCCTTCGGTGGCGAGCTAGAGCCGCCAAGCACAGGCCACCCAGAGCTAGAAGCAGCAGGCTGCTCGGCTCCGGCACCACCATCCAAAGCTCCGGCGCTACCAGCAAGCCCGGAAACACCCCGTTGCGCAGGATGAAGAAATCGGTGGTGTTAAAGCTAGTAAATGCGCCCTTGGCCAAGAAGATTTCATACGAATCGCCGCCGGCCCGCTCGAAGAACAGCCCTTGCAGTTCTAGGTAGGCTTCGCTCGTCAGCGTGAAGACGCCCCAGGTGGCCGAATGCCCACGAGGATCATTATAGAACAGGGTATCGTCCCCCTGGGTGCCTTGACTGTTGAACTCCTGGCTAAACTGGATGGGTGAGCCGTGGGTGTTGATAAGCTGTAGCACGCCGCCGTCGTCGCTGGCAAAGCCGATGGT
>JANXAQ010000278.1 GCA_025062105.1 Thermoguttaceae bacterium
TCCAGTGAACTTTATGAACTTTTGATTCTTTAGCCGTTCCGTTGTCCTGCCAGGACATCTACTATCTGTTGGGTGCTAGCAATCCTGGCCCCCTATATGTTGTGTTAGAGGGATGCCAGCCAAAATGGTATAAAAATATCCCCTTTGAATTATGCAGAGGTTCCAAAAATTTTTCGGAAGATTTTCCCAGGGGGTGAATTTTCCCAAGGAGGTCTGTCCTACTGTAGCGGGGTTTTCTCTGAGCATGCGGAAAATTGCCTAGCACTAGACAGCTGCTTGGCGCAGGAATGAGACCTGGGGGGAATTCCCAAAAAGAATCAATCTTGATAACCTATTAGGCCAAAAGGTGGTTATGTTTGTTCTTGCGAGGAGATCTTTTAATCTCAATTTTTGCCATTTTTCTTGAGTTGTTTTGTCCTCAAGAGTCATGACGGGCCATCCTTTTGTTCACACAATTTTCTAAGTCCAATAGTTCCAAGGAGTTAGAACTTTCCCATTTCGGCAGAGGTCCAAAATTGGTAGAACTCCAGTGAGGAATTATTCAGATGCGAGTGGCACAAGCGGGGGTAACCGATGCATGGCGAATGCTTCGAGCAACAAAACGGCCAGAAGATGTTTGCTAGTTTAGGGTTGGACCAGCACCGAGAGAGTACCTGGCGGCATGAGCTTCTGCCGAACCATGAACTGACTGACGCCCTGGGAAGATCGAATGCAGCTGGTGGAACCGTACTATCCGCAAGAAGAGTGGCCGGGCCGAGAGAGCCAAGCCGTTAGGGCGGATGCTGCGAGTGTACTTTTTGCAGATCTGCTGCAACCTGTCGGACCCGCAGAGTGAAGACCTGATGCCCAAGAGCCTGCCGTGCAGGGTGCGGCTGAAATTCTGTGGGAAAATTGGGCAAGATAGACAATATAGGCCAAACAAGCCCTACCCCCCGAAAGCCAACTTTGCACAGAACCTACTTATTTTACCTCCAGATAGCCACCCCTAAACTCCTTCCAGCAACTCATAGCCCCTGGACTATGGAATCTGGAGCTTTTTGTTCTGACAGATGCCAGTGGAAGGGCCGGTTCGATGGGCCTGGCCATGATCTATGGTTCCCGAACTCTTCTAGCCTGACCACAAAAAATCAGCCGCACCTTGCCGTGCAGGAGTTTTTAGGGCTAGATTTGGGGCGGAACAGAGCATCGGAGGAGTGTCGGTTCCGCCATCTGCTAAAGGAGCATCGGTTGGGCAATCGCATCTTGGAGATTGTCAACCGGCATTTGGAGCGAGCTGGGATTCGAGTCTAAGAAGCTGTGCTGAAATCGGAATTTGGGGTGGCTAATGCGTTTTGGCCCACCGGCCCCTCCACTAGACACTTCTTAAAAATAGGGATTTTTGGGATTCTAGGGAATTTAAAGGGAGAGCTTCTTTTCATCATAAGGAGTGCATTTTAGGATAGCCTCTAAGATGGCACCATCGTTGACGCCACGATCATCCAAGCTCCAGCGAGTCGAAAGAACCAAGAGGGAAAACCTTCCCCGGAAATGGGTTCCACGAAAAGGGCAATCATGCGGGAAGAGAAAATCCTAGCCGATCTAACGACGCAATCCGCTGTTCTATATCAACTTCTGGTGATAGGAGAAGCCGTAAAGCGGCTTTCTCGAGAATTTCGTACTCAACACTCCCATATACCCCGCGCTAATAGCCGCTAATAGCTGGGATGAGGGATCATATGATTCATGGATATGATCTGGTAGATTGGAAGGAGGTATGGAAGACCGCCGCCGAGGATGTACCCGATTTGTTAAAAGACCTCCAATCTCTTCTTCCTAAAAAACCCGAAGACGGCTCAGGAAAGGGCAATGGCCTATGACTTCGACAAACTGTGGATTACCGAGGTATGGGACCGGAAAACTTCGATCGAATAAAAGCTTTTTGGTCCGAAAGAGATTTTCTCCTCCGGGCCCGCAAACAGTCCCAGAAAGCTGCCCAGGATATTGGCAATGGTTTTTGATCGCCGGGTGGATGGGGATTTGGATTTTGGCTGTTGGCTGGGCACAGGCGGCAGCCCCCAGGGTCTTACCACCTGACCAAAAGCCGAAGGATAGCCGATTGGGCCCGCTCAAAGACTTAAACGGGTATTTTCCCATGCAGGTCTCGAAAACGCCGGAGGAGTGGCAAGTGCGGGCCGAGCGGCTCCGTCGGCAGGTGCTAGTGGCTGCCGGCCTTTGGCCCATGCCCACCAAAGCGCCCCTGAACGCTGTCATCCATGGCCGGGTCGATCGGCCCGAATACACCGTCGAAAAGGTCTATTTGGAGACTTTCCCCGGCTATTATCTTACTGGCAATCTGTACCGGCCGAAGAATCGCTCTGGTCCGGGGCCGGCGGTGTTGTCTCCTCACGGCCACTGGCCCAACGGCCGATTCTACGACGCCGGCGAAAAACAATTGGCCGAGCAAATCAAAAAAGGCGAAGAAAAATTCGATCCTAGCGGTCGGTATCCTTTGCAGGCCCGCTGTGTGCAACTGGCCCGAATGGGCTGCACGGTCTTTTTGTACGACATGGTCGGCTACGCCGATAGCCAGCAACTAGCCCATCGGGCAGGCGTCCGGCCAGAAATGAACACCATGGAAAACTGGGGATTTTTCAGCCCTCAGGCAGAATTGCACTTGCAAAGCATCTTCGGCCTGCAAACGTATAATTCGATCCGGGCATTGGACTGGCTCAGCCAGTTGGACGGCGTAGATCCGAAGCGGATCGGCGTAACCGGGGCAAGCGGCGGCGGCACACAAACGTTCATCCTATGTGCGGTGGACGATCGGCCCGCTGTGGCGGTGCCGGTGGTGATGGTTTCCACGGCCATGCAGGGCGGCTGCACCTGTGAAAATGCCAATTACCTACGGATCGGCGCCGGCAATATCGACTTGGCCGCCTTGATGGCCCCCAGGCCCCTCGGCCTTGTGTCGGCCAACGATTGGACTAAAGAAATGGATACCAAAGGATTTCCGGAGCTAAAAGCTCATTATACGATGCTCGGAGTGCCGGACCGGGTGGCTCACTGGGCCTTTTTACAGTTTCCGCATAACTATAATTATGTATCCCGATCCGTCATGTATCTTTGGATGAACCGTTGGCTCCAGCTGGGCCAAAAAGAGCCGATCGTCGAAGAGCCTTTTCAGCCGCTCTCCAAAGAAGAAATGACCGTTTGGGATGACTCGCATCCTCGGCCTCCAGGTGGACCGGACTTTGAACGCCGCTTGTTACGTTGGTGGACCGAAGACGCCCAGAAACAATTGCAGGCCTTAGTGCCTAAAGATGCTCAAGGGTTGGAAAAGTTCCGCTGTGTACTTGGCGGTGCGGTCGATGTGATGATCGGCCGACGGTTGCCCGCACCAGATCAGCTGGAAGTGGTTTCTGTAGGCGCCGAAGCTCGGCAGGGGTATCGGCTGGAAAAACTATTGCTCCGGTATAAACCCGCTCAGGAAGAAGTTCCGGCTCTATTGCTGCGGCCTGCCAACTGGCAGAACGGTCGGCTCACCTTGGTGCTGCATCCGGAAGGCAAACAGGCTCTATTTGAGGCCCAGGGCCAACCGGTTCCCATGATTATGGAGCTGATCCAGAAGCAGGCTGAGGCAGTGCTGTTGGTGGATTTATTCGGCCAGGGTGAGTTTACCGACGACGGCAAACCGCTTGCTAAACAGCCGTTGGTCGGTGCTCCGAAAGAGCCTTGGCAGGCCTATGCAGCATATACATACGGATATAATCATCCTTTGTTTAGTAAGCGGGTGCATGACGTCCTGACGGCTGTTGCTGCGGCCAAACAACCGACCATCGGAGCACAGAAGGTTCGATTGTGGGCTTTGGCTGGGGCAGGCCATTGGGGGGCTGCCGTTTGTGCTCAGGCTGGCCAGGCATTAGAAGAGGCCCGTTTGCAAACCGGCGGATTCCGCTTCCGCCAGCTCAACCAGATAGATCATCCCGACTTTTTGCCGGGCGGGGCTAAATACCTGGATTTGCCGGGCATGTTGGCTCTGGCCGCCCCGCTTCCTCTGGTAATCGAAGGGGAAAATCCGGCCGATTTAGCGGTGGTCCAGGCCGCCTATCAGGCCGCCGCCGCTTCCGACCGCCTGCAAATTGTCTCCCCCGCCCGATAATCTCTATAACAGCCACCCATGTGAAAAAGCAATGCTTTCCCGGATAGCCCCGTAGGTGCCATTCCCGCACAAACAGGAATCCCACTCCCTTCGTGCGGTCGGTTGGTTTCCATCGGGCTAATAGGCTGTCCTGAAATTGGGATTTGGGCGGTTTCCCATGGGTTTTGGCCCACCGGCTCCTACCCTTCAGACTCCTTAAAAGCGGGGATTTTGGGGATTCTGGGACATTGAGGAAGGAAACCTCCTTTCATCATAGAAAATGTTTTTTCGGACAGCCTCTTGGGCTACCGTCTTGGCCCCAGCAAAAAGAGGAGAAAATAAGCCTCTCCGTTGGACCGAACTGCCGCCTTTTTTCGTCTTCCGAGGAAAGTAGGAGCCGTTGTCCACTCGGTTAAAATGTTCCCTGTTTTTTCGCAATTTTCCTACGATGCCCAAACACATTGGCATAGTGGCTTGTAGTGCGGAGGGGGCGGCGTTGTGTTATCGGACGCTCTGCCAGGAGGCCCCAGCCTTCCTGGGCGAACACAGACATCCAGAGGTCTCCATGCACACCTATCCCCTGGCTAAGTATATGGAGCACATCCGTTCCAGCGACTGGCAGGGAGTGGCCGCCCTGATGCTCTCTTCGGTCCGGAAACTAGCAACCATCGGGGCCCAACTGGCCATTTGCCCCGATAACACCATCCATCAAGCCTTTCCATTGGTTATCGAAGCCTCCCCGATTCCTTGGCTTCATATTGCCGAGGTGGTTGCCCAGGAAGCCAAGCTGCGGGGATTCCAGCGGCTGGCCATCCTGGGAACCAAGTACCTGATGACCGGTCCGGTCTATCCCTCAGTGTTGGAGAGGTATGGCATCGGCTGGCGGATTCCTGAGCCAGCAGACCGGGAGGAAATCGACCGGATTATTTTCTCGGAGTTGGTAAACGGAATTTTCCTGGAAAAGTCTCGGTCCTATTTCAACACGGTGATTCAGAAAATGAAGGACGGCGGGTGCGATGCAGCGGCCTTGGCCTGCACGGAAATTCCGCTGATTGTTGATCCGGCCGATTGCCCCCTACCCACCTTGGATTCCACCCGATTGTTGGCCAAGGCCGCCCTGAAAGAAGCACTAAAAAACGAGCTTGCCGAGGGAGGTGATGAGGATAACATTCTTCTGTAACACTTCAGCTGAATGGAGGGAGTTTATTTTTCTCCTATCTCCCCCGCCGCCAAGTGGGTAGGGTGAGGGGGAAATGATAGGCTCACCGGGCCTTTTTGCCCCCGCAGCTGGCATTGCCGAAGGCAATGCTGGCCTCTCCCATGCTGGGCAGCGGCGGATTTCTCCCCTCGGCTGAAATGTTACGACAATTTAAAAGTACTTCTTCTGAGAAACGGGGAGTTCTCCTTCCTTTGGCTGACGTATTACAAAAATTTAGACTCTCGCTTCCACAAGAATGATCGCATCGGAGCTACCCAAGAAAACTCAGACCTCTTTTTCACTTGGTTGAAATGTTACACGGTGTGAAACCTTTATCTTCGTCTTCAAGTAGACTCGGGCGATGTTCCGAAGGTGGACAAGTGGGATAATGATCATGTTAGTGGGGCTGTGGATGCTGGCCGGGCAAGTGGGGGCCGAAGCAAACCAGGCTTCAGGACGCCAAGCCAGAAATGAACCGCTACCAGCGCCGCAACAACCCACCGTGCAACAAGAACCGGCAGGTGGACAACGAAACCAAGCCAACCAACCGCTCTCGGCCCCTCAAACAAAACTACCAACCTCTAACAAAATGAAAATCCCAATGGTTCTAAAGTACTATCTGCTCCTTTGGAGGGTGGTAGGAAAGCTCATTTTGTTAGAGGCTTTAAATCCGTCGGATGCTTCCAGCCAGCCGAAAGGGGTTTCGGTCTCTGGTGGGGGCGTGGAATTGGCCCTGGACGCCAATATGATAGTCCAGGCAATCACTGTCCAAGGCAAACCGTTGCCGGTGGAACCGGCCCTCTTGGTCAGTTTGTGTGATGTGAGCCAGGGGAAGTTCTACGCACCGGCCGTCTGTGAACCAAGACCAACAGAAGATAAGCAAGCAACTGTCTGGGACCTCCGGTTTGCTGACCTGCAAGCTACTGTGCGATTGGCGATCCGCTCTGAGACCGCACGGCTCCTTCTAAGTTGCCGGGTTCAAAGCCAGCAGCAACAGGCCCGGGGAATGTTGCTTCGCCTGGCCTTTCCGGTGGATGCCCGGGGCTGGCAATGGCACCAGGACATGCAAACTGCCTTGCCGATCGAAGCGGACAAAAGATATGAGAATCTGGTTTCGCTCCGGGCTTGGGCTGATTTGCCAGAGTGGCGAGACCAGCCGGACCTGCGCATGGGCTACTCCAACCGCCATTTTCTTACCGTAATTACTGGTCCGGTGGGGCTTTGCCTGGCAGTACCGGTAGATTGGCCATGCATTTTCCGTACTGCCTATGAAGGTCGGCAGAAGCGGTTGGAGATCGTCTATGATTTTGCCCTATGTCCGGAAACCGCCACGCCTAACGAGGCGGAGTTTATCTGCGAGCTTTTTGCCTGTGATCCGACCTGGGGATTTCGGGACGGCCTGGCCCGCTACTATCGCTTGTATCCAGAGGCCTTTAGAAACCGGATTCGCAATCCTGGTCAGTGGCTTGCCTTTAGCCGACTGTCAGAAATCGACAACGCCGATGAATTCTACTTCGGCCTCCAAGAGGGTGCATCAGAACCGGAGTATGACGACCAACTTGAGGTTCTTTCGGTTAGTTATCTTACCCATGCTGGGATAGGGGCAAACATCCCCGACTACGATCCGGAAAAAGACCCTTTGCCGCCTTATGAAGTGCAGGCAGCCGCCGTGGAGGCGGCCTTCAAGAGACAGACCAGCCTGGACGGACTGTTTGCGCAGGTAGGGCTGCATAATGCGGAAGGCAAACTGGATGTGCGCCCCTGGAAGGCCTATGGGCATCTGATTGCCCAATTTAACCTGGATCCCCATCTGCCCTATGCTCGCTGGCTCCTGGAACGTGGTTTGCAGAGGCTCCAGCCTCCGCCAAGACCAGAGGCGATAACACCGCCCAGGTGGGCTGGTAGGAAGGGATTAGACGGCTTTTATTACGACGGGCTGCCCACCGGGCTCAACTACAACCCAGCCCACTTCAAAACCGCCCAAGCTCCCTGCCTTTGGGATCCGGTGCATAAAAAGCCATTTTTGAATAACTTCTTCTCCTCTTGGGAATTTGCTCAAGAGATGGCGCGGCGGGTTCGAGGCCTGGGAGGGGCAACAATGATGAATGGCGCCCTGGGCGCCAGCTTCTATGTGGCTCCGTGGCTGGATGTGTTAGGCTCGGAGACGGGTCTGCACCTTCCCAGAGAGCAGCTTAACTACATCCGCTCCATCACCTATAAAAAGCCGTTCCTTACCTTGCTTAAAGGGAACTACGAACAACAGATCGGTCGGGCCGAGGTAGAAAAGTACATCAAACAATGCCTGGCCTACGGGATCCCGGCTGGTTTTTTCGATTGGCCCACCAGCGGCCTGGGACCAGGCAGCCGATACTGGGACCACCCCCGGTATTATGAGCGGGATCGGGATCTGTTTCGGCTCTCCATGCCAATTGCCTGCACGTTAGCCAGGATCGGATGGGAACCGGTGCCTTTTGCCCGCTGTTCGGAACCGAAAGTGTATGGGGAGCGGTTCGGTCCGGGCGACGACGGCCTGGTTTGGTGGACAGTCATGAACGAAGGTACCCAGACACACAAAGTGACCCTCCGCATCGAGCCATCCGGACTGCAAATCGACCCGGTAGCCGTCCGGGCAGCAGATGCAATCTCCGGAAAGCGGATTCCCCTGGAGCAGTCCGAGGGGAACCTGCTGGCCCAGTTGGAAATTGCAGCAGCCGATGTGCGGGTGCTTCAGCTTGGTAAACCGGGCGATTTAGTCCGGTGGCGGATTGGCCAAGCTATAGAAACCCTGGATCGGGGAGTACGGATGCGGCAGTTGGATCGGCACAAACCTGCCCGGGCCGTTCACTGGCGCCCTGGCGGCGGTGGTTATGAGAGAGCCAAAACCGACCGAGGGTGGCAACTTTTATTTACCACTAATGGGCGCACTGCCTGCAGCGCCTCGCAATGGGCTATGCTTTTCCAACAAAAACCGGCACCGCTGCTGCTTCGGGTTCAGGCCGCCGCCCAAGACCTCAAAGGACCATCGGATCAGATAGGTGTGCGCTTGCGAGCCGCTTGGGTAACCCCCAGCTTTGCCCACTACGAAACCCGGTTTTTGCAACTGGCGCCGGGAACCTATCCAGAACGGGATTTTGAGCTTCGGCTCGAATTGCCCCAGCCCCTCCGAGCCATCGAAATTACCCCGATGATCGGTCCACGGGTAGAAGGCAAACTCTGGCTAGCCAAGATTTCGCTCATAGACCCGGCCACACAGCGGGAGTACGTGGTCGATCCAGAGTTTACCCAGTGGTATGAACCGATTCCGGAAGCCCTCCAAGAGCCCATTGAAAGGACATGCCAAGAGATTCGGACGGAGTTAGACCAGCTTTTCCAAAGGGCCGAGGCACACGGCGCCGAGTTTGCCAAGGTAGTTGCCGCTGTAAAGGTCCGGTGCGACCGGCTCCGTCAACAGATCCAGGATAGCCATGCCGAAAACGGTTGCCGCCGGGTACTTCGGGATTTGGAGACCATCCAACGCCATCTGAGCGTGGCCGCTGACTTGAAGAGGGCATGGTAGGCCCGGCCAATTTCTTTCCCAGGGGAAAGGTTACTTTAATCTTTGCCCTCCGATGGTTGACAGCATAAGAGAGGCGGGGGATGATACTATGGAGGGGTTTGGCTTTCCTGAGCTTTTCCGGTTTCGTTGGCGCGAAAGCCTGATGGGTTAAAAAGATGCAAGTAATCAAAAGCTCTCTTTTTGCCTTCTTTTTTCGGAGGGTGCGGCGACGGACTGCCATGAGCAATGTCCGATGAACTTTTGCCGGCGCCGTGAGTTCCTCAATGCGGCCTCGGTGTTGGCGGGGGCGGGCGTACTGGGTTGGTTCGGCCCGCCGTCGGACCAGGCAGCCGCTGCGCAACCAGCCAATCCCGCAACCAGCAAGCCGGAGGTGTTGACCATCCGCGGCCATCACCTGTTCGATATGCTCGAGGCCCTAGGTACCGGCAAGTCGAGCCACAAGACGTTAGGACCCGTGGCCCAGAAAATCCGGGCCAACCCCAAAATCCTGATCAAGGTGGTCGTAGGTGTGGACGACATCTGTGCACCTTGCGAGTGGTGGGATCACCAAAAGTCCCTCTGCAAGCGAAACTTGGACAAGTACCCCCAGGACAACGAAAATTCCCTTACTTCTGACAGGAATGCTATCCGAGTGCTCGGCCTGAAACCGGAGCACCCCATCCCAGCCGATGAACTGTACCGACTTATCCGGGCCAAGGTCGATAAGAAGGTCTTCGCTGAGCAAGTCTGCGTGGCCTGCCGGTTGGTCCACCAATGCAAGGAGACCTACGAACCCAACATCGAGGCCGCAGTCAAGGCGCTCAGTTCACCTCGGCCGCAATAGCCACTTCTTCGTGCCCTTGCCTCCGCTTTGCTGGGAATGGTGTTCTTTCTGGTAGGGAAAAATAAATATATCTGTCCAAAAAAACAACCCGAGCTGATTATCCGATTCTAAAAAGACGAAACAGGAACAGCTATGGCTCTTCGG
>JANXAQ010000318.1 GCA_025062105.1 Thermoguttaceae bacterium
TCTGCAAAACCCTGAACATATAGTGAACTTCATGAACTTCTGATTCGGTAGGCATTTGGCTCCCGCATCCAAACACCTACCATATATAGCGTGTTAGCAGGGCTAGCACCCTATATATTGGGCCAGATATGATGGGAAAAATAGTATAAAAAATATATGCTCTGAATTATGCAGAGGTTCCCTTAGTTCACCCGATTTCCTAAGCCCAACAGTTACAAGGAGTTAGAGCTTTACCCTTTCGGGACAAGGCCAAAAATGGCAAAAGTCGAGATAAAAATATCCCTTTGAATGATGCCCTGTTCCTGAATATGAAATGAAAAAGAAAAAATAAAAAAATGAAAATGAAAAATGAAATGAGATGGGCAACCGGCCGCTAGCCCACCTCGGCGCCCCAGCCGAAGATTGCCAACCTCCCGTTGGAGGGGAAAGGCAGTTCCTTTGCTAAATGTTATGGTGGAGAGCAACTAGGAAAGCCCAAAATGAGAAATCATCCCGCTTCAAAAGATAATGCAGGAAAAATTGGCAATTTAGATAAAGTAAATCTCGGAAGATCAAAAACCCTAGGTCCGGATCTCCCTAGTATTCACCGGATCGCCCCTAGGCGCTTTTCGCTGAACAGGCAGAATCACCTTTGAGCGGAGAAGAACTGAGATGGAAATGGGGGGTGGGCACAATTGGATCGAGTAGGGGGGTTTTATCCCCCGATTCAAGGTATCTTAGAATGATCTGGGCCGAGCGATTCGCAGCCCCCGGCTGCACCACCACCTTCCGCAACGATTCCAACCGCCTAATCCAAGCGGCCCGAAGCCCCGGCTCGGTCAACCATTGGATCAAATGCTTTGCCATCTGGCCGGAGCTATCCTTATAACTCAGATACTCTGGAAACAGCACCCAGTCAGCTTCGGGCCCCGAGGGATCATACGGCCGGAGATCCGGCGGATGCAGCGGATCTTCCATAGCCAGCAGGTTGACCAAGGTGATGTATTTGACTTTGCGGAAATATTGTTGGATGTAGTAGGCCAGAGGCCCCACCCGGTAATGGATCACCGTGGGTTTTGCGCGATAGAGCAGTTCCAGGGAGACGGAACCGGAACAGGCCAAACAACAGTCGGCCAAGGCGATCAGCTCCGGCGTTTTGCCTACATAAACCTGAATGGGCATCGGCAAGCCCGCTGCGGTAATCTGTTGGTAGGCCAGGTGAGCCTGATCCGGCCGATACGCTGCCACCGCAAACCGTACCTCCGGCACCGCCTGATGGACTAAATAAGCCGTCTTTAAAAATGCCGGTAAATTTGCTCCTACCTCCTGCATCCGAGAACCAGGCAAAATGGTTACCCATCGGCCTTGCTGCTGCAACGAGCGTAGAAAACCGGTATCCAGTTTTTGTTGCTCCAATTCGTCAAAAAACGGATGGCCCACATAGACAGCCTGGCATCCATGCTGCTGCAACCAGGGGGCTTCAAACGGCAGTGCACAAAGCACCAGATTCACCAGACGGCGCATCTTTCGGACTCGCCAGCGTGCCCAGGCCCAAATCTGGGGAGGAGCATAATAAAATACAGGAATTTTGTGGACCTGGGCCCGCCGGGCAATCCACCAATTCAGCCCAGGATAATCGACCAACACCACTGCCTCTGGCCGACGGTGCCGAAAGTAGCGATCTGCCCAACTGACCAGATTCCAAAAGGTAGGTAGATGCCGCACTACCCGACCAAACCACATGAACGCCAGTTGGGTAAGATCTATATGCAAGTTAGCCCCTGCTTGAGCCATCCTAGGTCCGCCGAAGCCTACCGCTTCTACGCTCGGCCATTGGGCCTGCAATTGCCGAATGAGATTGGCGGCATGAATGTCTCCACTGGGTTCGCCTGCGGAAAAAAAGACCCGAAGGGGTTTGTCTCTGGAATAGGGATATGTGTGCATAAAGGATTTCCTCGGCTGCTGGAGATTGGTTTTTTACCCACGGTTACAAACACGGGACACTTCCGCCTATGCCTCAACCTGGCTTTTGCGCTCCCGAGCCAACAGCCCCCTGTGCCCGGCTCGTTGTTATACACATCTTTGGGATGGATTCACCCTCACAGCAGCAGCAAACGATTGCCCCAATCCGGGGGATAATTCAACCTTTCAAAACAAGCCAAAGGTTACTTTGGATAAATTGCACAATTTGGGAAAAATCATTTAGAAAATCAGCAGATCTTTAGTTCCAGAAAAAGGTTTATCTATGTTTTCTATTTGATCCATTCTGTGTTGTTCAATGAGTTTTCCTACTTTGCCTAAAGTGATCTCCGAGCCTCTGAACTCTAACTTGGGTATAACAGCGAGCTTTTGAGGGGGCATTGCTCAACAATTCTTTTTCTCCCGGGAGCAATTGAGATGAAACCTCTGGAAAATCCTGAACATCGAGTAAACGTCCTGAACCTAAATCGGTAGAGATTGGCTCGGCCATTGAAAGACCTACTTTTTGGCTAAGTAACAGTACCAGCAACCTACGGATTGGGTTAGACGTGGAGGGCACCAACTAGCGCAACCGTATCTCCTGGCACTCTGCATCATTCGAGGGAGAGATTTTTACGATTTTGGTTCGCTCCGCCTTTGACCCAACATATTGGGTTACTAGCACTGCTAGCATCCTACATAGAGTGGGTGTATGGGTGAGAACAGTTAAAGCCTACCGAATCAGAAAGGCATAAAGTTCACTATATGTTCACGATTATCCATAGGTTTGTCTTTTGATTTGGAGCGTGTCCTTATGCAGCATCTTGCCTCAGAGAATAGGTGGAAACCTGCCACTCCATTCGGCGAAAGGCTTCTGGTTGTACCCGCCGTGGACTAAGAGGAATCAAATATCTCAAAATCCTTTTGGGAGGAAAATAGCAAGTTGTTAGCGGAGCAAACCCATGGGGGGCAAATCTTAGCCAAAACGGTGGACTTGTGAGTGTGGCTTGGGGGTTGTTTTGATGGTCTGTTCTGAGCTTTGGTGAGACCTTTTCCGATCGGAGGCTTAAATCCTCAAAAAACCAAACCAAAACTCACTAGTTATGGGGACCACATTTCCAGGCTGAGGAACTACCTTTCACAAGAGAATCGTCTTTTAGAGAGAGGACGGCCGCGGAGAAACCGCCCTCCTCGGCACCTTCTGGACAAGGAGATCCTAGGGGCAATAGCTTCGGCTCTTAGAGGTTGTCTGAAAAGGAGGTACCCAGTCTTCCTTTTCCAACGGCCGGTGAAGGTTCTGGGTAGCCAAGGTGCTCAAATCCTGGGCTGTAGTGCCTCCTGGTGGGGGAAACAACGTGGCAGCCAAGGGTGCCAAAATCTCTTTTCAGACAGCCTCTTAGTGAGGTGGGATTGGGCTATTTCCCCTAACTGTTTTGGGATTCAAGAGTTAGGGCGATATCTCCCTGCGTTCACCCAATTTCTTAACTCTGATAGGCGCAAGCAGTTTGAGCATCGTTCTTCCCAGCCGAGGCCAAAAATGGCAAAAGGCCAGCTTAGGTCGACTTTTGCCATTTTTAGCCTTTTGTCGAAAGAAGAAAGCCCTAACTCCTTGGAATTCCTAGAGTTAGGCAATTGTATGAACAAAAGGAAGGGACGTTGTAACTCTTGAGCAGAAAAGAACTTAGGAAATTTGGCAAAAGTCGAGCTTAGAGGCCCTCCGGAAAATTTGGGGCTTTGGCGGTTTCCAACGGCTGTTGGCCCCTGGGTGCTTCCCTCGGATTTGCTTGGAAATAAAAGTATGGGGAACTTTAGGGAATTTTGGGAGCTCAAAAAAATGGTTTTTCCAACCTCCTCTTCGCCGGTCCTACTTTCGGTGCCAACGGCGGAGGCTCTTGTAGCTTGTACCACCCCAGACAGACCGATCGGTTAACCGTGGCACCTATGGAGTAAAGGAGAAAGGTTGACTTGACAATCAGGCTGGGCATGGCAAACTGGAAAAGTTATTCCGAACCAAAACCTCCTTTCTGGGAGGAGGCCCATCAGGTCTTTGTTTTGGAAGCAGAATGGAATGCCCATTCAGGTAGTTTGTCCGGGCTGTAAGACTCGATTCCAGGTAAGCGACCGGTTTGCCGGTCGAACCGGCCCATGTCCGAAATGTAAAACGCCAATTACCATTCCGATTCCGGAGAAAAACAAAAAGCCGGAAGTCAAAATCCATGTCCCCGAAGAATTCTCTTCCGGCGGTCGGAGTACCACTGGGAAACTGGTATTAAAACCTATCAGCCGGCGATATGCCCGATGGAATCCGGTGGTAGCCACAGGGATTGCTGCTGTCAGCTTGTCAGTAGTGGTGGTTACGGCGGTTTTGGGCTGGATAGGGGTATTTGAATCGTGGCTTGCCCAGGCCATAGGGTTGATGGTGATTTCACCGCCGTTGGTCGTCGCTGGGTATCTGATGCTGTATGATGAGGAATCGGAACCTTATCGAGGTTGGAGTCTTTATGTTCGGGCTGGGGTTTGTGGGATAGCATTTGCCAGTTTGTGGGCCTTGTATGGGTATGTCGGGCCCCGGGTGCTGACCGGAGAGATATGGAACTGGGTTTTCTTAGCTCCGCCGTTTTTGGTCCTAGGAACCTTGGCTGGTTTTGCTTGTCTAGATTTGGACTGGGTCAACGGCTTATTTTTATATGCTTTTTATGTGGTAGTGACGATTGTGCTTCGATGGTTGGCTGGGCTGGGTTGGATCTGGATGGATAATCCGTTGCCGATGTAGCCATTAGGGCTATTGCTCCGGAAGAGCCTATCGGCAGATCAAGCTAGCAGATTTTCAGGAAATCTATCCCCCAGGGGGTGAGAGCCGATTGATCGGCCTTGGGCACCAGCTGCCAGACAAAAGTAACATCAAGGGGTAGCCTAGCTTGAGTTTTATCCATTGTTC
Organism: Thermoguttaceae bacterium; assembly: GCA_025062105.1. GTDB lineage: Bacteria > Planctomycetota > Planctomycetia > Pirellulales > Thermoguttaceae > JANXAQ01. The sequence continues at coordinate 4,877 of JANXAQ010000318.1, forward strand.
GGCTCTGTTGAAACCGTTTCCGGTCGGAGCACGAAACCCACCACAACTAAAGGACAACCGACCAGCCTGGGCAAAACCTCCCAGACTGCGCACAACCTTTCAACAGAGACTCATTGTTCCTAACCCGGAGTTTTGCCCATTTTTAGGTGGCAGTCTTTTTGAGATCTCCGAATCTTTTGGAAATATTGAGGGAATCCTCTGCATGATTCGATGGAGATATTCGTATACTATTTTGGGTTGCACTACCTCTAACCTAATCCATAAGGGTGTCCCAAGCTAGCACCCTGTAGATGGTAGTGGTTTGGGGGAACGGTAAACGTCTATAGAATCAAATGTTCATATAATTCCCTATATGATCAGGATTTTTCTGAAATTCCCGAGGGATTGAAGTTGGGAATTTAATGAACGAAAATTTCCAAATCCGAACTCCTCCAAATAAAAGAGAATCTCCGCACTCGAGTTTTGCCAATTTCTAAGCTAGCTCGCTCTTCGGATGTTCTAAACCCTCTGAAAATATTAGAATGAGGGGTTTAGTGAGCAAAGGATCTTCAAGGCCTAACTGTTTGAAATAAAAGAAGTTACAAAAGTTAGCAGAAGTCCGGCATCCATGTCCCTTTGTTGTTCTGGTTTGTTCAAATTCATGGGGAGTCCGGTTGGCTGAAGAGTGTTCGAGGAGTTTTCTAAGCCATGTCCGGCCATGCGATTTTAGCGATTCCAGAGGTAGCAGGATTGGATGCCAAAAGCGGCTTAGTGCGGATTCCTCCGGAATTGGATGTGCCGCTTACGGATCGGGTACGGGCCATTATTGATACGGCTGAGTTCCGTCGGCTGGCTCGGATCAGTCAATTGGGGTTAGTCAGTTTGGTTTATCCTGCGGCGTTGCATACGCGGTTTGAGCATTCGTTAGGGGTATATCGGCTGGCATTGCTGCTGCTGAAGCAGTTGGCCTACCACAGTCGATTCTGCCAGTTGGTTTCTACCGAGGAGGCGGAGCTATTGATTGTGGCGGCCCTTTTGCACGACATCGGCCATTGGCCCTTCTGCCACCCGATCGAAGAAATGCATTTGCCGGGGTTACCGACTCATGAACTATTTGCCAACAGTTTCCTGCTGGAAAGCGAGTTGGCCGATGTCCTGCGAGAGCATTGGCATTTGAATCCCGGCGATATAGTAAACCTTTTAAGCGGCAGAGGGCAGGAGCCGAGCCGACGCCTTTTGGCCAGCATCCTTTCCGGTCCCATCGACATCGACAAAATGGATTATCTGTTTCGCGACAGTCTCCATGCTGGCGTACCGTATGGCCGAAATTATGATCAGCAGCGGCTCATAGGCAGTTTCTGCCTAAATGAGACCGGGGATGGCCTAGCCATTACCGACAAAGGCAAAACCGCTGCAGAAATGCTGATCTTTGCCAGGTATGTGATGTTCAGCGAGGTGTATTGGCACCATGGAGTGCGTTCGGCGACGGCCATGCTGCAACGGGCTTTCTTTTTGCTGTACGAGAAGTTGGACTTAGATCGGCTCTTCCGGATGACAGAAACGGCATTGATCGAGCAGTTGCAATTGGCAGCGGCAGGCGGACCGGCTGCCCAGCTTCTGGAAGGACTTTTCGGACCGAAGCGTCGACTCTACAAACGATTGGCCCAGATCAGCTTTCTAGATGCCAAACCGGTATATCAGCACATTGCACATCGGCCGTATCCTTGGCTTACCCTCTGCGCCGAAAAACTAGCTCAACTACTCAGCCGACGACTTCGGCTATCCATTCAACCGCATGAAATCCTTTTGGATGCACCCCCAGTGAAAAAAGAAACCCCCTTGATGGTGGATGTCTGGTATCGGAAAGAAGGGAGATTTCGGCCTTTGAGCCAAGTCTCTCCAGTAGCAATGGCGCTTGGGCCGGAACAGTTCGATGATTATGTAAAACGTATCCGTGTCTTCGGCCATCCCCGCCTGCTGCCAATGATTTCGGAGCCTGGAATGGTCCAAGAGCTTTTGGCCGAGGCCGTCCAACAAATGGAGTAGGCTTGTTCGAGAGGCCCCGGCTATTGGCATCGGGGCCCGATGTTGCTATTTTTGGAACGGAACCTCTCCAAAATACTGAACATACAGTGAACTTTATGGACTTTTGATTCTATAGCCGTTCGGTTCTTCTATCCGAACACCTACTATCTATTGGATGCTAGCAATGCCGCAGCTCTATATTTGGTGTTAGAGGAAGGATAGCCAAAGTGATATAAAAATATCCCCCCTGAATTATGCAGAGGTTCCTAACTTCGATAACTCCGAGGAGTTAGAGTTTGTCCTTTTGGGCCGGAGCCCCAAAAATAGCAAAAGTGTCGCTTATAGGATTCTTTGTTCAGCAAATGTCCTAACGCCATTTGGAAGTTGGGGGAACTTCTCCGGAAGTTCAAGGAAATATTTTTCCATCATTTCCTCTCCTGCGGCTTTCAGCCAATCGATAGGGTTGCTACCCCTGCTCGCATCCTCATATAGATCCTCATATAGGAACATAATAGGGAGGCTTTGAATGGAGGCTGGCTAATCCCTGTGGAATCGAAAGTTTATATAGTTGGCTACATCTCCAGGATTTGGCAGAGGTTTTATTGGCAAAATTGGCGCTGAGGAGAAGGAGCCATGGCCCACAAACCAAAACGTTGGTGGCAGCAGATACTCGTAAGGTTACCAGAGGCCCTATTGGATCTACTGTTTCCGCCCCGATGCTTAGTTTGCGGGCGGCAGGAACCAAAAACGCCAGATGGTCTCCGGATCTGCCAGAACTGTCAGGACAAACTTTTCTCCAGCTACGGGCAGACGTGTCCTTGCTGTGGAGCCGTATTGGATGCCTGGATGGACGAGGAGGCTAGTTGCCCTTTTGTCAGCGAATGCCTCGCAGTCTGGATGGCATAGCCGCTGGGGGCGTGTATAAAGGATTGCTTCGGGAAGTGATCCTACGGATGAAGCAGCGAGGACATATGCCGTTAACCCAGGCAATAGCCCATCTGTTTGCCTGTCGGCTCCGAGAAACGGTCAGCCGATGGAAACCTACCCTAGTAGTCCCCGTGCCTATGCATTGGCTCCGTCGATGGGTCCGGGGCGTCAATAATCCGGACATTTTGGCTCAAGCCCTAGGCAGTGCGTTAGGGGTGCCGGTCAAGGATCGGTTAGTGGTTCGGTATCGGCATACTCAGTTGCAGGCGGATCTATCGCCCCGGGCACGAAAGGCGAACGTCCAAGGAGCATTTCGGATCCGACAGATCCAGCCGGTGCATGGCGCCAGGGTTGTGCTGGTCGATGATGTGCTGACGACCGGAGCTACCTGCGGGGAGTTGGCCAAGCTGCTGAAGCAGGCAGGCGCTTCGGCGGTTTGGGCCGTGGTGCTGGCCCGGACTCAGGTTCGCTCTAAGCCCTTCTAAACTCAATTTTTGCCGAGTTCCAGCCTGCAGCTCCCCTTTGGAGGGCTTGAAGCCGTTGAAATGCAGTTGGGCAATTTGCGGAACAAAGAATCCTCAAAGCCTAGAAAGTAACAAAGCCCAGCCCAAAGCTCTTCTGCCGATTGGCCCATGCAGACGTAGTTCTCGACTTTCCCTAGTTTTTTTCTTAACTTCTTTTAAGAGAAAGAGTTACGTCGCTCAATCTTTTGCCCATCCGATTTCTTAAGTGCGATCATTCTAGGGCAGGGAGTAAGAGTTTTCTCCTTTTTTGTAGGAGGCCAGCAATGGCAAAACTCGCGTTGGTTAGCGAGTCCTAGGAAAAGCTGGGGAAATGGCAAATTGTGCTATTTTGGGTATATTTAACCCACCCAAAAGTGCTATACTGCCAAATTTGCCAGGAGTTTTTGCGCTCTCCCTCTAGCTTTCTCCCCCCAAACAGAGTATGATTTCAAGACGGATAAGGGTTCAGCTCCTCTCCCATGGGTCAGCAGAGGTTCCGGCCTCCGGGAGCGGAAGGGGTTTGCGTGTGGGACCAAAGGAGGAACTGTTATGGCTTGTCGTTTGTTTCGTCATGAAAAGGGGTTTACATTAGTGGAGTTATTGGTGGTTATTACGATTATTGGGATTTTGATAGCGCTGCTGTTGCCGGCGGTGCAATCGGCCCGGGAAGCGGCGCGGCGGACCCAATGCATCAACAATCTGAAACAGATCGCTTTAGCTGCTTTAAACCATGAATCTACTTATCGCCAGTTACCCACAGGCGGATGGGGGACCTACTGGGTGGGCGATCCAGACCGAGGCATTGGCGTGGATCAACCGGGCGGTTTCTTCTACAATGTGCTGCCGTTTATGGAACAAGAGGCGGTCTATCGGCTCGGCTCAGGATACAGCGATTTTTCCACAGATAAAAGGAACTTTGCCCAGCAGGCCGCGCAGACCCCGATTGCCTCCTTTAGTTGTCCGTCTCGGCGTCGGCCTCAGGCTCTTGTGGTGCCCAGTGGGCGCTCGGCCACTATCTGCAATTTAAATTTTTCCCCCGGCAGTTCCCGGTGGTTCCATACCGATTATGCCGCCAATGCCGGCGATTATTTCCTGGATTGGGGAACTGGACCGACCACCTGTTCTTGGCCCGCTCGGGGCACGATTTTCAATTCCACGCTGGCCGCTAGCGCCACCGGGATTAGCTTTCAGCAAAGCCGGGTGGGCCTCGACGAAATACCCGACGGAACGAGCAATACCTATCTAGTGGGCGAAAAATATATGGACTCCAATAGGTACACTACCGGCGACGATCCAGGCGATGACGACCCCTACACCAGTGGCGGCCCGTTCGATAATTACCGGTGGACCACATATAACTCTACCAACGATCCGAATAGCGCGGTGGATACTAGCTTTCAACCGAGCCAAGATCGTAATAACGTTCAATTGCCCCGGGCGTTTGGTTCGGCCCATGCTGCGGGGTTTAACGTCGCCTTTTGCGACGGTTCGGCCCGTCCGATTAGTTATTCGATTGACCGTTGGGTGCATCGGTGTTTGGGCAATCGGCGGGATCGCCAAGCTATCGACGCCAGCAGGCTCTAAGCTTTCTGTTTGCACCTGCTCCCCCAAATCAAATATAGAAAGGCTTCATAGCCTGCAAAAGCAAAGCGGCATCCAAATTGCTGGGCCCAATTCTCTTGCAGGGAAAAAGAACTTTTCGGCACTTCTACTTTCGAACTGGACTTTCTGAAAATTTCCCTTGAGAGGGGTTAAATTGTTCTGGCGCCGGCTTGCCTTCCGCAGTTGCTAGCCAGGCACTTTACGATCCTAGGAGCGTCAGTTGTTGGAATGCGATACGACAGTCGTGTCCTTTGGGAAGCTCTTCGGCCGGACAGGACGTGGAAGTCGCAAATCCTCTTCGTGAATGGGCAGCCCGGTTGTGCTGGCTCTATCGCATCTTGCCTCAGTAGTTCCAAGTCGGGTTGCCAGAACAAAATAGTTCTAACCTTTTATCTTTAAAGGACTTATATCACCTTCTCTTTACACCCCTTGTGGGGAGAAGGACCAAAAACGGTTGGCTGTTCCCGCTGGGCTGCCCAGCCTCTGGGGGAGGGCCGGTCCAGCCGGTTCGATCCAGGCCATACAGGGAGACGGGAAAACCTTGCCCTAACATATGGAATCATTATGAGTTTATGGAATCATTATGAGTGAGGTTAATTGGCCTTCTTAAGAGGGGGTGCGGCTGATTTTTTGTGGTTATAGGGGACTGGTTGAAGATAGATCGCTCCCTGCCCCATGGAAGCCTTTCTCCCTGGCAGTTCCCCCACAGGCCAATAGGCTCCGTACTGGAGGGGCTAGGAGTCAGTCGAAAGAGTTCAGGTGCTTATGTCTCGGAAGGAAAAAGGGGAGCAAAAGGGTTTGTTTTATAATAGGTAGGTGCTGTGCAAAGCTGGTTTGCCGTGGGCCGAAGCCTGTTTTGCCTATATTCCCTATGTTGCCCAGTTAACCCACAAAATTTCAGCCGCACCCTTAAGAGGTCTTGGATATACCACGAAAGAGTTATTTTGGGCGCCTTAGACTCTTTGATTTCTTCTGGGTGCTC
>JANXAQ010000324.1 GCA_025062105.1 Thermoguttaceae bacterium
CGTGCGACGGACGCACCCAGGGCCATCCGGGCATGTTCGATAGTCTTGCCTACCGGAACGATGCGGCCATAGTGTTTCGGCGTTTGGCCCGGAGTTTACCCGGCCTGCGGGGTCTTTTGGCGGTTGGCGGCTGTGATAAGAGTTTGCCGGCAATGTTGATGGCCCTGAGCAGCCTGCGCGATTGGCCAAGCCTAGTGGTACCGGCAGGGGTAACTTTGCCGACCCCAAATGCCGAAGACACCGCCGAAGTCCAGACTCTAGGCGCCCGGTTTGCTCGTGGGGAAATCAGTTTGCAACGGGCTGCGGAGATGGGCTGCCGGGCCTGCGGCTCAGCCGGGGGCAGTTGTCAGTTTCTAGGTACTGCGGCCACCGGACAGGTCCTGGCCGAGGCCATGGGACTGACGCTGCCTCATGCGGCCCTGACGCCGTCGGGCCAACCGATTTGGTTGGATCTGGCCCGCCGAAGCGCCCGTGCCCTCATGGACATGGACCAGCAGGGCCTTCGACTCACAGATATTTTGACCCCTGCGGCGCTGCGAAATGCCATGGTCGTGTTTGCTGCCTTTGGGGGCTCGACGAATTGGATTTTGCATTTAGCTGCAGTGGCTCATGCAGCGGGCCTGCCTCGGCCGAGCTTGGAAGATTGGGAACAGGTACACCGGCAAACCCCGCGGTTAGTTTCGGTCCTGCCCAACGGACCGGTCAATCATCCGACAGTGCGAGTCTGGCTGGCCGGCGGAGTGCCGGAGGTGATGCTATGGCTTCGAGAACTGGGACTTTTGGAGCTGGATGCGCTCACTGTGAGCGGACTCCGTCTGGGGCAACTGTTAGACTGGTGGGCGAAAAGCCCGCGTCGGCATGCCTGCCGACGCCGATTGCAGGAGGCCGACGGCGTGGATCCGAACCAAGTCATCTTTGGCCTCCACCAGGCCCAGCAATTGGGGCTGGGCAGGACATTATGCTTTCCCCGAGGAAATCTAGCGCCGGAAGGATCGGTGATTAAAAGTACGGCTATTGACCCTCGGGTGCTGGATGCCGATGGCGTGTATCGAAAGACCGGCCCGGTTCGGGTTTTCTGCCGGGAGGCCGACGCCATTGCCGCCATCAAAGGTATCGGGCCCCGGCAGCCGATCCGCCCCGGCGATGTGCTAGTGCTTGTGGGTTTAGGACCACTGGGCGCCGGAATGCCGGAAATCTATCAGATCACCGGCGCCCTGAAGCATTTGTCCTGGGGACATGAAGTGGCTGTTTTGACCGACGGACGATTTTCCGGCGTCAGCACCGGCGCCTGTATCGGACTGATTGCGCCGGAGGCCTTGGCAGGCGGCCCCATTGGAAAACTGCGGGACGGCGACCGAGTCTGCATTGTGGTGGATCCGCATCGGCTGGAAGGCCGGGTGGATCTAGTCGGCGATGCAGATCGGCTTTTTTCGGCCGAAGAGGCGGCCGCAGAACTTCGGCGTCGGCCCCCGCACCCAGAACTGGCGCCAGATCCCCGGCTATCGGAAGATACCCAACTTTGGGCACTCCTGCAAAACTTAAGCGGCGGCCCCTGGGCCGGCTGCGTCTATGACCTGGCGGCCATCCGGCAAAAACTGTCAGCCTTATATTCTCAAGCCTTATATTCCCACCGAAGGTAGCATGGGCCTCTAGCCTCTGAACGTAACCTCGTTTAGACGACGTTTAACCCAGTCTGGACAGACTAAATTCCCACAACTTCTCTTTACCCGGCCAGCCTCCGGCGGGCTGGCTTCTTAGCAAGCTGAAAAGAGGGGAGAAGCGGATGTGGACCAAAAAGCAGCGATCCTAGATGGACCGCTTCCTAAGGGGTGGGAGTCGGCAGTACCGCCCCTTCAGTTGAAATGTTATCGGAAACGCTGCTTACAGGATAAATTTACTGAGGTCTTCGTCTTCGGCGATCTGTTGGAGTCGCTGTCGTACATAAGCAGCATTGATCCGTACCAGGCCCATCTTCATGTCAGGGGCCTCGAAGCTGACTTCTTCCAAAAGCCGTTCCATCACCGTATAAAGCCGACGGGCACCGATGTTTTGAGTGGTCTGGTTGACCCGGTAGGCATACTCGGCAATGGCGTCGATGGCATCCTCTTCAAAGACAAGTTCCACCCCTTCGGTGCGCAGCAGTTCGATATATTGGCGGGTCAGGGCGTTTTGAGGTTCGGTCAAAATGCGTTTAAGGTCTTCTTTCCCAAGGTCTTTGAGTTCCACCCGGATAGGAAACCGACCTTGCAGTTCGGGCATCAGTTCGCTGGGTTTGGAACGGTGGAAGGCGCCGGCGGCGATGAACAAGATATGATCAGTACGTACGTATCCGTAACGGGTTTGCACTGTGGTTCCTTCCACAATAGGCAACAGGTCTCGCTGCACCCCTTGGCGGGAAACATCGATGCCGTGGGTTGCCTCCGGAGCCACAATTTTATCGATTTCGTCGATGAAGATGATGCCCAAGTTTTCAGCCAATTCGATGGCTTGGGCGTGGACCTTTTCCTGGTCGATTAGGGCGTCGCATTCTTGATCGAAGAGGAATCGGCGAGCCTCGGCCACCGTCATTTCTCGGCGGGTGGTCTGTTTGGGCAGGATTTTTTCAAACATGGCCTGTAGGTCCAGGTCCATTTGCTCCATGCCCATGCTGGTAAACATCATAGGGACTGCTTTTTTCTGGATAGTGATTTCGACCCGGCGGTTTTCTAGTTCCCCGGCCTGCAGCATTTTGCGGATTTTTTCCCGATTCCGTTCATAGCGGGAAGCGGACCGTGGGCTGTAGTCGTCGGTGTCCAGATCCAGGGGAGCTGGAAGTAAAAGGTCGATCAGTCGGTTTTCCACTCGGCGGCGTGCTTCCTCTTCGACTTTGGCCCGTTCTTGTTCTTTAACTAAGGCCACGGCATTATCCACGAGTTCTCGGACCATGCTTTCGACATCGCGGCCTACGTAGCCGACTTCGGTGTATTTAGTGGCTTCCACTTTGACAAACGGAGCGCCAGTCAGTTTGGCCAATCGGCGGGCGATTTCCGTTTTGCCCACGCCGGTCGGGCCGATCATCATGATGTTTTTCGGCGCTACTTCGGCCCGTAAATCAGGGGGCAATTGCTGCCGACGCCAGCGATTCCGGATGGCGATCGCCACGGCCCGTTTGGCCTCCTGTTGGCCTACGATATAGCGATCCAATTCCTGGACGATTTCCCGTGGGGTCAGGTTTCGCACACCAGTTCCTCCACGACTAGATGTTTATTTGTATATAAATCGATTTCGGCGGCAATTTCTAGGGCGATCCGCACAATCTGCGGGGCCGATAAGTCCGTATGAGCCACCAGGGCCCGGGCAGCGGCCAAGGCATAACTCCCGCCAGAACCAATGCCCAAAATCCCGTCGGTCGGTTGAATCACATCACCCACACCAGTTACCAGTAACGTATGGCGGGCGTCGGCAATGGCCATCATCGCCTCCAGACGACGAAGTACCCGGTCGGTCCGCCATTCTTTGGCCAGTTCCGTGGCCGCCCGCAGCGTATTGCCTGGATAATCCTTCAGTTTGGCTTCAAAGCGTTCTAGCAGGGCAAACCCATCGGCAGCCGCCCCGGCAAAACCCACTAACACCCTGTCGCCAGCAAGACGACGGATTTTTATCGCATCGGCTTTCATAACCGTATTGCCAATAGTTACCTGCCCATCGCCGCCCATAGCCACTACGCCGCCACGACGCACCGTAAGAATCGTGGTCCCATGGCTTTTCATCGAATCGCCCCTTCTCCAGATGGACCTTCTTAAATCCACTGTTTGCCTCTGGGATCTGTGGAAATCTTTTCTACTCCCAGACCAAATCCACCCAAAAGGCCCCAAAAACCATCCGCACGGGCAATGCCTGCCCAAGTTCCTCACAAGCTTTCCACATCGGCTTCTTCTGGTTGCAACGGTATTGTGGCCAATATATTGTGGCCAATAATACCCCAGACAGAGCCAATTTCATTCGTTGTGTAGCTCTGGTGAAAAAACTTTTCCCCTCTATGCTCCGAACTTTCCAAACCGGAAGCAACGTCCCCAGTATAGGTAAAACACCCCCGGGCTACGGCTGGCTGTTATACACATCTTTGGGATGGATTTACCCTCACAGCAGTAGCAAATGACTTCCCCAACTAGGGGGATAACAAACCTTCCGAAAAAAGCCAATAGTTACTTTGGATAAATTGCATAATTTAGAAAAAATCATTTAGAAGATCAGGAAGTGTTTGGCTTTTGAAAATATTTTGCCTATTTGTCCTATTTGATCCATTCTGTGTTGTTCAAAGAACTTTTCTGCTTTCCCTAAAGTGATGTCCGGGCATCTGAACTCTAACTTGTGTATAACAGCAAGCGGGCTACGGCTGGCTATGATACACACCTCTGGAGAAATGACACCATTAGGGAAAGATCATTTTGAAGATCAGAATTGTTTGGTTTAAGAAACAATTTACCTATATTATCTATTTTGTCCATTCTGTTTCTTTCAACACAATTTCGGCCTTTTCCCAAAGGAATGTGCGAGCCCCTGACATCTAACTCGGTAGAATAGCGATCTGGCTACGGAGAACCTTGCAACAGAGTGCCCACCCAATTCACCAGAGAGAGCAAGGTACTCCAATATGGCACAAAGAGCTGGGAGCGACCAGAGGGGCCAAGGAAGGTTATACGGGGGAAATTCTGCGGGCAATTGGGCAAAATAGACAATATAGGCAAAATAAGCGAAACCCCTGCCATTCCAGCTTTACACAACACCGAGTCGTTTTCCGAAATATAGAGACCTACACTCCTCGAAGAGCTAAACTCCTTCCAGACACTCATAGCCCTTGGAATCCGGAATCCATGTCCCCTATTTGCTCCAAACGCCCACAAGAATGCCAGTTGGATTAGGCTAAGGACTCCCCATCTTGACCATCCCTGCAAACGGGCTACAAAAATCCGCCGGCCCACAGCAAGGGAGCCGGGGTTATTTTTGGCAACTGGCCACTTCATAGGTTCGCAGCTGGAGCCCTTTTCGGGCGTTTTCGGCGGCCAACTCAGCAAGCCTCGCACCCCAGGCCGTCGGATATTGGCCAGTGATACAGGCTTGGCATAGATGCTCGGCTGGCAGCCCAATGGCCCGGGCTACCGCCTCGATGGGCAAATACCGAAGCGAATCCGCTCCCAGAGCTTGGGCCATTTTTGCTTGGATTTCTGGGGTGAGCGGCTTGCCCTGCAAAAACTGAGGGGCAAACAGCTCGCTAAGCGTGGACATATCAATCCCATAGAAGCAGGGAGAAATAATCGGCGGGCAACCCACCCGAACATGGATTTCCCGAGGTCGGCCCAACTCCCGCATCCGCTCCAAAAGGGCTTTCATGGTGGTGGCCCGCACAATGGAATCTTCCACCAACAGGACTCGTTTGCCCTCCAGGACTTCGCGAAGGGGGATATATTTTAGTTGGGCTTTTACCGTGCGACGGTCAGGACCTTCGATAAATGTACGTCCAGTATAACGGTTTCGGATCAACCCCTCCACACAAGGAATGCCAAGCCGATAGGCCATGGCATCGGCTGCCGCCTTGCTCGTATCCGGCACCGGAACCACCACGGTATGCTCGTCAATGGGCACATCTTCCAGGCGGGCTAATTCTTCGCCTAAGGCTTTACGGGCCAGATACACGCTTCGGCCGTCAATCGTGCTGGCCACGTTGGAAAAGTAAATCCACTCGAAAAAGCAATGAGCCCGCCGCCAACTATCGGTAAACGGCAGGATTTCCATTCGGCTCTCCCTAATCACAATGGCATGGCCTGGCAGAAGCGACTGAATCTGCTCGGGCCGAAAACCAAGATTCAATAAAGCTACGCTTTCGCTGGCTGCTGCAAAAAGCGGGCCGTCCACCGCATAGGTCAATGGCTTGAAACCCAATGGGTCTCTGGCTACCAGCATCTGCCCCAGGGCGTCCAAAAACACCAGGCTATAGGCGCCATCAACTCGCTCAGCCACCCAACGGAGCATCTGGATCAGGCTCGGCGCCTGCGGCAGATGCAGGGCATTACAAAACAAATGCATCAAGATCTCCGTATCCGTTTCGTGCGCCAGGTAGCAATCATGATCCGATAAAAGCTCCTCTCGAAGCTCTGAGAAATTGGCCACTTGGCCGTTAAAAGCGAAACTGAACCACTTGTGCTTTTTAATATGACGGCGTTCAAATGGCTGGGCGTAGGAGCGGTCGTCTTGCCCACAGGTAGCGTAGCGGACATGGCCGATAGCTGCCCGGCCTGCATATTTTTTCATCAGGCTCTCGAACTTCCCTTTATGGGTCATCCGGAAGACTTCGCTAACGGTACCGACATCCTTGTAGGTTTCCAGCAATTGGCGGCGATGAGGATTGTAGGTAGTAAAACCAGCCGACAATTGCCCCCGATTCTGCACATCCAAAAGCATCCGGGGCAAAAGCCGCGAAATCTCCTCCGGCCCTTCCGGCACACTAATCCGACTACATCCCCCCGTCGGTAAATAATAAATAGCCGCTATCCCACAAGCTTCATGCATACAACTCTCCAAAGATGTTTCTTAGACTCGTACCTTCTGCTGCTGCCAGGAAAACTTCTTTACCTCGAATTTTGCTAATTTCTCGGGGAACACCCCTGGATCGTCCTAGACGCCCATCTGAAGGATCGTTCCCTTTTTGCTAATTTCGGGGGACTAACCATTGGATCTCCTAACTCTTTGTCTGTATTGGAGTTATGGATTTACTGAACAGAGAGGATGGGAAGTTTCTTTGGCATAACTGGATTATGCTATTTTACTTAGTTTGAGTCCAGGAGTTACAAGGAACCTTCCTTTGGTTCACCCAATTCCCCTATGTCCAATAATCCCCAGGAGGTAGAAATTTCCGGTTTTCGCCAGGGAGTGCGAAAAGGGCAAAAGTTGACTCTTCGAAAATAAAAGCAGAGCCCAAAATTGGCAAAAGTCACCTTCTCGGTGTGTTTCCAAGTCTTTCCAAACCCATCCTCAGGGCATCTTCTTAACAGGTTGTCCCACAAGCATTTTCCCCCTTGCAAGCAGAGTGATACCTCGCTATTTTGCCGAGTTTCCCCAGATGGCCCCCTCAGCCCGACCCCACGCCCGAAAACGCACTAATCCCCTTTCACGACCGCCTCTTAGCTCGACTTTTGCCAATTTCCTAACTGCTGTTGATTGTGGTAACGCCCAAAACCTTCCTTTTCCCCGCACTTTTTGGAACATTTCAGCCGACTAAGTAAACCAGCTGTTGCCCCCGGAGCCAAAGCCGGCTGAGTCGAGAGCGAAGCCGCCTCCGGGAAAAAGGCCATTGGCCCATCGCATTTCTCTATCGCCCTACCCTCTTAACACAAGAGGAAAGGAGGCAAACATGTAGCGCACCCTATCCGGCTGAACTATTACAGAAGTTGCAACATAAATTATTTTACGCTTTTCTAAAGAGGACCACAATCACAGCGGCTAGCCGAGTGAGGCTGATTGTTGGGTGGTCCGTTTAGTTGGAATGGGAAGATAGTTTATCCGCAGTTCCCTCCCATTGTCTTTGTCTGGCATCTGCAGGAGCAAGAAACCACCGGATTCCAGATCAGGGCTAAAGGCTCTAGGGCGGCGTTTAGGTCTGCATATCCAGAAGGATAGATAGAGTGCAAGGCTGGATTTCCAAGGATTCGGCTTATTTTGTCTATCTTGTCTATTTTGCCCAATCGGTCCACAAAATTTCAGCCTATCCGGCGAGCCCCGGATAGACTTTCTGGGAACCCCACTTTCCCCCATTTCGGGTAAGAAGGAAAGCAGCCGGTCCCGCCTTCCTCTTTTCATTCCTTTTTCATTCCCAGAAAAGCCTGCCATTGCTATTTCGCAAGCCGATCTCTGAACCTTCTAATTATATAGAGCGAAGAAGATAAAATAAGAAACCTCTAACTAAATGAAAATCTAGATGGTTGTAAACTGCTGCAGCCTCTTGGGAGAAGGAGGGAAACTTATTTTGTCAGAAAATGGTTTTGTTGAAAGGTTGTCCGGAGCCTGGTGGAGGTTTTGCCCATGTTCGTCGGTTTTGGTGGAGTTTTGGTGGGATTGGGCTTCCGGCCGGAAACAGTTTCCACAGAGCCTCGGAAAGTGTTAGCTCGACTTTTGACATTTTCGCTATATTTGGTTTGTCTCCAGAAGTTAAGACGAAACTTTCCTTTGTTCACCGAGATTTCTTAACCCCGATAATTAGAAGTTAGAGCATTGCTGTTTCGGGCTGAGGCCTAAAATGGCAAAAGTCGAGTTTAGATTCCAATGGCCGGTTGGAAGAATTTGACTCTTTCCAGCGAAGGAACTGAGCTACTAGGCAATATCCTAGCCGAGCAGAAGAGACACTAGACATTTGTTTACATAAACTGACCATCTTGCCGCCGCTTCTTTTGCAGAAGGAGATAGTTTGCCTCAGAATCTGAATCCGTTGAGCTTATCGTGTTTTCATGTCGGGCAGGTGTTTTTTGATGCCTTCGTCTAGGGGGATGGGGTCGGGCAGGGCGTCAACGGATTGCAGGAGCCGATCCAGTTCTGCCTGAAGTTCTTTTACTCTCTCGGCGTAGTTGGGGTCGTCGATCAGGTTTCGGGTTTCGTCTGGGTCGGAGACCAGGTGGTAGAGTTCTGCTTTATGGCGGTCGGGGCCGCCGTCGCCGTGGGGATAACGAACATATTTCCACTCTTCCGTGCGCACCGCCCGCACATTCGGAGTATAGGGAAACTGTTTTTCATAATTGTACCAATACAGAAAACTTTTTCGCCATTGGGGGTCGGGCAGTCCCATGGCCAATTTCTTCCAAGAGCGTCCGTGTGATTTGGGCAACGGAGCTAGACCGCAGATGTCCAAAATACTTGGGGCAAAATCTACGGTTAACGTCATCTGCCGGACCACCACAGGCTTGTTGGGCGGGGTAAGGCCTGGATAGCGGACCACCAGAGGGAGGCGGATGCTTGGCTCATGGGCAGTGCGTTTATCCACCATACCGTGTTCGCCCAGCAGCAAGCCATTGTCTGAGGTAAAAATGATCAGTGTACGGTCTAACTGGCCCGTTTCTTGTAAAAACCGATAGAGACGGCCCACGCTGTCATCCACGGAAAGGATCGTGGCCCAATAGGCCCGTACCATGGCAGCGAAAGCGGCGGCCCCTTCGGCAGAGCGGTCCGGCCACTGCTTCCGATAGCCAAACAGCGGCCCATAAAGCCCGTGCCAGGTCTCCAGCCGCTCCTGATACCAGGTCGGTTTATCGTCCAGCAGAAAGGCACTGGCCGGGTACGGAACATTGACATAGTCAAAGGCATGCACATATTTCGGTTCCGGTTCATAGAAGCTATGCGGCGCTTTATGACCGACGATCAAAGCCCACGGCTTATCCGGTTTTTGGTTTCGGAGCCAGTCAATAGCCAAGTCAGTAACAATGGTGGTGTAATAGCCTTTGATGGTGCGTCGTTGGCCGCCATGAAACCGAAACTCTGGATCAACATAGCGGCCCTGGCCTTTGTGGGTAACAAACCAATCGAAACCGCCCCGAACATCGTCGTTTTCTTCACCCATGTGATATTTGCCGATGTAGGCGGTTTGATATCCAGCTGCCTTGAGAGCCTTCGGCCAAGTAGGTAGGTGTTCTGGATATTCGGTAAAGTTGTTTAGTACACCATGGGCAGGAGCGTACAGGCCAGTTAGGATCGACGCCCGACTCGGAGAACACAAAGAGGTGGTACAGAAGTGGTTGGGAAAATAGACACCTTCTCGACCAAGCCGGTCGATATTCGGTGTAGTAATCCGGCAGGCAGGATGCAGACTAATGCAGTCCCAACGTTGATCGTCCGTAAGGATCATTAACACATTGGGCCGCTCAGCACCCAAACCCCTCTGGCCTGCCAGCCCCACTAAACTAGCCCATGCCAGTCCTAGGGCCAGCAGTAGCCAAAAGCTCCGGCACCTAATCCCATAACTGTCCATTCCGCCTAGATTCCCAAAGCAAAAGCAACTCTGGGAAGCTCTCATCCAAGTTCTCCTAAGCTCCACGTGAATCGGAAGCAGCCCATGTGCTATTCTGCCGCTCAACTTCTTATGATCATAGCACTTGCTCGGCTTTGGGCAAGCAGGCGCCGTGCAGCCTTCTCAAAGCCTATCAGTAGGTAAATAGCTGGGGTGGGGCTGATTTTTTGTGGCCAGTTTAGGGTGATGGGGAAGATAGGCAGTCCCCAGTTTCATCCCACAGCCTCTCTCCCTTTGACAGCTTCCGGAACAAGAAGTCTCGTATTCAGATTCTACCTGCAAAATAAAGATATCTAGAGCAAGCCGGATTTGCTAGGAGCAGGCTCGTTTTGGCTGGATTGTCCATCTTGCCCACTCAGCCTACAGAATTTCAGCCACAACCGATAGCAGGGAAAGGATTGACAGGCCTTTTGCTGTATTGCATATTAGAAAACGGTATTTCCCTCGGTTAGAGGGAGGTCGTTTTTTTATTCCCGGAACCAGGAGACCAATAGATGAACCAACAACACAAACATACCTATTCACGGCGGCATTTTTTGCGGCGGGCAGGTTTGATGGCGGCCGGAGGAGTGGCTGTGCCAACGTTGATTCCTTCCTCGGCCTGGCCGGAGCCAGGAAAACCAGGCCCAAATGAACGAATCGGGATTGGTTTTATTGGCTGCGGTCGGCGAGCTGCCCAGATTCGGGTGGATGGCGGTTCCGGGCCCATGCCGGAAGAAATGATTCGGGTAGTTGCCGTGGCTGACGTCAACCTCGAACGGGCCGAAGAGTGGGCAAAAAAAGAAAACTGCACCCCCTATCAGGATTACCGCAAGCTCCTGGAACGTAAAGACGTGGATGCCGTTATCTACGCCACCCCAGAATTCTGGCACTATCTGCCCTGCATCCATGCTGCCCAGGCAGGCAAACATATTTACGGCGAACAGCCGCTGGCCCATACCATCCGCGAAGGCCGAAAAATGGTCGAAGCGGTTCGCAAATACAAAGTTGTCTTCCAAGTGGGCGAACAGCAACGATCTCATCCCAAAGTGCGTCATGCCTGCGAGTTAGTGCGCAACGGCCGGATCGGCAAAGTGTATGCCGTTTTAGGATACAATTTTGCTAGTCCGTTCCGGGCTCGTTTTCCTGAGCAACCAGTGCCTCCGAAGCTGAATTGGGACATGTGGTGTGGCCCCACGAAGCCAGTTCCGTATCATGAAGATATTTATATGTCACGGGCAAATCCCGGTTGGATGTCCCTGGAACCGTATTCTGGCGGCGAATTGGTCAACTGGGGCTGCCATTCCCTGAGTTTAGCCAATTGGGGACTGGGCACCGATGAAACCGGCCCAGTGGAAATCTGGGTGGAACCCGACGAATGGCGCGAAGGCAAAGTCCCTCCTTATAAACCCATTACGTACACCCAGCCGGAAACCCGCTGGCGCGGCGACGCCCGATCCCAGCAAACTACGATCCACTATCGGTTCGCCGACGGTACCCTTTTAATCATGGGCGGCGGCCCCATGTCTGGCGTTACCTTCCTGGGGGAAAAAGGCCGGATTACGGTCATGCGCGGCGGCTACATCTGCGATCCAGAAGATCTGGACAAAGAACCCCTCACCAACCCCAAAGTCAAGCTCTACGAAAGCGACAACCACATGAAAAACTTCTTAGAATGTGTCAAGACAGGCAACGACCCCATCATGAACGTCGAACGGGCCCATGCTGTAGCTACCCTTTGCCATTTGGGCAACATCGCCCGTTGGCTAGGCCGCAAACTCCGCTGGGATCCAGAAAAAGAAATCTTCCCCGGCGACGACGAGGCCAATAAATATCTAGATACTCCCAAACGGCCCGGCTACGAACTGCCAGAGAAGGTCTGATCTTCATTCCTCCGGCTTCGCTCTCAGGCTGTCAGAAGCCTCTTCTCTAGAAGGGAAGAGGCTTTTTTTTGGTGCAGCGGGGCAGCTCTGCTTGGGGAACATGCCTGGCGTTAGGGATGTCGGCTTAGCGAGAAGATGGGCAGAAGCAGCGCCATCCCGATACCGCCTACCACGACGCCCATCAGGCTGATCATTAATGGTTCGATCATGCTGGTGGTGGTTTTGATGGCCATTTCGACTTCCTGGTCGTAGTAGGTGCTTACCCGTTGCAAGACGGTGTCTAATTGGCCGGTCTCTTCGCCGGCGGCGATCATCTGTACCAAGACGCGAGGAAACAGGGGGCTAGTGGCTAAAACCTCACATATCCGTTTACCCCCGGTTACCTGTTCGAGCACCCGCTGCCAGAGTTTTTCGTAGTGGCAATTACCGGCCACTTCGGCCGAAAGGCGCAAGGCGTCCAACATCGGCACCCCACTTGCCAACATAGTGCCTAGGGTGCGTAGGCTTCGGCTGATGGCCACTTTGCGGAACATCGGCCCCAGGATAGGGATTTGGATTTTTAGCCAATCGAGCATCTGTCGGCCTGCTGGGGTGCGCCGGCCCCAGCAGAAACCGGCAATCCCTAGCATCGCCCCACCCAGCCAAAAATACCAGTAGTTAAGCAATACTTCAGACACTCCCATGACAAAGCGGGTCATTTTCGGCAGTTCCACCCCCCGGGAGGCAAAAAGCGGAATGAACTTCGGCAGAATATAGGTAAGCAGGAAAATGGTTACGCCAATGGCCAACCCGAGCATGACCATCGGATAGGCCATGGCTGCCCGCACTTTGCTGCGAGTTTCTAACTCTTTGCGGAGATAACCTGCGATGCGGTCCAGCATCGGGCCGAGTGTCCCGCTAGCTTCGCTGGCCTTGACTAAGGCTACATAAGTGCGGCCGAATAGCTTGGGATGTTTCTCCAGAGCAGTGGAAAAATCTTCTCCTGCTTCGATGTCCCGTTTCAGTGCCCCGAGCACTTTCCGCAGCGTGGGGTTCGTTTCCTGCTCCAGAATACCCCCAATAGCAGCCGCTAGAGGAATTCCAGTATCCACCATAAGGGCCAATTGCGTGGTAAAGTAGATGAGCTCCTGTTTGGAGACACGCCGGGGCAATAGCCCCAACTCGACGACTTCCGCCTCTTGAAGGTCCAACACATAGAACCCGTCTCGGCGGAGCTGTTGGGCCGCATCTTCCAAGCTGCCCGCTTCCAGCTGGCCTTCGTGCACCTTTCCGAGAGGGTCTCGCACTCGATATACAAACTTCATCATAAGCTTCTTCAACGAAAACGAACGGGACCGTTCAGCCGACTCCCCAAATCCGATCCTCTGCTTGCAAAGGCCTCTTACTCTTATTGGGGTTTGACTTACTAATGAACGGACCTCAGCAAAACTCTGAACATATAGGGAACTTTATAAACTTTTGTTTCGGTAGGCATTTGGCCGCCTTCCATCCAAAGACCTACTATATGTAGGGTGCTAGTAGTCCTAACAACCCTATATTTGGGGTAGAGGTGATGGAAATCAACATGGTATCAAAATATACCTTTGAATTATGCAGAGGTTCCAATTAAAGCGATCCCCCCTGGCAGAAACCCGATTTTCCCGCGTGCCGGAGGTCGCATCTGTTTACTTGGTTATTTAAAGGCTTGGTGTCCAATTTCAATTGCAGCGCATCTGTTGGCCTCTGTTGTCATTGCTGGGTAAGCGCAGTCCTGCTAGCAGCGATTTTCAAAAGGACAAAATCCCTATGATCCGCACGTTACTAGGAGGGGTCTAACTGGTTGAGAGGGTCGATTTGCCCGTTTTTGGGCGGTTCTTCTGGTTCTCCACCCGTTGCATTTGAAGTTGGACATCAAGAAGGTCAATATTACCGCCCGAATGGCGGTGTAGTTCTCTCTGTTTTCCTACATACCCTGAAGGAGCTTTCTTGCTTCCAGGCAACACGGTTTCCTCCTTGCGGCCTGGGGCAGGAATTGCCGGTGGATATTTGTTGCTATTGGCCGAAAATTTCATACTCATTATCTCGTAGATACTGCTTTTTCCGAGACCGTTTCTGCCACTCGGGTTCCCAGATCACCGACAATCGAAAATACTTCTTCGATCGTAGTGATTCCTTCGCGCACTTTGCGGAACCCGTCCTGAGCCAGGGTAACCATTCCGTTTTGGATGGCCATTTGGCGCAGTGCCGTAATGCTTGGATTGGTGATGATCAGATCGCGCATCTCTTCGGTTATGGACAGTAACTCATGCACCCCGATTCGGCCGCGATAGCCGGTATTTCGGCAGGCCCGGCAACCGACGCCCCGATAAAACGTTGGAATTTCAAATCCCATCCGTTCTAGGGCTCGGCGGACGTTTCGCGGTGGCTCATAACTGGTCTTACACTTCGGGCAAATCCGTCGTACTAACCGCTGGGCTAGCACCATATTCAAGGCGGCCGCAATCAGATACGGTTCAATGCCCATATTGACTAGTCGTGTAACCGCCGAGCAGGCGTCGTTGGTATGCAGGGTGCTCAGGACCAAGTGGCCGGTCAGGGCCGCCTGGATGGCTGTGCGGGCTGTCTCCTCGTCCCGAATCTCGCCTACCATGATCACATCCGGGTCCTGGCGCAGAAGCGTGCGCAATGCCTTGGAAAACGTTAGCCCGATCTTTTCCTGCACCTGGAACTGGTTAATCAGTGGGAGGTGATATTCAATGGGGTCTTCCACGGTGCAGACGTTGTTTTCCATGGTGGCGATGGCGTTGATGGCCGCATACAGGGTGGTGGATTTGCCGCTGCCGGTCGGCCCGGTTACCAGGATGATCCCATTAGGGGCGTGGATATGGCGTTGGAACTCGGCCAGGATGTCCTCAGCAAAACCCAACTCTTCCAGATTAAGCGAGACATTCCGAGTGTCCAGAACGCGGATGACGGTTTTTTCACCCCGCGCACAGGGGAAGGTGCTGACGCGCAGGTCGATCTTTCGGCCTTCCAAGAGGACATGGACCCGGCCGTCCTGAGGCAACCGACGCTCACTGATGTCCAGCGATGCCATGATCTTGATTCGACTTGTAACGGCCGGAAGTAGCCGCAGCGGTACTTCCAGGAATTTATGGAGTCGCCCGTCGATGCGGAACCGCACTCGCAGGCATCGCTCAGCCGGTTCGATGTGGATGTCGCTGGCCCCCTCTTTAACCGCACTGTAAATAAGATAATTGACCAGCCGGATGACCGGCGATTGCCCAACCCCTTCGTCAATATCGCCAATATCTTCGATAGCCTCTTCGATTAAAGTTACGTCGGCCGAACCGCTGTCTTCGATAATATCGTCGATGACGAAGACTTTGGAGTTGGGAAGATTGGTGATAATGCGCCGGATGTCGCGTGGCGTGGCGGCAACAATCTGTACCTGAAGATTTGTTAGACTCCGAATCTCGTCGATCAAAAACAGATTGCTCGGTTCACTCACCGCCACGGTGAGCACCCCACGGACCAAAAACAACGGTAAGACCAGATTCTGTTCGATGTACTCTCTAGGGAGTAAATCCACCGCTTTCGGATCGTAGAGCCGGGTGTCCAATTTCGCAAAAGGTACCCCACATTCGATAGCTAGGCATTCCAGAATCTGCTCTTCCGTGCAAAGCTCCGACTCCATCAGAATCTCGCCCAAAAGTCGGCGACGACTCTCCTGACGCTGGCGATCTAAGGCCTTCTGGAGGTCTTCGGGCTTCAGATAGCCTTTGGCTACCAGAAGCTCTCCCAATCGGAGTGAGGTGCCCGTCGGAGCGAGACTGGACATCCCAAAGGTACCTCCGTATAAGTGAACTTATTATCCCATTCCTCGAGGCATTTGGCAGATATGTCAATATTTACATTTATCCCCGTTTCGGAGCACTAAAGAATTCCGCCTTTGCCATTTTCTTCTAACTGCCTTTGTTTCTAGCAGTTCCGACCAATCCACTCTTTGCCCATCAATTCTTAACACCAATACCTACAAGGAGCTAACAGATTCCTCTGTTAGGGCGAGATCAAAAAGGCAAACCTCGGAAGGGAAATTACCGGAAACTTTTAACCGCATCCAATACGTTATCGAACACCTCCAAATGCCGGTCCAATCGGGTGATCTCCAGGATTTTGCGATTGACCGGATTGGCCACAGCAATTTTCAGCTCACCGCCCAGCTCCCGAAGGCGATCCTGGGCGTCCAGCAGGGCTTCCAAACCCGCACTGTCTAAAAACTCCGTATTATCGAGATCTAGCACCACGCGAGATTGTGCCTGTCCGGTCAGGTAGGCCAATACTGCTGGCGCTTGATCCGCTCCGAACTCTTCGGGCGCATGGACCACCACCACTTCGCCAAAAACCTCTGTAGGAAGATTCATACCCGTCTAGGCACTTTCCATGGGAGAAAAGGAGGACAAATCTGGTAAGAGACTCAGCTGGGCCGAATTGCTTCCAGATGCCGCCGTCGGCTCCGAACATAAGCCTGGTGCTACTTCATCGCCTAAAATCCGATTAACTAATTGAAGCAATTCTCGTGGACTGAACGGCTTCGGAAGTACTGCTAACACATTCCACCGCTGCTTTAATTCCTCTGGTCGAAGTTCAAATCCCTTGGCCGTCAGCATCACGATCGGCAATTGTTGCCACCGTGGCTCCGAACGGATCCGCTCAACCAGTTGCAGCCCATTCATCCGGGGCATCTGGCAGTCGGTAATTACCATGTCCACTCCCATGCGCTCCATAAGCTCCCAACCGGCCTGCCCGTCGGGAGCAATATGCACCTGGTAGCCAGCCTTCTTCAGCTTAAACTCCGCAGCCCGTAAAATCGCTATCTCATCGTCGCACAACAATACTCGTTTAGACATCCTCAAGCTCCTTCGCACCCAAAACCGATTTTTCTCGCCCTGAGTGCCTTCCAACCCCCTATCCGCTCCCCTCGCTGTTATACACAAGTTAGAGTTCAGACGCTCGGACATCACTTTAGGCAAAGTAGGAAAACTCGTTGAACAACATAGAATGGATCAAATAGAAAATATAGGCAAACCATTTTCTGAAACCAAAGACCTCCTGATTTTCTAAATGATTTTTCCTAAATTATGCAATTTATCCAAAGTAACCGTTGGCTTGTTTTGAAAGGTTTGTTATCCCCTAGCTGGGGCAATAATTTGCTGGTGTGGTTAGTGTAAATCCATCCCAAAGAGGTGTATAACAGCGAGCTTCAGGGGGAGAGGCTATGGAGCCTGCCCAACCGGGCCGCCCATTCCCGAAGAGCATTTCCAACTTCTAAGCCCCCGGCCAAGACCCTAAACAAAATGGCTCCTGGGAAACCTATGACCTTCCCATAGGTTACGCTGCTAGCCCATCCAAAGGGCCTGGCTGGCAGCCGCTGAAGGTAAGCCGGAACCAGAACAATTTAACCCCCCTAAAGGGGAATTTTTTCGAAAAGTACAGGGGAGAAAAAACCGGTTTTTGCCGAATTTTCCGCTTTCCAGCAGTCCTTTCCGAAAAGGTCTGATGCCCAAAATTAAGGTGGGATGAAAGACTAGGGAGGGGAGACAAGATTTTGTTTCTCTTTTTGGGCACAACTTTTCAGATCGAGTTTTGCGATTTTTTGCAACTCCTTTTATTTTATTTCCTCGAGTTTTGCCATTTCTAGCTTCCTCCCGGAGGGGAAAAGTTCTAAATTCTTGTAACTATTGGACTTAGGAAATTGGGTGAACGAACGAAGGTTTCGTCGTAACTCCTGGAAACAAAAGCAGTTAGGAAAAATGGCAAAAGTCGAGTTTATTTTAAGGAGTTAAGTTTTCGGGACTGTTTGTTCAGTAAATTTCCTAACTCCAAGTTTTTCAAAGGGTTAGAACATCCCACGGAGCCTGCATCCCGGAAATTGGCAAAAGTCGAGTTCAGGAAGGGGTTCTTGAAGCCGGATCCCCTCGGGGCTTTGGAGTCTCGGAAAATCATACATCTAGGGGATATATAAATAAGGAACCTCTGCATAATTCCTGGTTTTAGTCAACTTGGGCTTTGAGCGCAGGCAGCCGCCGGAAAAGCCCAAGAGGACTAAAACACACCTGCCCAAAAGAGGACTAAAACACACCTACCACGTTCCTTTGTAGTATAATCACCCCCGTCCCTGCGCTGACAAGTATGGAGAAAAAATTTTTCGGAAGATTTTCCCAAGGGGGCGAATTTTCTCAAGGAGGGATGGCCCACTTTAGCGGGGCTTCTCTGAGCATGGGGAAACATTGGGGAACACTAGATTCCTGCTTGGCGCAGGAATGAGTCCTGGAGGGGAATTCCCCAAAAGCAGTCCCTCTGGATACCCAAGGAGGCCATAAGGAGTTCTGCTTGTTTTTCCAAGGGGACCCTTTTAAGAGACCTTATTTCGAGGCAGGTCCCTAGAAGCAGCAGCAACCGATGCGTGGCGAACAC